>CAYZJE010000578.1:0-8814 GCA_964478485.1 uncultured Syntrophobacter sp. | reverse complement strand
CAGAAGATAGTTCAAGTCAAAAAGCAGCAAAGCTCCGGCCAAATCCTATTACCTTCGTGCTCTTCGTGCCCTTCGTGGCGCATGAATTACGACTTAGGTTAGATCACCGACTGTTCCGGTAAGATCGTCTTAAGCACTCTTAAATAGTTGCCGCCGAGAATCATTCTGATTTCATCATCTTTGTAGCCATGTCTTTGCAAGCCATCGATCAAATTCGGCAAATCTTCGATCTCTTCGAAGCCTTTGATCAGCGGATCTTTGTGCAGCGGGTGATGGCGGTCTTTGAGCGTGCGCGGGCCGTCGTACTTGACGAAGTCCATGCCCAGCGCCAGATGCTCGATGCCGACCAGCTTGATCATGTAGTCCATATGCTTGAGCATGTCTTCGATGCCGACCTCGCCTTCGCCGACGCGTTCCGGCAAAGCGAGTATGCCGACCAAGCCGCCTTGCTTGGCGATCGCTTTGATCTGCTCGTCGTCAAGATTGCGCGGGTTCATGAGCATGCCGCAAGCGTTGGCGTGGCTGACCAGTAAAGGCGCGGTAGCGACCTCTAATGTCTGAAAAAAACCTTCCCGGTTCATGTGCGACAGATCGACAACCATGCCTAAGCGATTCGCCTCTTTAATGACTTGTACGCCAAAATTGGTCAGCCCGCCGCCCGTGCGGTTTTCCCAGACCCCGTCGCCGAGCTCATTGCGAAAATTCCACACCGGTTGAATCGAACGCAGTCCCAATCGATAAAAATTGCGTAGGTTCTCGATGCTGCCGCGCAGCGGCATGCAGCCTTCGAAGTGAAGCAAGAACTTCACGCTGCCCGGTTCGACCTTCTCGGGCAGGTCGCCGCGCTTCTTGACCATCTGAATCATGCCTTCCGAGCGCGGCGCCTCTTCGAGAAACTGATCGATCTGTTCCAGCGCGGTTTCCAGATAGCGGCCGGTGTTCTGGGAATGCGAATAAGAATCGCCGCAGATTGCATAGACGGTCAGGTTGATGCCGTCGCGGATCAAGCGTCGCGCCACACCGTCGCGGATCGGCGTTTCTTCGCCGATGGATTTTCGATAGATCTGCTCATAAACATCGCGATGTCCTTCAATCACTAGACTGCTCATCAAAAGTTCTTTGGCGTCCATAAATATCTGCGCTTTCTTGAAGCAATAACTGTATTGAGTTAGTAATAGCGACTAAACCACCCACAAGCAAGAATGAATTACCGCGCCCAACGACATCGACTGCTGGCCATTTTCGCGATTGTCTTGATCGCGCTGGCCGCCTGTAAATCCGCCGCCAAGAACGGCGCCAACGACCAGTTCAGAGTTAATCTCGGCACCGAACCGCCGAGCCTCGACTGGTCTCTTGCCACCGACCATGTCTCGTTCAATGTCATTTCGAATCTCATGGTCGGCCTCACCGAGTTCGACAAAGAGTTGAAGCCAGTGCCCGTGATCGCCAAATCATGGGATATTTCTGACGGCGGCAAAAGGATCGTGTTTAATCTGCGCGACGATGTTCAATGGACCGACGGCAAAAAAGTCCGCGCCCAGGATTTCGAATATTCGTGGAAACGTCTGCTCAATCCCAAGACCGCGTCGCAATACGCCTACATACTCTTTGACATCGCCAATGCCCAGGAATACGCCGAGGGAACACTCAAAGACCCATCGGCCGTCGGCGTCAAAGCGGATAACGATCAAACCCTCGTTGTCACGTTGCGTCACCCGGCATCTTACTTCCTCGCGATCACCACTTTCGAGGTCACTTACCCGCAGCGCCAAGATGTGATCGAAAAACACTATAGCCGCTGGACCGAGCCGGAAAATATCGTCACCAACGGCCCGTTTCGTCTGGCGTCTTGGAAGCATGAAAATCAGATCGCGCTCAGCGCCAACGGAAATTATTTCCGTGGCAAACCGGCGATCGACAAAGTGACCATGTACATGGTCAACGAAAAAACCACGGCGATTACCATGTTCGAGCAGGGCAACTTAGATTTCGTCGACGATCACAGCATCGCGCCGCTCGACAAGCCGCGTTTGTCGAAGCTGGCAGGTTACAAGCTCGTGCCGCAGTTGCGCGGCGAGTATTATGGCTTTGCGGTCGACCGTAAACCGTTCGACAATCCGAAACTACGCAAAGCCTTCGCCCTTGCCATCGATCGCGAAGTTTTCCCCAAGATCCTGCAAGGCGGACAGACACCGGCGACATCTTGGATTCCGCCGGGCATGCTCGGGCACAATCCGAAGATCGGCCTCGCCTTCAACCCGAACGAAGCGCGTAAGCTTCTGAGCGAAGCGGGTTACCCCGATGGCAAGGGCTTGCCGACGATCGTGTTGGGCTACAACACCCAGGACGATCACAAACTCGTTGCTGAAGCGATTCAAAGCATGTGGCAGAAGTATCTGAATGTGGTCGTCAAGATCGAGAATCAGGAATGGAAAGTTTTTCTCAAGAAGCTACAGAGCGATCCTTTTCCGGTCTTTCGCGCCGGCTGGGGCGCCGACTATCCCGACCCGGATAACTTCATGAAGCTTTTCACTTCCAACAGCGGCAACAATCACGGCCGGTGGAAAAATGCAAAGTTCGACCAGATGCTCGAACAAGCAGCGCGGGAATCTGATGGCGCCAAGCGAACGCAGATTTACGACGAGGCGCAAAGGCTTCTTTCCGAGATCGACGCCGCCATCGCACCGCTGTTCTGGAAAGCCGAAGCGACGATCTTGAGCCCCAAGTTCACCGGTCTAGAATATAACTCCATGGCGCGCATGGATTTGCGCAACGTGAAGCCAGCGGGAAAATAGCGAGGGGACTGGCTACCTTTCGACATTGTGAAAAGTTGCCTGTCCCCGTTCACGCCGCATTGAGGCAGAATCGCTGTAATGCTAAAGTCTGACCCATGGGCATTACAGAAGTCACAGTCGAGATCACCAATCCACGGGACCAAACGCATTGGCAAGCCGTCAGTCTGGTCGCGGACACAGGGGCAATTTTTAGCGTGATCCCCAAAGCCACTCTCGAACAGCTCGGTATCAAATCATATGCTGAAGAGACATTCTTTCTCGCTGACGGCAGCGAAATCCATCGCCAGTTGGGAGATGTCTTTCTCCGTATCGACGGAAAATCCCGCACGGTGCCGACAATATTTGGCGAACCTAGCGACACGCGCCTGCTTGGTGTAACCGCACTTGAAATCCTCGGCTTCTCGGTCAATCCCCGCACCCGCAAGCTCGAACCAACCAAAATGGTCTTGCTATAACCTATTCGCCTGAATCCTCTTCATCTAGTCTTGTAGGGTGCGCTTGCGCACCATCGAGCGAGCGGTGCGCAAGCGCACCCTACACATCTTCATCTATGCTGTATCGAAACATCTGCCAGCAATTGTTGGGTCGGTGATTTGCCATCCGCCGCAAATTCATGTTAGCTGCCAAGAAACAACGGTGAATTTCGAAAGAGAAAGGTCGAGGTCATGGAACTCAGCGAAGATGATGTCTTGTATATTTTGAAATTGATCGATGAATCCAAATTCGATTACTTCCAACTCGAAGTCGGCGAACTAAAAATCACGGTCAGCAAAGGCGAACCGATCCCAATCGTCGGCACGGCGCAATCGGTTAGCGTTGCCACAGCCCCGGTTCTCGCCGCCCCCGCGCCCACGGCCGCTGCCGCGGCGAAAGTCGCAGCAATACCCGCGGGACATCTCGCCGTCACGGCACCGATCCTGGGAACTTTCTATGTGGCGCCCGAGCCCGGTGCGCCGCCGTTTGTGACCGTCGGCCAGCAAGTCACCGAAGACACAACCTGTGGTCTCATCGAAGTCATGAAGGTCTTCAACAGCGTGCGCGCCGGGGTTAAAGGGACGATCGTCGAAGTCGTCGCGGCCAACGGCGGCTTCGTCGAATTCGGCCAAACGCTGATCATCGTCAAACCTTAGTTGGTGACTGCGATTAACCAGTCGGAGAGTCGTCACGGTCATCCGCAATTGTAGGGGCAGGTTTGAAACCTGCCCTGCCCTTTTTCATGCATGTGACGACGCATTGCTTCAGGAGTTCCCATGAGCGTTACCCGAGTATTGGTCGCCAATCGCGGCGAGATCGCCGTTCGTGTGATTCGCGCTTGCCAGAGTTTGGCTATTGAAACCGTCGCGGCGGTTTCCGATGCCGATCGCGAGAGTATGGCCGCAAAGATGGCTAACCGCGCCGTCTGCATCGGACCGGCGCGGTCGGCCGACAGCTACCTCAAGATTGAAAACATTATCGCCGCCGCTCAAGGGACCGGCTGCAACGCGGTCCATCCTGGTTATGGTTTTCTCTCTGAACGGGCCGCGCTGGCCGAAGCCTGCGTTGAAAATAACATTACTTTCGTCGGGCCGAGCGCGCAAAACATCACGATGATGGGCGACAAGCTCGAAGCGCGCAAAATCGCCCGCGGCGCCGGTGTGCCGCTGGTGCCCGGTTCGGATCATGCGCGCACTCCGCATGAAGCGGCCGAGCTGGCCAAAGATATCGGCTATCCCCTGCTGCTCAAAGCTTCCGCCGGCGGCGGTGGACGCGGCATCAAGTTGGTGTGGAACGAGCATGAGATTGAAGACACCTTTCGCGTGGCCGCCGCCGAAGCCCGCGCCGCGTTTGGCAACGACACGCTTTACATGGAACGCTACGTCGGTAATGCGCGCCATATCGAAGTGCAGATTCTCGGTGATCAGCATGGCAATGTGATTCATTTGGGCGAGCGCGACTGCTCGCTGCAGCGGCGCCATCAAAAGATTGTCGAAGAAGCGCCAGCCTACGCGGTGGCACCGGAAGTTCGCGGCAAAATTTGCCACGCCGCGGCGACGTTGGCGCGCAGCATCGGTTATCAAAGCGCCGGCACCATCGAGTTCATCTACGATAACGATACCGAAGATTATTACTTCCTGGAAATGAACACGCGCATCCAGGTGGAACACCCGGTAACTGAGATGATCACCGGCGTCGATTTGGTCGCGCAACAGTTACGCATCGCCCGTGGCGAGCCGCTGCCGTTCAAGCAAGCGGACATCACGTTTACCGGCCACGCCATTGAGTGTCGCATCACCGCCGAGTCGCCGCAGCATGGCTTTCGCCCCTGCCCCGGCTTGATCTCCGAATGGCGCGGACCGACGGGCCCCGGCATTCGCCTGGACACGCACTGCTACTCCGGCTACTTGGTGCCGCCGTACTACGATTCCTTGCTCGCGAAACTGATCGTCCACGCGAACAGTCGAAGCGAGTCGGCGGATCTAACCAACCGGGCGTTGGAAAACTTTCACGTGAATGGAATAGACACGCTAATACCGTTCTTGAAAGTCGTCATCGCCGATGACGATTATCGGGCCGGCAAGGTCAACACCCGTTGGCTGGAAAAAAAGCTTGAGGAGTACTCCGCATCCACAACAGGGTAAAGTAGGAATTCACATTCACCACAGAGGGCACAGAGATCACAGAGAAAGAATTCTGCATCCGAATCTTCCACTCTGTGAACTCTGTACTACTATCCATGATAATTTCCGCGGCTTGCGCAAATTTTCCGGTGATCTGGAATACTCGAACACGGGGAATTGACTCCCGCCAAGGCGCAAAGCACGCTAAGTTCGGAAAGAAAGTTTGTTTCTTAAACCCTTTGCGTCTTAGCGCCTTTGCGGGAGATATTCCGAGTTTCGGTTGCGGCTGTGCCGCGCTAAGCCCTCTGTGGTTAAATATCTTCTCCGCTTTGGTTGCGCGTCGTGCTCTTCGTAGAATTTTCTCATGCCACGCTTGCTGCTGAAACGATGTCTGCATGGTCTGCTGGTGCTCTGGGTTGTCGCCACGCTTACTTTTGTGCTCCTACGGCTCGCGCCTGGCGGCCCCTTCGACAGCGAGCGCAAACTCCCGCCTGAAGTGATTGCCAATCTCGAAGCGAAATATCACCTCGACGAACCGCTGTGGCAACAGTATTTGCGTTATCTCGCGGCCATCGCGCGCGGCGACCTCGGACCATCCTACAAATATCTCGACCGCGGCGTAACCGAAATCATCGCCGATACCCTGCCCACGTCGATCTTGCTCGGCGGCCTGGCGATTCTTTTCGCCCTCGCCGTCTCCTTCCCCATCGGCCTGCTCGCCGCTTATTACCGTAACTCTCTAATCGACCGTTGCTGCATGCTGGTTGCGACACTCGGCATTTCGTTGCCCAATTTTCTCCTGGGAGCTTTTCTCATCTGGGCCATCGCGCTACAGCTCGGCTGGCTTCAAGCCGGCCGCTGGGACGATTGGGCAAGCATAATCTTACCGACCGTTACTTTGGGTGCCGCCCCCGCGGCTTTTCTCGCCGCGTTGCTCCGTTCGACGTTGATCGACACCTTTGGCGAAGACTTCGTTCGTACCGCGCGCGCTAAAGGGCTCAAAGAATCGGTGGTCGTCGCCAAGCATGCGCTTTGCCACTCGCTGATTCCTGTGCTGACCGTCATGGGACCCCTAACCGCCGCGCTCCTCACCGGTTCCTTCGTCGTCGAGTTCGTCTTCGCCATTCCCGGCATGGGACGATTCTTTATCACTGCCGTCGTCGACCGCGACTACCCGCTGATCATGGGCGTCACGCTCATCTACACGGCGCTGCTGGTCTCGGCCAATTTGCTGGTCGATTTACTCTACAGCTACGTCGACCCGCGCATACGAGCCCAGTAGAAGAGTCGAGAGATGAACGGCGAAAACCAAGCCAAACTCACTTTTGCAAATAGAGTCCTCGGCATGAGCGCCGCCTTCGTCGCCGTCGTGCTGTTTGCGGCGGTGTTCGCGCCATGGATTTCGCCTTACGCCGTTGGCGGGCTGGAAGAGAAGCGTTTGCTTGAAGCGCCCAGCTGGGCACATTGGATGGGCACCGACGGCCTGGGGCGCGATCTTCTCACCCGCGTGCTCTATGGCGCGCGGGTATCGATCACGGTTGGACTCGGCACCGCTTTGATCGCGCTGGTGATCGGCACGATGTACGGGCTAATCGCCGGGTTCAAAGGTGGCAACTGGGATCACTTGATGATGCGCATCGTCGATATTTTTTACGGCCTGCCCGACATGCTGATTTTTATTTTGCTGTCGCTTTTTTTCGGCAGAAACATTGGCGGCTTGCTCGTCGCGCTCGCACTAGTCTCCTGGGTTCGTTTCGCCCGCATCGCCCGCGGCCAAGTCTTGCAGGCCAAAGAATTTCTCTTTGTCGAAAGCGCCGTCGCTCTCGGCGCATCCCGGGCAAGGGTGCTGCTGCGCCATATCCTGCCCAATATCGTCGGCCCGATCATCGTCACCATGACGTTTAGTATCCCCTCGGCGATTCTCGCCGAATCGACGCTCAGTTTCATCGGCATCGGCATCAACGATCCGTACAGTCATTGGGGTACAAGCTGGGGCACGCTGGCGCAAGACGGCTACCGCGCCATGCGCAGCTATCCCCATGTGATCGCGTTTCCCGCCGCGGCGATATTTCTGACGATTCTTAGTTTCAACACACTTGGAAATGGCTTGCGCGATCTACTCGATCCGAAACAGCGGTGAAAGGTGTCCAACGACTTGTAACTGTTCAATGTAGAATTGCGCTATGCTTCTAAAACATGGCGTGACGTCCGAAGTCATGCTTTTGTCAGCGCGCGAATAATCTTTTTACGCGTTGCGGTGTCGAAATCCTGTCCGTAGAAACGGAGAAATAATATTTTTCTTAATGAGGCAGGCGATGCTGAATGCTCGTCTTGCAGCGCCGACGCTCGAACCAAAGCTTGCGCCGTTGCGTGCATGGAGCAACCCATCTTGAGGCGCTTCTCGCCCGAGCACTTGAGGAGCATGTCGCGATATTTGCGCTCCATTGCGTCTGATGTGTCTTTCATCGCGCCGCCTGCCGATATAGGGAATCCACACCTAACTGTTTTGCCCAACGCGCAAGATAACGTCGGTCCAGGCCTTTCACGGATTGGAGAAGGTTTTTGACGTCCCTGAGCTGAACTTCTGATTTGGAATCTTTCGCCCACTCCAGCTTCGATAGAATCAAGTCTTCCGGCGCGACAATGCACAGCTCCTGACCGTCGACGGAGATCTGTCTTTTTCGCGAGAATTCCTTGCGGCGATACGGCGTGTCCTTGCGCACGATGAAATCAACTTTGATAATGTAGCGGTCATGAATTAGATTGAACATTCTCTTGCTCTTCACTGCATCTCGCACGGTTTCTGGCTCCAGGTAGTGGTCCTTTTCGAAAGCAAGAATGAACTTTCCAATATCTCCTTCCGACAATTCCACGACGATATCGATATCACGAGTCATCCGCGGCACGGCATAAAAGTTGGCGGCGGTCGATCCAGTGATCATATAGCTGATTGCAGTGTCATCGAGCCGGCGAGCCACCTCCTTCAAAAGCGCCAATTCTTCGCTCATCGTGGTTCTTCTATATCACATCGAGGTGACATTTTTAAAAAGCATCGAGAGCTAACAGCCTCACCCTCAACACTTGCTTTTTCCGCGGTAGCGATTTTTCTGACCCTTCTGGCGTTCAACACTTTCGCCAATGGCAGGGGCGATCGGCTCGCCCGGAAGCAAGCGTGCAAGCGAGTCTAAGCAGCGCAAAGCCGCCCGATTCGTTGACTTAGCACGATATTCCCGCTATTAAAGAAGTTCGATTTTTTCCGCCAGCGGGCCGTTAGCTCAGGCGGTAGAGCATCTGCCTTTTAAGCAGAGGGTCGCCGGTTCGAATCCGGCACGGCTCACCAATACGTCCCCGTCGTCTAGCTCGGCCCAGGACACCGGCCTTTCACGCCGATAACACGGGTTCAAATCCCGTCGGGGACGCCA
>CAYZJE010000577.1:0-2792 GCA_964478485.1 uncultured Syntrophobacter sp. | reverse complement strand
CACAGTGTCCGCGCTATCCGGCAACACCGGCGCTTTGCCCAGGGCGACAATCTTGCCGTCGCTTACCGCGATATCGGCGTCGACAAAACCGCCGGGCGTCCAGACCTCACCGTTCCTAACCAGCAAATCCACTTTGGCCATCAGTTCAGCTGCTCCCTTCCTGTGAAAAATCTCTTATATGATCGGCGCTCGGCAGAGTCAATCTACCAGGAAGCAAGCTCGTCGACGGCGGCAAATCTTGCTTGACTCGATAGCTGAAATCTGAAAATATCGCTGCGCTTCGCCGACCGTCGACCGCAGGAAGCCAAGGAGAAATTCCATGCTGCCAATTGCTTATATCATTCTCGGCGTGTTTATCACTGTGCCATTCACGGCGATGACGGTGCTCGGCCAAACCGCCCAACTGCTCGACGCCGCCAGGAAAGAAGGCAAAGCGGTCATCTACGGTTCCCTCGAATCCGACACCATGGACGTTATCATGCAGGGCTTCCGCAAAAAGACCGGCATTGAGGCGGAATACTGGCGCGCTTCGGCGACCAAGGTGATGGACCGCGCCATGAGCGAGTTCCGCGCCGGGAAGCCATTGGCCGACGGCATAGTCGCGGCTGACAACGTCATGCGTTTG
Source organism: uncultured Syntrophobacter sp. (assembly GCA_964478485.1). GTDB lineage: Bacteria > Desulfobacterota > Binatia > UBA9968 > UBA9968 > DP-20. The sequence goes on along the minus strand of CAYZJE010000577.1, from coordinate 2,167 downwards.
ATGCACCAGCAAGGATTTTTTCAGAAATATGACTCACCGACCAACAGCGATTTTCCCAAAGATGTTATCGATCCGAATCTCGGTCCGCGCTATCGCAACGTCGTGGTCGGCGTGGTCTATAATAAATCGACGCTGAAACCGGCCGAGTTTCCAAAATCGCTGGAAGACCTCGCCAAGCCGCAATACAAAGGCAAGATCGTCATGCCCGACCCGACCCAGCACACCACGACAACTCAATGGCTGGCGAGCCTGTACAAAATCATGGGCAAGGAGAAAAGCGAAAAATTCATGCGCGACCTCGCCGCCAACAAGCCGATCTGGGTTGAATCGCTCTTGCCTGCCGCCGAACGAGTCGCTAGCGGTGAGTTCCCGATCGCCATCACCTACGTGAAATACGCCTATATCCATGGCAAAAAAGGCGCGCCGGTGGATTATGTCCGGACCGCCAAGATGATCGGTGACGCCAGCTACATCGCTCTGGCTAACAAAGCTCCTCACCCGAACGCCGGCAAAGCCTTCATCGATTATTTCCTCGATGACGAGAGCATGAACCTGATGGCTAAGCTCGGCGAATTCGTCAATCGCAAAGGCGTGCTGCCGCCGCTGGCCGACGCCGACAAGATCGGCTTCGTTGAGATGGACGATCTCAGCACCAAAGATTTTGCCGAGAAGAAAAAGGAATACACGCAAATTTTCTTGCGTTAGCCGGATCGAATAGTGTCCACTCCCGAGACTACTTTTGCGGTTGAACCGGCCCTAACTTCGGCTTGGAGCCGCTCGCGCATCGGCGCGTTCTTGAGTCAGCCGGTCAGTTGGGTTTTTTTGATCGTCGGCAGCATCATCGCGTTCCTCAGCCTCTATCCGACCTATTTTCTTTTTTACGGCAGCTTAACCGACGCGCCGCTCGGCGTGCCGGGAAAGTTTACCCTCGATAATTACATCAAAGCTTACGGCGATCCGGAAGCCTACTCGCTGATGCTGAATTCGTTCATTTTCGGCATCGGCGCATCCGGTCTATCGGTATTCTTTGCCTTGGCGCTCGCTTGGATCACCATCCGCACCGACGCGCCGTTTCGCCGGCTGTTCGAACTGACCGCGATCATACCGAATATTCTGCCGCCCATCTTAGTGTCGATCTCCTGGGTGATGCTGCTCAATCCGAGCAACGGGTTAATCAATGGGGTGTTCGTAAAATTGTTCGGTCTGGAGAAAGGGCCGTTCAATATTTATACCATGCCCGGTCTGATCTTCGTCGAAGCGCTGATCTTAACGCCGCTGGCGTTTTTGATCGTCGCCGCGGCAATGAAAAGCATGGACCCGTCGCTTGAAGAGTCGGCCAAGACGCTCGGGTCAGGCGAATTCGGCGTCATGCGGCGCATCACGTTTCCATTAATCCGGCCGGCCATCCTGGCCGCTGGGACTTTGAATTTCGTCCGCGCCATCGAAAGCTTTGACACCCCAGCGATTATCGCGCTCCCCGCGCGCATCGAAGTTTTTACGACAAAAATCTGGCGCGAAGCGCTCGGTTCGTTCCCAACCAATCACAATCTCGCCGCCGCCTACGGTGTCGGCATTCTCGCCGTCGCGTTGGTTTTCGTTTACCTCTATCGTCGTTTCACCTCTCAGGTGGAAATGTTTTCCACGGTCACGGGCAAGGGATTTCGGCCGCATCAGATCGAGCTTGGTCCGTGGCGTTACGCTGCCTCGGGCGCGGCATTCTTCTTATTGATTCTCCTGGTCGTGTTGCCAATCTTGGTTCTCTCCTTGGTCGCGATCCTGCCGTACTACCATGTGCCCACTTGGCAGACCTGGCACAATTTAACCATCTCGCATTTCCAATACGTCTGGGCCACGCCGCGCGTCCACAAAGCCTTTATCAATAGCCTGATTCTCGCTCTGGTCGGCGCCACGGTTTGCATGCTGCTGGCATCGTTGGCTGCGTACATCACGGTCAGAACTAAAATCGCCGGGCGCGGCCTTATCGAAGGTTTAGTTTTCATCCCCTGGGCCTTTCCCGGCACCGCGATGGCGTTGGGACTGCTCTGGGCCTATGTCGATTTCCCGATTCCGGTCTACGCGACCATCTGGATCATTCTCATCGCCTACGTTACGCGCTTTCTGCCCTACGGATTGCGCGCCGTCACCAGCACGATCATTCAGGTGCACA
>CAYZJE010000576.1:0-5768 GCA_964478485.1 uncultured Syntrophobacter sp. | reverse complement strand
ACTGTGTCGCAATTCACTCGGAGCCCTTCGACACGCTCAGGGCGAACGGATAAGTAGTTGAATTCGCGATCGAGCAATACCGTTCGTGGTGAGGTTCTCGAACCATGAACGGTATTGCGACACAGTCTCCGACGGGGGAAGATTAAGATGGGGGTGATTTCGCTCGCAAGTGTGGCAGGTCCGCCGACTGTGGCATTTCACCCCCACTCTAACTCTCCCCCATCAAGGGGGGAGAGCATCGGATAACACCCGCCAACGACAACCCCAACTAGAACGATTTGAACGGCTTGAACTATTTGAACGATTGGAACGGGAGCCATTATTTTAATTCCAAATCGAAATCCCCATCCTGAGCTTGCCATGCTCCAAATCGTCCAATGCTTCGTTGATCTGCTCGTAGCGGTAACTCTTGGTGATGAGTTGCTTCAATTCGATGCGGCCCTGCTGGGCCATCTGAAACACTTCGTCGACGTCGTTGGCTTGCCGGCTCGACACGCCGGTGATGGTGATTTCTTTGGTGACGAAGTTCCCGCTGCTGATCGTAAACGGCCCGCTGCCTAGGCCGCCGATGATCGTCGCCGTGCCGCCCGGCCGCGTGGCCTGGATGATTTGATCCGAAGTCTTGCCGTTGCCGATCGCCTCGAAAGACTTGTCGACGCCGCCTGCGGTCAGTTTTATCACTGCCTTCACCGGATCTTCGCTTGTGGCGTTGATCGTGTGCGTCGCGCCAAAGCTTTTCGCAGCCGCTAATTTGTCGTCGGCAATATCGACGGCGATGATCGGATAGGCACCGAAGCATTTGAGGAATTGAATCGTGTTTAGCCCGATGCCGCCGCAGCCGATCACCAGTGCCGACTCGTTTGGCTTCAATTGGCCGCGATGTTTCACCGCATTATACGCCGTCGTCACCCGGCAGCCGACCACGCTCGTCTCTTCCATGGAAATACCGTCGGGGATTTTGAACGTCATGTACGTCGGAACGGAAACATATTGCGCGAAGCCGCCGACGTTCCAGCGTGTCACCACCGTGCCGTCTTTCTTTTTCAGATTCGGCGGCGCCGGCCGGCGCTCGCAGAGATTCTCGCGTGCGCTCAAGCAATAGCGGCACCGACCGCATTTGTAACGCATGCCGATGATCACCCGGTCGCCGGCTTTGAAGTCTTGGCACTGCGCGCCGACTTGCTCGACCGTGCCGGCGACTTCGTGGCCAAGGATTGTCGGCGGCGTAAAGCGGTTGCGCCCCTCGATGACTTTCAAATCGGTGTGACACACGCCGCACGACGCGACTTTGATCAACACGTCTTCATCGTGCACGTCGGGCATTTCCAGCTCTTCAATTTTGAGCGGTTGGCGCACTTCGTATAACACGGCGGCTTTCATGGTGGTTCCTTTCGGCGTCTAGAATCACAAGGGGCAACCACAGCGGGTTGCCCCTACAAGAACTATTGCTGCTTTACATACGCCAGGGCGACGGTAACCGTCAAGGAAAACGGTGGACGCTGATACAACCAGGCTTGCGGCGCCGCGGAGAAGTTTCGCATCACCGAGTTCGATCAGATTAAGATTGCCTGAGACATTTACGCGCATCTGGTTCGGCAAAACCACCGACACTGCACACCTGGCGTCTTCCACTAACTTTTGAGATAATAGCTAGCATCAAATGTCGCGTGAAGAGGTGCTCAATGGCGAACGGTGAAAACTCAGTGGAATTAGAATTAAGATTGACCCTGCCCGACTCCTTGGCGCGAGAGGCCGAAGCCAAAGGGCTCCTGACACCGCAAGCGCTCGAATCCTTATTGCGGGCCGAACTCCAGCGCGGTCGCATCAATCAGTTGTTTCAAGCGGCGGAGCGGTTAGCGACATTACCACCGCTGACTGAGGCCGAGGTCGAGGCCGAAATTCAAGCCGCGCGGGCCGAAAGGCGAGCCGCTCGTGCGAGTCGTAGTTGACACTAACACTGTCATCTCCGGACTATTGTGTCGAGCAGATAACTCACAACCTAATCTTCCTACCGGTGTCCCGGCTGCGCCTCAGATCAAGATCGACACCGACCAGCGGTGATTTGCGAAAAAATTCCACCAGCCTTCCCTTCTGCCGGGCAAGTTTTTGGTAATCCTTCGTTGAAACAACAATCGCCGCATCCTCCCCATGCAACGTGATGACCTGCGGACCTTCAGTTCGCGCCTTCCGAACAACCTCGGAGAGACGATTCTTCGCTTCTTGCAATTGCCACTTCGCCGTAGACATGGGGTCCCCCTTAATTCTGGCTAGTCTGGCTATAACATCTCTTCGCTGCGTCCAGGGAAAGGTCCGTAACAAAAAGGGAAACAACGAGCGGTCAAAGCGAAACAAAATCCGTGGACTGTAGTTGGGACCTAAACGGCTTGAACGATTTGAACTACTTGAACGGTTTGAACGTGTTGCCTTCATTTAACGCGGATACAACTCCTTAACGAAACCCTCTTTAACCAATTGCTCCAAAGGATTGAGATCGTAGAATTGTTTCACATCGACACCCTTGGCTTTCGGATTTCTCGACGCGATATCTTCGATCACCGCTTCCATCTCCACCGACGTCACGGTCGGCACGTTGCGGATATAGCCGACCACGTAGCTCTTGAACGCGCTCATGAGCAACTTCGTGTCCGTGTTGCGTGTGTACTTGCCGAGCACGCGCACCGTAAAGTCCGGATTGGCTTTGGCGTATTTGATTCCCTCCAAGGTCGCCTTGAGAAAACGATTGAGCGTCTGCGGGCGGTTGCGGATAAAAGAATCCGAGGTCACCAGAGCGGTTCCCGGATAGCGATATTTCAAGTTCGCCAGGTTCATGAATTCTCTGTAACCGAGATCCTTAGCCCTCTCCAAAGTTGGCGAAGAAATCAACGCACCCTTGATCACACCCTGCTGCATGAAGAGCAGGTTCTCCGGCACGCCGCCAGTCTGAATCATCTTGATGTCCTTTTCCGGGTCGAGGCCAAGTTCGCTGACGGCTCGCCTGAGTCCCAGATCAGTGAGCGAGCCGAAGCGGGTCACGCCGTAGGTTTTGCCCTTGAGATCTTGAGGCGTCGTGATATCCGGCGTCGTCACCAAACTCATCGGAATGACGTTGATCGTCGTGCCAATCACGGTGAGGTCGGAGCCGGACAGGCGCGAAAGCGCCGCCGCCGCGCCGGAGCCTTGGACGATCTGCGTGTCGCCGGAAATCAAAGTCGTTATCGCCTGCGCGCCGGCGACGTAAATGATGTTCACGTCAAGCCCATATTTCTTGTAGATCCCCGCTTCATGCGGCACCCAGGTGGTGATCGAAGTCGCCGCGATCGACGAGTAGCACACATTCAATTTGTCCAGTTCCGCGGCCTGTCCAGCCCGAGCCAAGTCGGCGCTCGAAACTGCCAAGGTGAGCGACACGACCCCCGCTAAAATAAATAACTCGAAGCGCTTCATCAAACCCATCCTCCGTATTACTAACGTCGAAAGTTTTCGCGCCACGCGCAAATTTTCCGATGCGCCAAATCCCAGAGGGCGGGTTTCAAACCCGCCCGTACTTTGCGCCTTTGCGCCTTTGCGGGAGATATTCCGAGCTTTGGCTACGGCGTTGTCGCACTAAGCACGCAGTACTAGAGAACGCGGTCTACCAAGTCAAGGCGAACGTTTCCACTTCATTGAGTTGCCCCACGGCGTGTGATATCTCCCCAGTCAATTCTCAGCAGCGAAATTGCCGCATGAACGATCAAATCAAAACCGTCGGCGTCATCGGCCTCGGCGTGATGGGCTTCGACATCGCCTTTCTCTATGCCATGAAAGGTTTCCGTACGTTGGCTTACGATGCGGCGAAATCAATGATGGATTCGCTCGCCGACCGCCGCGAGCAGACTATTGACCGCTTGAAGAAGCGGGGTCGTATCACCGACCAAGAGATCGACAATCTTGGCACGCTTCTCATACCGACCAGTGGTCTCGCCGGCCTCGCCAAGGCCGATCTCATCACCGAAGCGGTTTTAGAAAACGCTAGAACCAAACTCGCCGTTTACAAAGGGCTGCGCGACACCGGCTTCCACGGTTTGCTCACGACCAACACGTCATCGGTGACGCGCGCGACCTTGTTAAGTGTCGGAATTGCCAACAGCCACAAGTTCGCTCTCACCCATTTCTTCAACCCTGTGCTCTACACGCAGATGGTCGAGGTCGTTATGGACGACATGGACGCCGCGAATCAAGAATCGATCTTGGATTTCTTGAAAACGCTCGGCCGCGACCCAGTCCCGACGAAGGATATTTCCGGCTTCGTCTCCAACGGCATCTTGATGGTCTATGCCGTCATGGCCGTGCGACTTTTGGAATGCGGCGCGCGTATCGAGCAGGTCGATCAAGCCGCGAAGGAGCTAAAACTGTTGCCACCGTTTATCAGCTTCGACAGTTGGAAACCATCCATCGTCGAGGATGTCACACGCATCATGGCGGAACTGCGCGGCGATGATTTTTTGCGCTCGTCGCCATTGCTCGCCAGATTGGCCAAAGACAACCCAAGGTTTTACGCCGAGCAAACACCCAACTCGAAGATTTACGAGTTCGCCAACGGCGGCGGCCAGTCGCTCGACGACGACACCATCAAACGCGCGCTCAAAACCTCGATGCTCGTCGCCGCCGCGCGCGTTGCGGAGCTTGGCGAAGCGCCGGCAACGGTAGACTTTGTCGCGACGAAGGGAATTAAAATGCCCAATCCGCCGTTGAAGGAAATAGACGCCATCGGCGCAGCCGCGTTACTTCAAGACTTGGCCGAGACCAATCGGGTGCTAGGCGATCAGCCGCTGCCGCCGCCGGCGTCCATGCTTGCGATGGCGCGACAAAACCAAAAATTTTACTCACACGTCATCAGCTAGCAGGTCACTGAGAAAGGGCGGAACATGCTTCGACAGGCTCAGCATGAACGGACTCTAATGAACGATTTCAACGATACCTCCGTTCGTCCTGAGCTTGTCGAAGGACTCCGAGAGAGTTTTTCAGCGACCTGTTAGCTTAGGCGACAATTATGAAAGCCCTGGACGTTCACGTTCACCCCAGCACTCGCGGCCTCGACCCTCACGCCTGCGGCTACTTCAGAAGAAATCTCGCCGACATCCCGCAAACGGCCGAGGGTTTCGCCGAGTTGTATGTGAAAAACGAAGTCCAAGCGCTGCTGATCGGCTGGCATCCGTCGACGGTCAACGACGGCTCGCGCAACAGCAACGAACATGTCGTCGAACTCGTCAGCAAACATCCGGAGGCTTTTTTAGGAATCCTCGCGTCGCTCGACACCAACGCAGACGATTTAACCGCCGTCGCACGCTATGCGGACGAGTTGGTGAAAAATCCCAAAGTCAAAGGATTCAAGTTCCATCCGCCCGATCAAGGCTTTTACCCTAACGACAAACGATTTTACGATATTTGGGAGGTGATCCAAGCAAGCGGCAAACCGGCGATGTACCACGTCGGCTTCACCGTCTTGGGAGCGAATACCGAGGGCGGCAGCGGCATCGCTCTCGACTATGGCCGGCCCATCCATCTCGACACGCTGGCGCGCGATTTTCCCAAGATGAAAATCATCGCCGCTCACCCAGGCTGGCCCTGGGAACAAGAGCTGATCGGCGTCGTCACGCACAAGAAAAATCTTTTCGTTGACACATCCGGCTATCTCGCCGAGCAGTTGCCGGATATTTTTCTCAAAGCGATCGGCGGCCGGCTCCAAGACAAAGCGCTGTTCGGCACTGACTTCCCCTATGTCGATCTCG
>CAYZJE010000575.1:0-3499 GCA_964478485.1 uncultured Syntrophobacter sp. | reverse complement strand
CTTCATCTTGCCACACACGCGGAGCTCAGCTGACAGCGGCACCGCGCAGTTGATGGCGAGCTTTTACAAGAATTTGAAAACGATGACGAAGGTAGAAGCGTTGCGCCAGGCGCAACTGCAACTGATCCGCGCCGAAGTGCGTAGCGACCTACTCGCCCGCCGGGGCATCGGCGGCATCGGCAAGTTGGGCGAGACGCCAAGCGCCATGCACTCTGCGCCTAGCCCGGTATCCGTCTCGACTTCGCACCCGTACTTCTGGGCGCCGTTCATTTTGGTCGGGGAGGGGAGATGAATTCCACGCGCCGAATGAACCTGCATGTCCGTGAAGACGAGAGCGGCCCTTATGCGCTGTGGTTATCGCCGGTCGGCGCGGTCGCGCCAGTAGCCCGGACGGCGGCTGTGGTGGGCAATGGCGACCAGATAGATGTAGTCCTCCCAAACCCGGTAGATGATACTGTAGGGAAACCCCGAAATGATACGCTTGCGAAATCCGCCGGCGAGCGGCGAGCCAGCTTCAGGGTTGGTGGAAATTCGTTCCGCGGTCGCTTCCATAGCGATCAGGAACCGCAGACCCAGCCCGTCGAGGCGCGCTTCGTAGAAATCCACCGATCCGTCCGCCTCTGCGCGAGCCTCCGGGTGAAAGATTGTCTCTTTCACGAATACTTTGACCGCAGCTCAGCGAAAACTTTCTGCGCGGGTATCCCGTCGACGACCCCGTCGCGGAGTTCCTGGAAGCGCCGCTCTGCGGTAGCCAACCAGAGCTTTTCAATTTCTTCCGGCGACTCGGTGGTTTCCTCCAAGCTCTCCAGCAGACGCACAGCGAGCCGGGCACGATCCTCGGCGGTTAATCGCAGCGCATCTTTTTCTATTTCGGGAAGGGAATGTGCCATATCGTGCTCCTTGTCGAACGGAAGACTACGCCCGTGTTTTGTCGAACCAAAAGAATACATTAATTGCCAACGCGAAAAAAGCCCACATCCTTGCAGCGGACTTCATCCAAGCATGTGCACGCGGCATCGGCGGCATCACCAAAGGCCAGACGGTGACGTACACGTTGAGCGATGGCAAGAAGATACAGAAAGTGACCGACGTGGTGACCGGAACGGGATCGGTGGTACGGGCGGTGAGTTTTCAGCATCGATGATTTATATTCCAGATTTATCATCGCGCGGAAAATCAGGTGAGGCTAAAATTGGCTATCTTCCTGTTTCATTGAGCGACGTATACAGCAGTGACTGCAAGCTTGGTTAAAAGCAAAGGGCGAAAGTGAGAGACATCGAGTATGAACGCCAGTTAGACTCCGACGCGCGAATGCGTGCTCGTTATCGCGTCACGCGGGGGCGGGTTAGCAGGTTCATCGTGCAGCTCGAAGTTTTGGCAGAGGGGAAATGGTGGCCAGTGGTCCGCTACGATACCTCACATCGCTTTGCCCATCGGGATCTGTACCGGAGGAGCGGGCGAGCGGTAAAAGCCGATCTCAGGATGAGTTTTGACGTGGCGCTGACCTATGCGCTTGATGATTTACGGGATAACTGGGAAATGTATCGGAAAGAATTCTTGGGAGGGTGATCATGTCGAAGGACTTTAAGAAGCTCAACGCTGACCTGGGAGCCGAATTTGATCGGTATGTCGTCGAGCATCCTGCCTGGGCGCAGAAGCATGTTCCCCAGGGAGCGAAAGTCGCTCTGCAGATTGAGGGGAATTCCGCGTTTAATACCTGGAGCCGTCAACTTGCCAAGCGAATGCAAAGCGCGAAGCAACCGGTTGTTTTTGTCTGTATTGAAAAACTTGCGCCGGTACGGTCGCGCATCGTCAAAGCAACTGTTCTAAAGGCAGCTTGAAACTTTCGGCAAATATTTTGCGGAGTCAAGTATTCAATCTGCCGAAGCTCGCTGGCGAATGATCAAACCGCAGACGACACGGCGCCAAATAGAGCGCATCGCGGAGTCGGTGGAATTACGAAAGGGCAGGCGGTGACGTATACGCTGAGCGACGGGAAGAAGATTCAGAAAGTGATGGACGTGGTGACGGGGACCGGATCGGTGGTCCGGGCGGTGAGTTTTCAGATAAATAAACGGGATCTGGAATTCACAGGGCTTAGGCGATATAGCGTCCAGTGAGGGATTGAGTTTTCAGCGTCTAGGCCCAAAGTTGACTCAAGATGAGCTATTTAATTCTTACCAGGAATTGGCTCTATCTCCTTGGCTCAGTGCTCTTGTTTGTGCTTTTTTCCTCCGGGATGGCTCAAGCTGCACAGTCAGCCGCCGAGCGAAGTCACAAAGCTTCTCAGGCCGAGGTCATTGCCCAGCTACAACCGCCTGCATCTATCTCTCGTCCCCCTGTAGTTCTTCCTACGGTTGCTGAGATGCCTAAATATAAGGTTGGCGATTCGTGGACTGTGCGCTTTGCTGACGGTCGAACATCTCCCCGGATGGTCCGTGCCATTGAGAAGGATCAGTATGTTTTCGAGTGGGGATTGGACCTCTGGCGGTATTATGATCAGAACTTGGTATTGATAAAGCAAGTAACTCGCGAGGATGGGAAAGAAGTGTTTACGTCCCGGTTTTGGCGGCGGACCATGGAGTTTCCGCTAGTGGTCAACAAGACGTGGAAATTTCGGTATAGAATATCGTCAATTATGGGGGGGACGTTGTGGCAGGAATTCCGCTTTAAAGTCCTCGGGACCGAAACAATCAACACGCCCGCAGGTCCATTTGGCACATTCAAGGTCGAGGTGACTTCCGATGAAGTGCATATCGTCAGGGTTATTACGAGACTCTTGATGAAACCTTGACGGTCCGCCACTTATGGTACGCTCCGGAGGCGAAGTTTATCGTCAAAGTTGCCGGGGTGAGAGGGAGGCCTATAGCGGAACAGGAGCTGGATTACGAGCTAATCGCCTTCGACCTCAAGTGATCCCGGCCCTCTTGCTCAACGCCGATCACGCCGGCACGACATTCTTCATCTTGCCACACACGCGGAGCTCAGCTGACAGCGGCACCGCGCAGTTGATGGCGAGTTTTTACGAGAATCTGAAAACCATGACGAAAGTCGAAGCACTCAGGCAGGCGCAATTGAACCTAATCCGCGGCAACGTCAACAGCGATTTACTCGCGCGCAGAGGAATTGGCGGCATTGGCATGTTGGGCGAAACTCCGGCGGCGAAAGCGTCTCGGACTCCAACCCAAACTCGCCGTTAGCATCAATCTCGACATCTCACCCGTACCTCTGGGCGCCGTTTAATTTGGTCGGGGAGGGGATGTGAGCGGTGGAACGGACAGGACCGACAAATACTTGGGGCGGTCGGTTAATGCGGCCGGCCGTCCAGTGATATGATATGATCGCGAGACAAAAGGGATAGAGGAGAAAATCCGATGACGATCCAACGGACGGTGTATGCCTCACCAGTGGAGGCGATAGCTGCTTTGATTCGCTCGCTGGTGGTGTACGAGCAACGTTATCAGATGAGTTCGGCGGACTTCTACGCCCGCTACCGGAA
>CAYZJE010000574.1:0-3613 GCA_964478485.1 uncultured Syntrophobacter sp. | reverse complement strand
GTCAACTTGCCGCGTTTCATGTTGACGCCGGGGAATATCGCTTTGAGCGCGCCTTCGACATCCTCGACCGTCGTTAGCGTGCCGCTGCCTAAGTTATACACGTTATGCGGCAAGGGCGAGGTGTGTACCGTGAGCGCGATTCCATTGGCCAAATCCTTCACGTAGATGAAATCGACGGTCTCGTAAACATTGAGCACGACTGGCTTGCCCGCCATTGCATCCCACACCGCCTGCTGCACGGCCACGCCCGGTCCGCCGGCGACGGAGTAATAGCCGTACACGCCGGCAAAGCGCAGCAACGCCAATTCAATCCTATGCTTCGCGGCGTAAGTTCTCAGCACATGCTCGCAGCCGATCTTCGACGCGTTGTAAACTCGCTCGCGGCAATCGATCGGCGAGTCTTCGCGCAGCAACTCTTTGGGATCTTCCCCGCTGTAGACTGCCTGCGTGCTGGCATGAACCAGTTTGCGCACACCGGCGAGGCGCACAGCTTCGGCGACGTTGATCGCCGCGACCAGATTCACTTGAAAGCCGGCGTAAACGTTGTTGATGTTCGCCTCGCCCACCGAAGCGGCTAGATGAATAACGCACTCGGGGCGCGCGGTTTGAAACGCATCTATTAGCGCCGCCAGATCGCGGATATCGCCGCGAATCACTGGCAAATCCTTGCCAACAACATGGCGAATGTAATCGGGCCGCGGCGCGAAATCGAAAAACGTCACCTCATCGCCACGATCGAGCAACTCTTTCGCCGTGTGGGTGCCGATCAAGCCGGCGCCGGTAATTAGAATACGCATAGCTGTTCTCCATCTCGAATGACTCGTTCAAAAGTTCAAGGTTCAAGGGTTCAATCGGAAATGTCGTTGCCTTTCCTTAGAACGATTGAACTTTTGAACCCTTGAACGATCATTTAACCGTCCACCTTCAAATTGTAAAATCTGCACGGGTTCTCCAATAAGATTTTTCGCGGCAGCGACTCCGGTAAATCCTTCCGATTGACCAGCGTGTCGATGTCGCCGCTGAACTCATCCCAAGGCCGCTCGTGCGGAAAATCGGACGCCCAGAGCAATTGTCCAGCGCCAATTAATTCCGCCACGGTCGACAACGTCTTTTCTTCCCGCTCGCAGGCATAATACAAATTACCGCCGCGCATGATCTCGCTCGGCGATTGTTTCGTCGGATGGGGCCAGCGCTTTCGGCGATGCTCCCAGCTCTCGTCCAACCGGTCGGCTAAATACGGCACCCAACCGCAGCCCGATTCGAGAAATGCCACGCGCAGCTTGGGAAAGCGCTCGAACACGCCGTATATCATCATGCTGGTCAACTGCTGCATCTGCGCGAACGGATGACTGAGCGGATACACGCCGGCAAAAGACTGCACATGATCCAGTCCCAACTCCACCGCCGGTCCGCTGTGCACGGCGAGTGGAATATCGAGTTGCTCAGCCATTTGATAAATCGGATCGAACTGCGGCAGACCGAGACCGCGCATCGGGCTCATCACGCCGGGCAACATGCCGGCGACCATGCCGAGATCGCGTACCGCGCGCTCCAACTCTTTCGTCGCTTCGGCCGGCTCCTGCGTCGCCAGCAACGCCACGCCTTGAAAGCGCGGGCTCACGCTCAAAAAATCATGATGCAGCCAGTCATTGTACGCCCGCGCCAGCCCCACCGCCCAGTCGCGGTCGCGCTGCAAGCCGATATTCAAACCCTCGTTAGGATAAAGAACCGTCAGAGCAATTTCCGTCGCATCGAGAAAACGCAGCCAAAGATCGACGCTCGGATGCTCCCGCTGAGTCGGCGACAACGCCCCCCGAGCCCAACCGTCCCAAGCAAACAATGGATACTCCCGCTTCCCCGGCACCGCGCGAAACTCCGGCGGCAGAAATTCCCGCAGCTCACGATCCTTTTCCAAAATATGACCGTCGGCATCGATGACCGGGAAAGATCGTTTCATGGCTTCGTCTCCGTCAAAATTCTGCGACACGAGAAAATAAATTGGCTCTCCACTGTTCTTCTACTACCGCGCGCTTGATTTCGTCAACATGAGCGGGCGAAGGTAGTGGTTCAGTATCGCCAAAATTTGTAGGGGCAACCCTATGTGGTTGCCCGTTCGGAGGGCAGGCACGTAGGCCTGCCCCTACATCGATGCGGCGTTGAAATCAAACTGAACCATTACCGGGCGAAAACTGTGACGACGAATTCCTGACAATTCATTGTCAGCCCTAACGGAAAAATACTGATCTACGTTGGTCGGCGGAACCTGCAAGATGAAAAAGTTGACAAGTTACCCTTTTAACCATACAAACCGAGCAATGTTATCGAAATCTTGCATCTGTAATAGGCCCACCGGCCTACTCATAAATCGAATCAAGCCCTTGGAGTAATTTATGAGTTACTTGCCACAAGTTGTCGGCGCACGTTATGTCAGCGGATTTATTGTTTCAACTCGTTTTGATGACGGAGCGGAGAAGCACATCGATGTTTCTCAATGGTTCAAAGGTCCGGTGTTTGAACCGCTTAAGGATCCGAAGTTCTTCAAGAAATTCTTCGTCGAAGCAGGAACACTTGCTTGGCCAAACGGTGTCGATATAGCTCCTGAAGCTTTGTATGCCGCAGTTGACTCAAAGAAAAGGCATAACAAAAGGCTGGAGCGAACACGGAAGGCACGTCGGTCATCCTGACGTTGAGTGTTATGACAGCGTAGTAGAGAACTAGAAAATGAGAGGAACTCACAATGGCCAGTTCAGTTTCCATTCATCCCGCGGTCGATCAAGGCATGAAACCTGCGACGCCAAATTTTGCCGGCGGTACTCTGCTTTGCCGCTGCGCCGACAACAAGGTGACGGTCGCCATCGACAGTCAGTGCGCCCATAACCACGTCTGCGGCTGCACCAAATGCTGGAAGCCAGCCGGGGCGCTGTTCTCGCAGGTGGCGGTAGTGCCGCGCGACAAAGTCCGCGTGACTGCTAATGGCGACAAGTTAGCGGTTGTCGATTCGAACGCGGTGATCAAACGTTACGCCTGCAAAAGTTGCGGCGTGCATATGTACGGACGCATAGAGAACGATAAGCATCCGTTTTACGGTCTCGATTTCATCCACACCGAATTATCGTCCGAGCCGGGCTGGGCGCCGCCGGAGTTTGCCGCCTTCGTTTCATCGATCATCGAGTCGGGCGCGGCCCCCGCCAACATGATCGCGGTTAGAGCGCGACTGAAAGAATTGAAGCTGGAGCCTTATGATTGCCTATCGCCGGCACTGATGGACGCCATCGCGACACATACGGCGAATGCGGCGGGCGTGCTGGGCCGCTAGAGTTAACGATAAAGGCTCCCATGGAAAAGCACTCTTATCCCCTCTCCATAGCATTCTTGGTCGCGATGCTCGTGCTCACGGCAGGTCTAAAAGCCGAAGCTCAAACGAAACCAGAGACGAGCATTAAAACGCTCACACTTGGCAGCGTGTTCCAAGATCCGCGCGAGCCGGTAGAGAAGCATTTTCGCCCTTTGGCAAGTTATGTGGCGCGCAAGCTCTCCCCTTCGGGGGAAACTAAGGGAGCGGTGGTCGTCGCTGCCAGCGCGGCGCAACTGATGAAATTGCTTGAAGAGCAGC
>CAYZJE010000573.1:0-7635 GCA_964478485.1 uncultured Syntrophobacter sp. | reverse complement strand
TCGGAGCCCTTCGACACGCTCAGGGCGAACGGATAAGTAGTTGAATTCGCGATCGAGCAATACCGTTCGTGGTGAGGTTCTCGAACCATGAACGGTATTGCGACACAGTCTCTGACGGGGGAAGGTTAGGATAGGGGTGATGGGTTTGTGCGCATGTGGCACGACCATCACCCCCCACCTTAATCCTCCCCCATCAAGGGGGAGGAAAAGATTTGGAGATGGCAGACAACTGAAGTTTGGCTCATAGAATTGCGGTGCGAATAGTTACGTCGAAATCACAAAGGAGGAATTCATGGAAAAACCCAGAATCAGACATATTGCGATTAACGTCGAAGATCTCGACAAGACCGCGGAGTACTACAAAAAAGTATTCGGCATGGAGGAAAAACACCGGCGGCCTGGGGGGACTATTTATCTATCGGACGGCCATCTCGATCTCGCCCTCATCCATAGCGACAAATATCCTTGGGGCATTCACCACTTTGGTTTCAAGGTCGATAGCGTCAAAGAGATTGAGAAAATTGCCGACACGAAAGCCGAAGACAACACCTATGGCGCCATTGCCGAGAGCTGGATCAAAGACGTCGAAGGCAACCGCGTCGATGTGTCGGAGCACGGATGGCCGATCTAACGGGAGTTGAGTCTAGGGTATAGCTTCTAGCTCTTTGCTGTGCGGCTTTTTCGGAGTCCTTCGACGGCGCTCAGGACGAGCGGAAAGACTTCTGAGATGATTGAAAAGAATCCGTTCATGCTGAGCTTGTCGAAGCATGTTCTTATAATTGCCATGGCTGTGTCACGCCTGCTACCCTTGATCGTAGCTCTGGTTTTTAGCCGGCTGCTAGCGATTCCACATTCTTCGCTCGCGCAAACCCCTCCTAAAGTCACCGTTGCTTATTCCGCCATCAGTCCGATCTTCGCCGGCGTGTGGATGGCGAAGGAGATCGGCGCTTTCGAGAAGCATGGGCTCAAGGGCGATCTGGTTTACATCAGCTCGGGCAGCATCACCGTGCAGGCGTTGGTAGGGGGGAATTTAGAGGTGTCCGTCGCCGCCAGCAACGCGGTGGTAAGCTCGATCTTGCGCGGCGCGCCGCTCGTCGCCGTTGGCAGCATCACCAACCGGCCGGCGATGAGCTTGTTCGTTCAACCGGAAATTACCAGGCCCGAACAACTGGCCGGCAAAGTGCTGGCGATCACGCGGCATGGTTCGTCGACGCATTTTTTGACGCAGTTCGTGCTGGAAAAACTCGGGCTTCAGGACAAAGTCAAAATGCAACCGATGGGCGGGACGCGCGAAGTGGACATGGCGATTCGCAACGGCATGGTCGCCGGCGCCGTGCGCAGCATGAAGCCGGGGCCGAAGACGCGCATGCTGGTTGACTTGCCGGATCTGGGAATTCCGTTCTCTATGGATCTGATCGCGGTGAAGCGCGATTACTACAAGGCTTCGCCGCGCAATGTCGAAGCGATGCTCAAAGCGTATATCGAAGGCGTCGCTGCGCTGAGAAGCCGCAAGGAGCTGGCATACAAAGTGATCGGCAAGTACATGCAGGGCGCCGGCGATTCGCTCGACGAAGCCTACGATTACGCCATCAAATATCTCGACCGCCAGGCGCGAGTCGATCCGGCGGTGATTCAGACCGTGCTCAATTGGGAGAATAAAGGCGAAGGTTCGGTCAACGATTTCTTCGACAACTCGGCTATCGATCGGATTATCAAAGAAGGATTCGTTGAGCGGCTCTACAAGTAAGCGAGGATTGGGACGCGGAGGAATTAGCCGCAGAGAACGCAAAGGGCGCAAAGAAAGAAATTGGATTCGTAGGGGCGGGTTTTAAACCCGCCCTCAATGCATGAGGAACTCGATCATGAATCAAGCGGAATGGCGCCGTGAGCTAGGCGATGTGGTGCGCGATGCAATGCGCTCGCCGGAGATTGACCATTACTTCAAAGTCAAAATCACCAAGCCGGGGGCGCAGGTGCTGATCACGCAGTTGGGCTTGTTCATTCATCACCGGCGCGACTGCTGGTCCCACGTGTCGGGCAACTGCCCGCATATGCCGGTGAAGCAGAAAATCTTGCAGCATGAGTACGGCGAAGTGATCAAGGATAACTACACCGAGCACGGCCATATGGAATTGATTGTCCGGCAAGGCAAAGCGCTCGGATTATCGCCAGAGCAAGTGCTGAACGTTGAGCCGCTGCCCTCGACGATGGCGACGCTCTACGCCTGGGGGTGGATGACGCGCGAGAAGAGTTGGCTGGAGGGTTTGGTGTCGTTGTCCGTGACCGAGTGGGCCAACGATGACCGGCTACTGGGCGACATCGGCGGCGGGCTTTCGAGCCGCATGGCAAAGCGCTGGATGGACGACCTCGGTTTCGGCTGGGAGCAGATGCCTAACTTCAAAGTGCACAGCGAAGCAGACGAAGAGCACAGCGACATGTTTTTGGGCGATCTTGAAAAGTTCGCGATCGGCGAAAAAGCGGCGCTGGTCATTCAAGCCGCGAAGGAGTCGATGGAGCTACTGAAGATTTTTCGCTATGGAATTTCGAAGGAGATGGAGAAGTTGAGTTAGTCGACAATGCAAATAATTCGATCGAGAAGCCGGCTTGGCAAAATTTCCTCCTCGTAGGGGCGGGTTTGAAACCCGCCCAAACCTGGATTCCCGCGTGCGCGGGAATGACGGATGATGCAGAACCGACTTCGCGATCAAATTTTTGAGTTAGAACACGTGGCAGAGAATGACTGATCGGGAGAATGTTCATGGACGTGAACGGTTGGGCCGCCGCTTTCGGCGCGCTAGCGCGGCAGACGATGTCGTCGCCGGAGCTGGAGCGCTATTTTTCTATTCCAATCACTAAGGCGCGGGCGCGGCTTATTTTGCAGCAACTTTCGCTTTACGTGCGCCACCGGCGCGATTGTTGGGCGTATGTTTCGGGCAACGCGCCGGTGCTCGCGGTGAAGCAAAAAATTCTCGGCCACGAGTACGAAGAGATGATTCGCGATCAGCATTCGGAGCATGGCCATCTCGATTTGATTATTCGCCAAGGAAAATGCCTTGGGCTCAGCGCCGACGATATTCTCAACGCCAAACCGATCCCCAGCACCAGGGCGACGCTCTATGCCTGGGGCTGGATGTGCAAGAAAAAACACTGGCTCGAAGGGCTGTCGGCGATGTCGATGACCGAATGGAATCAGGACGATCGTCTGTTGGGTGATCTCGGCGGCGGCCACGCCTATCGCATGGGCCAGCGCTGGGTCGAACAGCTGGGCATCACCTGGGACGATCTGCCCAATTGGCGCGCGCACCGCGAAGCCGACAAAGGTCATGTCGATATGTTTCTGCCGGTGTGGGAGGAATACGGCAACGGTGAAAATGAGCAGATGATTCTCCAAGCAGCGAAAGAGTCGGAGGAGCTGTATTGTGTTTACCAGGCGGGGCTGGCGGATGCGATGGAAGCGATGACGTGAAAAGGTTTTTGTGCAGCCCGAGGTGAACCAGGACAAGCTTTACAAAGGAGCCAAGCCGTGACCGAAAAACAGTGGCGCGAATGTTTAGGCGAGCTGGTGCGCGACTACATGCGTTCGCCGGAATTGGAATATTATTTCTCCATCAAGATGAACAAGCCCAGGGCCGCGGTCATGGTCAAGCAGCAGAGCTTGTTCGTGCGCCATCGGCGTGATTGCTGGGCCCATGTATCGGCTAATTGCCCGGTGATGGGGGTCAAGCAGCGCATCTTGGAACATGAGTACGAAGAAATCATTCGCGATGACTTTTCCGAGTACGGCCACCTGCATTTGATCATTCGTCAGGGAAAGTCGGTGGGGTTGGAGCCGGATGAGATTCTCAACGCCGAGCCAACACCGCAAACCCGCGCGGCGCTTTACGCCTGGTCGTGGATGACCAGCGAGATGCCGTGGACCGAGTCGCTCACCGGCATGACAATCACTGAGTGGTGCAACGACGACCGCTTGCTTGGCGATCTCGGCGGCGGTCAATCGACGCGCATGGCGAAAAAATGGATGGAGGATATGGGATTCACCTGGAAACAGATTCCCAACATGCAGGCCCATAGCCAGGCCGACGAGAAACATAGCGACATGTTCCTGCCGTTTCTCGCCGAACATGCGACTGGCGACAAGCAAGCGCCGGCGATCCAAGCCGCGAAAGAATCGCTGGCGTTCAATGCCATGTACCGCAAAGGCATCGCGCTGGCGCAAGCGAAGCTGCCGGGATAGAGGAATGGAGTGATGGAGTGTAGGAAGAATGGGGAGATGGAGTGTTGGAGTAATGGAGTGATGGGTCGGGGATAAGATCTCTCACTTCGTTCGAGATGACAGCATTCGATTTCCTGTCATTTCGACTGAAGGGAGAAATCTTTCTGCGATTGTCGTTTGGGAACAGGTTACAAAAGATTCAGGACAAGCTATTGAGGAGGTTTTATGAGCCTGTGGCTTAAGACAAGAGAAACGCTCAATGACATGGTTAATCGTCATTTCGATACGCCGGAATATCACCAGCTATTTTCCGTGAAGCTGACGCCGGAGCGGCACAAGATTTGGGACATTCATTACCCGCATTACATCAAGAGCCGGCGTGACTGCTGGGGCGCGGCGGCGGTGAAGGCGCCGCTCGACGTCAAGCGGGCGATCTGGGAGCACGAGAAAGACGAATTGATCTTCGACAAACGCATGGGCTCGGCGCACTTGACCGACGAGCAGATGGCGGAGGCGACCGCTGAGGAGAATTTGCTTCCCGGCGTGCGCGCGGCGCTGATGGCGTGGATGTATCTGTCGACCACCCGGCCGTGGATCGAGGCGTTGACGGTCAATCACATCACCGAAAGAAAGAACAACCCGGCGATCGTCAAAGGTGGCGGCTTTACCGCGCGCTTCGCCCACAAGCGCGTCGCCGATCAGGGCGGTACCATCGAAGGGCTCGACATCAATACCAAAGTTCACATGGTCGCCGACGAAGATCACTCCGACATGTTCGAGCCGATCTATGACCGCCATATAACTGACGAGCGGACGGCGCAGGCGGTGATCCGCGCCGCGTTGGACAGTCTCGCCGTCGATCGCGCCTACCGCAGCGCGCTGGCAACGGCCATGGCGCGGATCGAAGAATCGGCGGCGGCGTAGCGCGGACGCGGTTTCGAGTTTCGAGTTTCGAGTTCTCGGAGAAGCGAGCTGACTAACCGCCGGCGATAGCGTTATTCCGACATCTTCCCCCTTGAGAGACTGTGTCGCAATTCACTAGGAGCCCTTCGACGCGCTCAGGGCGAACGGATAAGTACTTGAATTCGCGATCGAGCAATACCGTTCGTGGTGAGGTTCTCGAACCATGAACGGTATTGCGACACAGTCTCTGACGGGGGAAGATTGAGATGGGGGTGCTAAAGAAACTGAAAGATCACCCCTTCCTTTGTCCTTCCCCGTCAAGGGGAAGGAAATTAAGCCTGCGTCGTAGTAGCTTCTGAAATCTTTTAAATTTGCCTTAATTCCATGGCACAACAATTTTCCGTCTTAGCCAAAAACGGCATGGTCGCTTCGAGTCAGCCGCTGGCGACGCTGGCCGGTGTGGCAATGCTCATGAACGGCGGCAATGCGATTGACGCGGCGATCGCGACGGCGGCGGTATTGGGTGTCGTCGAGCCGTCGTCGATCGGCATCGGCAGCGATGCCTTTGCTCTTTTTTATTCCGCCAAAGACAAAGAGATCAAAGCGTTGGACGCCAGTGGGCGCTCGCCCTATGCGGCGAGTTTGGATCTATGCCGCAAGAGCGGTTTCAAAGAAATGCCGCAGCGCGGCATTCATTCCGTCACCGTTCCCGGCGCTGTGCATGGTTGGGCGACGCTGCTGAATTCTCACGGCACCAAAAAACTCTCTGAAGTTCTCCAAGCGGCGATTGGCCACGCGGAAGAAGGTTTTCCAGTTGCCGAGCTGACAGCGGAACAGTGGAAGGAATCTGCGGCGCGGCTAAAAGCCGACGAAGGTGGTGCGAAGAATTATCTAATCGGCAGGCGCGCGCCGAAAGCCGGCGAGATTTTCCGCAACCCGCGCATGGCTGTGACGCTGAAACGGATTGCCGCGGCAGGCGCGGATTACTTTTACCAAGGGGAGATTGCCGAGAAGATCGTGCGCTGCTCGGAGAAACTTGGCGGGCTGTTCACGCTCAAGGACTTCTCTGAGCATCGCTCCGACTGGGTCGAGCCGATCACGGCCAGCTATCGCGGTTACGATGTCTACGAGATGCCACCGGCGAGTCAAGGATTCGTCGCGCTGGCGATGCTCAAGATTCTTGAAGGCTTCGATTTGAAGGCGATGGGAGCGAATTCCGCCGACGCGCTGCACGCGATGATCGAGGCGAAGAAATTAGCTTTTGCCGACCGGGATCGGCATCTTGCCGATCGGGAGCACATGAGAGTCAAAGTCAGTGATCTCATGTCCGAGAAACGAATCAAGAGTATGCGATCTCGGATTAATAAGGACCGCGCGGCGGCATCCTACGCCTCTGTGATGTCGGGAAACGACACAGAGTATGTGGCTGCGGCCGACAGCCACGGTAATCTTGTCTCATTCATCCAGAGCAATTTTATGGGCTTCGGTTCCGGGGTCGTCGAGCCGGAGACCGGAATAATTTTGCAAAACCGCGGCCATCTGTTTTCGCTCGATGAGAGTCATCCGAACTGTATCGGCGCGCACAAACGCTGCGTGCATACGCTGATGCCCGGCATGATTTTCAAAGATGGCAAGCCCTATGCGGCGCTAGGATTAAAGGGCGGGCATGTGCAGCCGCAGGTGCAGGTGCAGATCATTTCCAACCTGATTGACTTCGGTATGACGCCGCAGCAGGCGGTCGCTGCGCCGCGCTTTAATCACATCGAGGGAACAAAAGTAGGCTTAGAGTCTGAAATGCCTAAGATAGTGACCCACTGGCTGACTGACAGATGGCACCAAGTTGTCGGTGGCAATCCGGAGAGTTTTGGCGGCGCGCACATGATCATGATTGATCCCGAGTCCGGCGCCTTGGTCGGCGGTTCGGACCCGCGCAAGGGCGGTTGCGCGTTGGGATTCTGATTCAAGGCATTAGCCGCAAAGAACGCAAAGGCCACAAAGTAGGGGCGCGATTCATCGCGCCCTCGGACGGAAGACGGGGATGAATTGGCCGCAAAGAACGCAATGGTCGCAACGTAAGAAAAATTCGAATTCGGAAAATTAACCGCAAAAAGCGCAAAAGGCGCAAAAAAAAGAGTTGGGAGTTTTGTACAACGGGCGGGTTTTAAACCCGCCCTTAAATTCAGATTTTTTTTGCGCTCTTTGCGCTTTTTGCGGTTAAACATCCGAATCCGGGCGCGATAAATCGCGCCCCTACGTTGTCCCCTTTGGGGTCGTTCCTCCGTTCTTCTGGCATTCCCGACTAAAATCAAATATCACCACTGACAGGAATTCGCGTAAGGAGAATCGTTGATGGGCTATTTCAAAGATTTGCGAGAACACATTGCCGCGCTGGATCAAGCCGGCTTGCTGGTCAAAATCGACGAGCAGATCAATAAAGACACCGAGCTCATGCCGCTGGTGCGCTGGCAGTTCCGCGGTTTGTCGGAAGAAGAGCGGCGCGCGTTCATGTTCACCAACGT
>CAYZJE010000572.1:0-5790 GCA_964478485.1 uncultured Syntrophobacter sp. | reverse complement strand
GGTAATCCGAATTTTCTCGTCCAGAACATGCCCGGCGCCGGCGGCATGATCGCCGCCAATTACATGTACAACATCGCCAAACAGGATGGTCTTTCTTTGGCAAGCATTGGCGGCGCGCTTTATTTCGCCCAGTTGATCGGCCGCAGCGAAGTGCAATACGATTGGAACAAATTCACCTGGATCGGCACCCCAGAGCGCAGCGGTTTTCTTGTCTTCATGCGCACCGATGCGCCTTATAAAACTCTGGAAGATATCCGTACCGCCAGCGAGCCGCCACGCTGTTCGGCGACCGGCGTCGGCAGTAGCGGTTACGATATCCCACGCGTACTCGAAGATACTCTCGGTTTGCGCTTCAAAGTGATCAGCGGTTACCCTGGCGGCGCGGATCAAGACCTTGCGATGGAACGGGGCGAAGTGCACTGCCGCGCTTTTACGATCGATGCCTTTTTCGGACGGGAGCCGTTTCCGACCTGGATGAAAAAAGGCTTTGTCCGCGTCATTATCCAGATGGAACGCAAGCGCCATCCCAAACTGCAGGATGTGCCAACGATTTGGGAATTGATGGATCAATACAAAGTGCCGGAAGCGAAACGGCGACTGGCCACCGTCTATCTCAACAGCGGTCAGTTCGGCTCGCGCCCGATCGTGTCGACGCCGGGCCTTTCGGCGGAACAAACGAAAATACTACGCGACGCTTATATTAAGACGCTCAAAGATCCAGAGTTCTTGGACGAGATCACCAAGCGAGGTTGGACCGTCGACGCAGTGAGCGGCGAGGACTTACAGGCGCTGGCGAAAGAAGTCATTGATCAGCCGCCGGAAGTCGTCGCCTGGCTGAAAAAGTTATTGACGAAATAGATGCGCCGCAAAAGTGGCCGCTCATGCGAGCTTTCTCATTCAAAAGTTTCCTTCGGCGCGCTCAGGGCCTGAGTTTATCGAAGGCAAGGGTTCAAGGTTATCTCGCTGATCACCCTTTTTCTGACCCTTGAACTCTTGAACCCCTTAAACCTTGAACTAACATTCGCGCAAGCGAATTTTTACCAAGGCAAAAGCATTCGCGTCATCGTCGTCAACCAACCGCCGGAGGCGATCGCGGCGTTGAAACGAATATTGAGCCAGTAAATTGCGTAAAGACTCGTCTTGAGATTCAATGTCTCTCTCGAGGATTGTTGAAAACCCGCGCCGTCACGCGGTTCGTCATGCCCGCGCAGAGCCTGCCCCCGCGAAAGCGTGGGGCGGGCATCCAGGGCGGAGGAGGAGTGGGGATTACGGAGAACCTGGATTCCCACTTTCGCGGGAAAGACGGAAGGAGGCAGTCGACTTCCAATTGTCATTGTCCAAATCCCTCGGCTTCGAGCCGAGGTTTGTTGAATCCAACTCGAGACTCGAAACCCGAAACGATCTTCAATATTCCTGTTGACCCACATGGCAAGATGCGATATTGAGCAAACTTCACATGCTAAGATGATTACAGGAGAAAAAAATGCTTGAGGCGGCAATATCCGGCTTTTGGCAAACCGTTGCTTGGCCCGCGTTTGGCTACATGCTGATCGGCATCGCCATCGGCTTCTTTGTCGGCTTGCTTCCCGGTATCGGCGGCTTGTCGACTTTGGCATTGATGCTGCCGTTCTCCTACTCGATCAAAGACCCGATCTCGGCGTTTGCCTTCTTGCTCGGCATGCTTGCAGTCACCGGAACTACCGGCGACCTCACTTCAATCTTGTTTGGGATTCCCGGGGAGGGATCCTCAGCCGCCTTGATACTCGACGGCTATCCGATGTCAAAAAAAGGCGAAGCTGGCAGAGCCTTGGGAGCGGCGATCATGAGCTCTCTCGTGGGCGGGGTAATAGGAGGCCTGTGTTTGGCCCTATCTATTCCTATCATGCGGCCGCTGGTGTTGCTCTTCGGCTCGCCTGAGCTGTTCATTATCGCGATCATGGGAATTACCTTCATCGGCACCCTCGCCGGACCGTCGTTAATCAAAGGCCTTCTCGCGGGCGGCCTCGGTTTGATGCTCGCCGCCATCGGCGTCGACCCTCAAACGGGATCATTGCGTTACACTTTTGGAACTCTTTACCTGTGGGACCGCCTCGATCTCATCCCGGTGGTTGTGGGCATGTTTGCGGTTCCTGAGATCGTCGATCTGGCGGTTCGCGGAACCAGTATCGCCAGCGGCAAGGCAGAAAAGCTCAGCGGCGTCATGGAAGGCGTCAAAGACACCTTCCGTCATTGGGCGTTGGTGCTGCGTTGCAGCTTGATCGGCGTCTACTTCGGCGTTCTACCGGTGCTGGGCGCCAATATCGCCCAATGGATTTCCTACGGTCATGCGGTGCAAGGCTTGAAGGACAAGTCGCGCGCGGGAAAAGGCGCGGTCGAAGGCGTCTTGGGCCCCGGCGCGGCGAATAACTCGACGCGCGGCGGAGACCTCGTTCCCACCCTTGCGTTCGGTATCCCCGGCAGCGGCGCCATGGCGTTGTTACTGGGAGCGATGTTGATCGTCGGACTGAACCCTGGGCCGGAAATGCTCAAGTCACGCCTCGATGTCACCTATGCAATGGTCTGGGTGCTGATCATTTCCAACATCATCGTTGCCGGACTTTGTTTCTGCGTCTTGAATCATCTCGCGAAGCTGACCTTCATCCGCGGCACGCTGTTGATCCCCTTTCTCTTGATGCTTGTCTTCATCGGGTCGTTTACCGCGAACAACGATCTCGCCGACAACATGGTCACTCTGCTCTTCGGCTTCGTAGGCTACTTCATGATCAAGTTCGGTTGGCCACGGCCGCCCCTGATTCTCGGGCTCACGCTCGGCAAGATCGCCGAAAATTATTTATGGATCTCCACCGCCGCCTACGGTGCCAAATGGTTGATCTTCCCAACGGTTCTGGGCCTGATCGCGGTGACAATCTTTACAATCGCCTACCCGACGATCAAAGAGCGCATGGGCAAGGCGAAATACGAACGGCCCGATGACGCGGTGTAGTTTACCCCACGCCATGCTTCCCACCGCGATAAGCGTCTAGCGTTTAGTGTCTGGCGTCTTGGGCCGGAAAAACCCAAGACGCCAGCTGTTTTAATCCGCACGGCTACGATCGTTGACATAAGCTCTTGAAACGCTAGACCCCAGACGCCAAACGCTCTCGACTATGTAACCAGTTGACAGCCACTCACCTTCGGTGGGATAAGAAAATATTCTTAGCGTTCGAATGGAGGACACCCAATCATGACTCACGATTTAGTAATCAAGAACGGTACCGTGATCGATGGCACCGGCAACCCAGGTTATCAGGCCGACCTCGCCGTCGACGGCGAGAAGATCGTCGCCATCGGCAAGAATGTCGGTGCAGGTAAGAAGGAAATTGACGCCAAGGGCGATGTCGTGGCGCCGGGCTTCATCGACTCGCACACCCACATGGATGCGTTTGTCGTGCAGTACCCGAACGGCAACCCAGTGGTGAACTACGGCGTGACCAGCATCGTCATCGGCGATTGCGGCGCCTCCTGCGCGCCGGTGCCGGCCGGGGCCGAGCCGCGGAAAGTCTTGGTGGCGTATCTGCGCCGCGTCCTCGACAAGTATGTTGATGACAAAGATTGGCGATGGAATACCTTCGGCGAGTATCTGAATTATATCGAAGGCAAGATCGCCATTAACGTGCTCCCTCTCATGCCCCACACCCCCGTGCGTTTGACGGTCATGGGTGAAGCCGCTTACCAGCGCGCCGCCAACCCGGAAGAACTCCAAGCAATGAAAGCGATGGTGCGCGAAGGCATGGAGCTTGGCGCCATCGGATTTTCCACCAGCCCGCGCGGCGGTCCGGCGATTCACGCCGGCACGCCCAGCACCTTCGCGGAGCATGATGAAATTATCGAGTTGGCCAATGTTGCCGCCGAATACAAAGGCTGCTTCCAATTCAACGGTTTTCAAATGATTCTCCAGCCCGAATCCGGCGTACCCGAGATGCTAACAAAGATCAAAACCTTACAGATCGGCAACGAGTTCCGCGTGCGTCCCGGCGCCAAAGCCGCCGGTATGCAGTCGATCCGGTATATGGAAGAAGCCCAGAAGCGCGGCCAAGACATTTACGGCGTGGTCATTCCCTACACCCATATTCGCCGCTTCAACCTGGATGATTGCTTCCTGTTTAACGGCCTGCCGACCTGGGAAGCGGTCAAGAACTCAAGCGACCTCAAAACCAAACTGCGCGACAAAGACCTGCGCCGAAAGATCGAGCAAGAACGGATCGCCTGCGAAGGCAAGCTCGAATTCGCAGAATGGCATGGTTGGGATCATGTCGTGTTCGAGCATCTTGAAAAACCGGATCTGAAAAAGCTTGAACAGAAAAACGTCGAAGAGATTTCCCGCCTCACCGAAAAGGCTCCCGTGGATGCATTCTTTGACACCTGGCTGGAAGACAATCTGAATTCCCAAATCCTCTATCACGGCCTTGCCAACGCCCATCCCGAGCTGCTCGCGGAAATGATCAAGTCCGACACCAGCCTGATCGGCACCGACGTGGGCGCCCATCTGGATCGATTTTTCTGGCATGGCGCACCGACCCGCGTGCTCGGCTACTGGCGCCGCGATAAGAATCTCTTCAGCCTCGAACAGGCGGTGCACAAATTGACCGGTTTCCCCGGCAAAAAGCTGCGCTTGAACCGCGGCACGCTAAAAGAAGGCATGCCCGCCGATATCACGGTCTTCGACGCCGACAAGATCGACGATCTGGTTAGCAAGAAATTGCCCGACATGGTCGACGCTCAAGAAGTGAAACGGCATCCGCCTGGCATGAAGGCGGTCGTCGTCAACGGCGCCACCGTCGTCGAAGGCGGCCAGTGCCTCGACGCCTTCCCTGGCAAAGTGCGGCGCCAGCAGCTTTGCGTGAATTAAGCTCGAAACACTGAAGATTCGTTCCCGTTTTCACCTCTTATCCTCACCCTCTCCCATTTTGGGAGAGGGCGGGGGTGAGGGTCGTATTTTATCGGCCTTCAGGGTTTCGTGTGAAGCACGGCTTGGAGATTGCACCGCCGAGGCGCGGAGAGCGCCGAGTAAAGAGTTTTTGATTAAGAAAATCTCCGAACTCTGCGAACTCTGTGCCTCTGTGGTGAATTCTTCTTAACAGTAAACCCGGAACAATCTATTTCATAAGCGAAGGACCAGAGTCACCATGAAAACCTGTGCGATCGACGTGCATCATCACTATGTGCCCGAAAGCCTGCTCGAAGAAGCCAAGAAAAACGGCAAGTATCTCGGCGTTGAGCTAGTCGAAAAGGACGGCAACCGATCTTTAGCTTTCGCCGGCGGACCGCCTTTCGTGCTCCATCCCCTACTGCCGGCCATCGACGAGCGGCTAAAAATGATGGCGGACTCCAAGCTCGCCATGGCCGCGCTGGAAGCTCACACCGCGACGCTCGGCTATCGTCTCACCGCCGAGCAAGGCGAAAACTGGTGTAACGTTTACAATGATGGCATCGCCGAGCTAGTAAAAAAATACCCCGAGCGCTTCGTCGGCATGGCCTCGGTGCCGCTGCAAGATCCGGCGCGCGCCGCCAAAGTGTTGGAGCGCGCCGTCGGCGACTTGAATTTTCGCGGCGGCTACATCGGCACCAACGTCAACGGCAATTACTACGGCACCACCGACTTCGATCCGTTCTGGGCCAAGGCGCAGGAATTGGATGTCATGGTCGTCATGCACCCCGAAGATGTCGCCGGCGCCGATAAGATGAACCCCTACGGTTTGAAACTCATCTGCGGCAACCCCGCCGACAGCGCGCTCTGCTTTGGCTTCATGA
>CAYZJE010000571.1:0-10404 GCA_964478485.1 uncultured Syntrophobacter sp. | reverse complement strand
CCGTCGTCGCGGCCTATCGATTAACATGATTCGCCGTTTGCATGAGAAGTTAGGGATATCAGTCGAAGTGTTAATTCGTCCGATCCGGACGAAAAAAGCAGCCTGACAGAGAAACTGATCTGATCGGTTTCGAGTCTCGCGTTACGAGTTTCTGGTTCCGGGTTTTCGAACTCGAAACACAGAACGCGAAACCCGAAACTCGCGGCGCTTTCACCCATCCTACCACCCGCCAACCACGACAGATCGTGACAGAACCGGACAGGCTTACTCCGAGGCGCCGCACCCTCGCAAATCATCATAGATTGCATTCTTGCTTTACTTGACACGACTACGGCGAATTCGATACTTTCGCTCCCGCAAGAGCGTTAGCGACGTAGGATGGGTTGAGGCGATAGCCGATACCCATCGATTTCCCCCCACGAAGGGACATGGTTCGACTACGCTCACCACAAGCTACGCACACGACGGAAGAACGGATCGGTGCGCAAGCGCACCCTACGGCACTTCTCTCACAAATGGTTACGCCGGGAGCCTGGTTGGCGAAACCAGCCCTATCTCTCATTGGCTACCTAGCTCGAAAAATGTTACGTTTTCGCCATGCAAGACAAGCTGAATATAGCCGTGGAGCCCGCGGAGCCGGAATTCATTGAGCGGGCGGCGCGTTATCGCGCCAACGGCGAATGGCTCACCGAACACGGAGCGCCTTGGTTCGCTCAGTTCCCCGGCAAATACATTGCCGTGAGCGAAGGCGAGGTATTCGTTGCGGATGACGCGCTCGAAGCGCGGCGGCTGGCAAGTCAAAAACATCCCGGGGACGAACCTTTCGTGCAGTACATCCCGCGCGAGAATCGGCCACGGATTTATGCGTGTTGACGGCCGCTGGCACCGCTTCCAAGACGGCGCGCTGCGGCCGGTGATCGATGCCGCTGTGTTATCTCCATCCGGTGTGTGGCAAAACATTACCATGCTTCTCGACTGTGGCGCTGACCGCACCGTTTTCGACGCCAGTCTACGCCCTCTGCTTTCTCCTCTAGCTTCCTCCGAAATCCTCGAGCTTGCAGGCGTCGGCGGAAACGTCGACAGCCAGGTCATCCAAACCCGCCTTGCATTCGTTCGTGACGGCGGAAATCGGGTCACGGTCCAAGGTCAGTTCAGCGTTTTCACCGATATAGCAAGCAGCGATGTTTCTGTTCTCGGTCGTGACATTACAAACAATTTTCACGTGATCTACAGCTACCCTGGACGGCAAGTGGTCATGCTTGCGCAACCCCACGCATATCGGATTGATTCTGCCTAAGACGGTCTGATGTAATTCGTTCGGGGTTTAGAGTTTTGGGATCCGGGTTTTCGAACTCGAAACACAAAACTCGAAACCCGAAACTAGGGCTGCCTCAACCCATCCTACGAATTGCTAACCGGGACAGATCCTGACAGAACCGGACAATTGTACGCCGAAGCTCCACGCGCTTAGAAATCATCATAGATTTCATCCTTGCTTCGCTTGACACGACTACGGCGAGGGCGATATTTCTCATTTCCGCTAGAGCGGTAGCAAGAATTTTTAATGGTGCAGGAAGAGCAGGCGAAAATATCAACGCTACGGAAGAGAAAGGAGCAACGGATATGAAAAAGATATTTCTCACAACGGTCGCGCTCGCGGTGATGGCGATATTTATATCGTCGGCGTAGGCGGTGATCACCATCAACAAAGCGGAAATCAACCAGGGTGCTGTTGTGGTGAACGGCAAAGAAGCAGTAGCCAACGCCGAGATATTTTGGGAGGGCGACATTACCAAAGTTACGACGGCAAATGGAAAGGGTGCTTTCAATTTCACGACAACGAATCTGCCGGTTGATTGCGTCGGAATACTCACAAGTGGGGCGAGTTCAGGCTCCCCCCTGAAGGTGGTAATCGCAAACTGCGGTGCACACCCGCTCAAGACGGGGCAGACAAGCGACTTTGGATCTGGCTCCGACGGTATTCTCCAGAAGGGCACGGCGCGGAGCTACACGGATAATGGTGCGACGATCACCGACAACTCAACGGGGCTTGTGTGGGAGAAACTTGGTAGCTTGGACGGAACTGAGAATTTTACTGACCCCCATGATGCCGACAATTACTACACGTGGGCGGATGCCTTTGCAAAGATCGCAGCGCTGAACACGGTACCTTGCTTCGCGGGTCAGTGCGACTGGCGGCTGCCGAATATAAACGAACTTCTGACGTTGGTGGACTGGGGTCAGATTGGTCCGGCCATCAACCAGACTTTCTTTAACAATGGTGGCGTGGATAGCTTCACGCAATCGTCCTTCTACTGGTCGTCTACTACGTATCTGAGCGGCCCGGGCAACGCGTGGGTCGTGAACTTCGCCGACGGTTTCGTTAGTGCGGACGGCAAGGGCCTCAACGGCTACGTGCGCGCAGTTCGCGGCGGCTCTTAAACTTGGTTATTTGGTGATTTGAGTATTTGATGATTTGATTTTATTTGGGGGTCTGGGGGGCGTTGCCCCCCAGATTCGCGACGCATGGCTCGAACCGAGCATTTACCGCTTTACAAAAGCGCTTTCCCTCGCTACGCGCTCCGCGCTACTCGGGATAGTCGGAAATTAAAAAGTCCGTTGGTCCTGAGTAGGCCTAGCGGGCCGTATCGAAGGATCTATGTCTGTACTTCGAGCAGGTGGTGCGAAAGTTTTCTCGCTACGACAAAAATACACTCGGTGGAGATCTGCGCGACGGCGCGCGGCGAGTGCTGAAACTGATCGTCCGAACTAACGCGCGACGAGACAAGATAGAACTTCTCCATGACATCCGGGAAGAAACCGAAGAGCTAAAGGTAGTGCTTCCCTCGATACGGCTCTGCGAGCCTACTCGGGATATTCGGATTCATAATTGGGTGTAACTATGGCGCGGCAATAAATCGGGGCCTGATCGTGGTTGAGGCGAGCCAAGTTTTTAATCCGTCAGCCGGTGCAATGCGGCGAGTCCCTCGCGCCGTGTCCATACCCGCGCGTGACCTCGCTGCGCTCGGCATGGCAAATTTCAAATTACAGATTACAAATTGACGGTCCAACGTAGGAGTTGATTTAGGCCGTGCCGATGGTACAATCATTCTAGAAATTAACAGCTTGGCAAGACCAGCAGTATTTTGAAGGCCTCTCGGGAGCGATTCCGAGGGGTTTTTATTTTGTGGGTCTTCCGGGTTGATTGTGAAGGAGTATTCACCACAGAGGCACAGAGTTCGCATGGTTCGACAAGCTCACCATGAGCGGAGGAAAGCCGCGCATCCTGAGCCTTAGTCGAAGGACGCGCCTCCGCGGTGCAATCTCCGAGTCCGGCTTCACCCGGAAGCCCGAAGAACCGATTTTGTCCAGGAGTTAAACTATGGCTGACGCAAGCGTGCCGATGACGCCCAAGGGCTACCAGTTTCTGACGGATGAGTTGAAGCGTTTGAAAAGCGTCGAGCGGCCGAAAAATATTCGCGATATCGAAGAAGCGCGGGAGCATGGCGATCTGTCGGAAAACGCTGAGTTTCACGCCGCCAAACATCGTCAATCGTTGCTCGATGTGCAGATTCGCGAGATCGAAGATAAAATCGCCCGCGCCCAGGTCATCGACGTTTCCAAGCTTTCCGGCGACAAAGTTATGTTCGGCGCCACGGTGTCGCTCACCGATGGTGACACGGGCGATAAGGTGGTATATCAGATCGTCGGCGATCACGAGGCGGAACCGAAGAACGGTAAGATTTCCATCAGCTCGCCCATCGCGCGCGCCTTGATCGGCAAGAGCGAGGGAGACGAGGTTCAGGTCCACACCCCAACGGGTGTTCGCACCTTCGATATTCTAAACGTCGAGTATATCGATTAGATCGCCGGTACCGTTGGGGCGGGCCTTTGTGGAAAGGAACTATGTCCTTTTCAGCCGCAAAGGCTGTGCTCGCTTATTTCCAATCACCGCGCGTCGCCGCGGGCGGCTGCTTCTCGCGCAAGTCAATTCAAAATGCAGAATGCAGAGTGCAAAAGTCAAAATGGGGGAGTTCGGAATTCCCCTTTGCATTTTGCATTCTGCAATCTGCACTCTGCATTGATGGGCCTAACCTACGTCGAATCTTATGGCTGCTGGCCGCGCTGTTTTTCTCAGGCCTTCCGTTCTCATTCGCTCACGCTCAAATCCTGATCGAGCCGCGCGTCGGTTTCCGCGGCCTGTTTCAGCTGGGCCGGCCGTTTCCCTTGGAGATCGAGCTCAGCAACAGCGGGCGGCCAGCCGAGGGTGTTCTGGAAGTGCAAATCTGGAAAGGCGGCGCGACCAAAGGTGGCGCGCCGTTCGCGGTCAACTATCAGCGCGAAGTCTTCCTGCCGGCGCAGGCGCGCAAGACTGTCCAACTGACCGTCGATCCGGATTTTATCAGCCGCCCCTTGGTGATCACATTCTCAAGCCCGGCGGTACGCGCCGCAAAGGAACTCGATCTGCGCCGCTATTTCGCGCCGGCGCCGTTGCTGCTGTTGTTGAGTGAAAGCAATCTCTTGGCGCCGCTGGCGTCGCTCGCGGCAACGCCGCAAAGCCGATTGATCGCGGTTTCGCCCAGCGAGCTGGCGGCGGACCCACGCGCGCTGCTCGGCGTGTCCCACGTGATTCTCTACGATCAGTCGATGCGCGATTTGTCGCGTGCTCAGCTCACCGCCCTCGATACCTGGCTCACCGCCGGCGGCAAGATGATCATCATCGGCAGTCTAAACTTTGCGCTTTATCAAGATGCTTCGCTCAGCCGCTTCTTGCCGGTGCGAGTCACCGGCACCAGGCGCATCACATTTACCCCGAATCCCGGTAAAAACGGCCGGCCGGTCGCGCTCGCCGGGGTTTTGGCGCAAGAAGCAAAATTGCTCACTGGCAAAGTGCTGGCTGAAGCCGATGGCCTTCCCGTTCTGGTCGAGGCGAGCCGGGGGCGCGGCCGGATCGTTTATCTGGCCCTCGATATCGGTCGGCCGCCGTTGTCACAGTGGGACGGCTTGGCGAAATACTTGCAGAGTTTGCTGACGCCGGCAGTGCTCGACGAAGCGGCGCCACGTAGCGAGTGGAACGACGCGGTGTTCGCCCAGTTGGTCGCCAGCCCGACGTTTATATCGACTTACATTCCGTTCGGCTCGCTGTTTTTCGCCATGCTGCTCTATCTGACCGGGGTCGCGCTGATTCCCTGGCTCGGGCAATGGCGCAGATTGACGCTACGCACTATACTCATCGGTCTCTTTGTATTAATCGCCGTGGGGACGGTGGCTGGCTACGCCCAGTTCAGTCGTGGCGGCAACATTCCCGACGGCGTGCTGATGTCGTCAACCGTGCTCGAGAGCAGCGGCGACGGCTATGTCGACGCGCAGGCGAACCTGGCGCTGTTCTCGACCCAACCGCGGTCCTACGAGCTGCGCATGGAACGCGGCTGGATGGAATTGACGCCGGTCTCCAATCGGGTTAGGGAAACTCAAGAGCCGGCGGTGGTGCATCAAGAAATCGGCGGCGCGAGCCGCTATCATCTGCCGCTGCGCGAGTGGGACTACCGGCTGTTCCGCATGCGCTTGGTGGACCGCTTTGCGTTGCACGTGGAGTTCGAGGCTCAAGGCGACAAACTGTCGATGAAAATCAATAATCAGAGCAACAAGGATTTATTCAACTGCTGGTTGGTGGTACCGGGACAACGGTTCGATCTCGGTCAAATCGCGCGCGGCGCCAACTGGAGCAGGACCTTTCCCTTGACTCTTCCCAAGGCGCAGGCCGAAACCAGCATGACGCGTGCCGAGGGCGTGAGCTTTCGCGATCTCAGCTTTGCCGATAAGACCAGAGACATTTTATTTCACTCGTCGTTTTTTCCGCATGGTGGCATAGACGGCCGATGGGCGAGCGGCGCCGCGGTATTTTTCGCTTGGGTGAAGCAACCGGAGCCGCGCGTGCACATCGACGATCCGCGCATTCAACATCAGGATTATGCCTTGTTTCGCGCCATCGTTCCCTTGACCAGCGGGGAGGATGAATGAGCCACAACCCGGTTTGGCGCGAAAGTATCGCCGTGTTCTTTGTCGAAGGCCATGGCTATCAAGTCTATTTCTACTTGCTGGCGATCCTCGCGCCGGTAGAATTTCTATCCCTATACCTGCCGTCGCTGGATGCGCAGAAGTGGAGCGGCTCAGCCAGTTTATTCAAAGTATGCGCGACCACGCTGTTGCTGCTGGTCATCTATTTTAGTTTGCGCGTGGCCAACCAGGAATTCGCTTCCTGGCGCTTTAAGCCGCTCAAACATTGGCTGCGCGAACAGAGCTACTCGGCGGCTTGGGTCGGTCAAGCGCAGTTGGCGTTTCTTACGGCCCACGTCGCCTTGTCGCTGTTGCTTTGCGCGCCCTTGCTGGTCTGGGCCGGCGCGATCTCGCGTACGCCGTTGGAGCGCGTCGGCGCGACTTTTTTGCTGTTGCTGTTCTATGGCTTGATCTACGGTGTCTGGGGGTTGGCGGCACTGGCGTTGTGGGAGCGCCGCGTGGAAAATCGCCAGGTT
Source organism: uncultured Syntrophobacter sp. (assembly GCA_964478485.1). Taxonomy (GTDB): domain Bacteria; phylum Desulfobacterota; class Binatia; order UBA9968; family UBA9968; genus DP-20. The sequence continues at coordinate 3,871 of CAYZJE010000571.1, read as the reverse complement.
TTCATTCGCTGCTTATTCGTCGGCTTGGTGATTCTGTCCGCACTGTTTTACCTGCCGGTTAACCCAGTGGCCTTTCTGCTCGCCTATCTCGGCCGGCAGGAACTGCCGGCGCTCACAATGTTCGGTTGGGGTTGGCCTGCGCCCTGGGTTCATTTTACTTTTCACCTGCTGTTCGGTGGTGCTGGCTTCGCTTTGCACCGCTGGGGCTTGGGTCGGCAGGCGGCGTCATGAGCGCGACGCGCGAAATACTGCGTGAGCAATTCGCTCATCTGCTCGCTTGGGAACGGCGCAAACGGCTTGAGCAAACCGCGCTTGTAACGGCCGGCGTGGCAGTGGCGCTGGCGATCGTGCTGCTGCCTTTGCCTGGCTATGTTCCAGTTAGCGGACTGCGCTGGTTTATGCCATTAGTGCTGGTTCTGCTAATCGCGCCATGGTCTTTCCACCGCTGGCGTTGGCGCCAAGAAGACGCGACGCGCTCATTGGTTACTCTCGATAAGACATTGAATCTGGCCGAGCGCGCGACCACCGCTTGGGAATTATCCGGTCGCGAGACGAGCAGCGCGGTGCACGAATTGGTTTTCAAGCAGGCTCAGGAGCAGTTGCATGGGGTCGAAGCGCGCCGCGTCTTTCCGCGCCAGTGGAATTGGCAACGCTATGCCGCCGGGCCGCTGCTGGTGCTGTGGCTCGGTCTGCTTTGGTTCGAAGTCGATCGCTCGCTGGTCGGGCAAAGCTCAGGCGCGCCGCCGCCGTCATTGGCGCACAAGGTCGGCGAATTTTCCCGCGAACTGCAAGATAAGGCCAAGAGCGAAGGATTGCGTGAAAGCTTTAAAGCCGGTCAAGAGCTGGAAAAACTGGCGCGCAAAAATCTCGAAGCGAAAAGCAGCGAGGAGCAATTAAAACAAGAGTTAGCCGGCATGGCCAAGAAGCTTGAAGCGGCGGCGAAGTCCGGCGCCGATAAAGATTCTTTTAGCGCCGGCGAAAGCCAGCAGGCCTTGCAGGATCTTAAAGCCGAGCTGGAAGCGGCGCGCGATCTGTTCAATTTGCCCGCCGCCGCCAAGGGAAGCCGAGAGCTACCGCAACAGTGGATGGATCGCTTGGCGTCGTTGCCGCAGCTCAAGCGGCAGTTGGACAAGGGAATGCAAGCCGGACCGGGCTTCGGTCCCAATGAGATGAAATCCTTGCTCGACCGCTTGGAGCAGCAAGCGACCGGCGAGCTCGACCGACGCACTTTGCTCGACGCGCAACAGTTTCTCGACCAGATGGCAAAGTCCGGACAGGCCCGGCGCAATGACAACGATCTGCGCACGGCTGGACGAGGCGAGCAGGATGGCGATGGTGACGGTGTCAAGGAGAAAAACCACAGCAACATGCCAGGCAAAGAGCCGGGCAAAAAAGACGGTGTTCACGCCTTGCCGGAATTTCGCGGCGGCGCACAGACTCAAGTGAAAGGATTGCTCGGCGACGGCGACAGCAGCGCCGTCGGATTTAAAGGTAAACCCGCGGCGGGCAAGAGCGCGCTGGGGCAGCAAGAAGTGGTCGCCAACTACCGCCGCCAAGCCGAGCAAGAGCTTAATTCTGAGCGCGTGCCGGAAGCGCTGAAAGAGACCATCAGGCACTATTTTATGTCGCTGGGCGAGGGGGCGCGCTAGCAATCTCGTCGAGGATTGAGGATTGAGGATCGAGGATGGAATCGGATTCGCGGAGCGTTTAAATCATGGGTCGGGAACCCATTATTCCAGTACTCCAACACTCCATCACTCCAAGTTGCCATACGGGAGTCACATCATGGAATCTGTAGCCGATATTGAAAAGCGCATCGAGCACGCGCGCCGCACTTTCGATGAATTACGCAGCGAGCTTGGCCGCATGATCGTCGGCCATGCCGAACTGATCGAGCAGGTGTTTATCGCGCTGGTGTGCGGCGGCCATTGTTTGCTCGAAGGCGTGCCGGGGCTGGGCAAGACTCTGTTGGTGCGGAGCCTTGGCGAGATTCTGAACCTCAGTTTCTCGCGGGTTCAGTTCACGCCCGATCTGATGCCCGCCGACATTACCGGCACCAACATGCTGACCGACGATCCGTCGGGGCGTAAAATCTTCGAGTTCCAACCTGGCCCGGTGTTTGCCCATATCGTCTTGGCCGACGAGATCAACCGGGCGACACCAAAGACCCAATCGGCGCTGCTCGAAGCGATGCAGGAACAGAGCGTTACGGTTGGCGGCAAGATGCATCGGTTGGAGAATCCGTTCATGGTCTTGGCAACGCAGAATCCGATCGAGATGGAAGGCACCTATCCGTTGCCTGAAGCGCAGGTGGACCGGTTCTTCTTTAAGTTGCTGATGCAATTTCCCAGTCGCGCCGAGCTCGGGCGCATCGCCGATCTCACCACCGCGGCGCCGCCGTCGGCGCTGCGGGAAGTGTTGGACGGCGCCGGCATTTTGCAAATGCGCCAATGGGTGCGCGAAGTGCCGCTCGCCGACGTGGTTAAAAACTATGCCGTGAGCTTGGTGCTGAGTACCCATCCAAACAGCGAGGCGAACCATGGCGGCGAATCGTTGGCGCAGCGCTTTGTTATGTACGGTTCAAGCCCGCGCGGCTTGCAAAGTTTGATTCTGGCGGCGAAAGCGCGCGCGCTGCTGGCGGGCAGGCCGAATGTCTCCTTCGACGACATTCGTTCGATGTTGCTGCCGAGCCTGCGCCATCGGCTGATTCTCAACCTGGAAGCGGACGCCGAAGGCATCGGCGCCGAGAAGATTCTTGGCGAATTAGTCGCCCAGGTACCGGAAGTGGAGTAGGGGAAACATGAGTTTCGAGTTTCGGGTTTCGAGTTTCGCGTCGGAGCGGCGGCGCATCGTTGGCGCTATGTCCAAGCTCGTCGCCTTGACCGGAAGCAAGTTTTCTCGCTTGGTTCGAGGGGACCCGCGAGATGGAAAGACCAGCCGGCAATTTGCCGCGGCCCAACCCGAAACCCAGAACCCAAAACCCGCAACCTTTTTCGACACTGATTTTCTGCGCAAGCTCGAACGGCTGCACCTGGTCGCCAAGCGGCTCAGCTGGGCGGCGATGAAGGGGGAGCATGCGGTTTCGCGCAAAGGGTTTAGCTTGGAGTTCTCCGACTACCGGCGCTATCAACCGGGCGACGACCTGCGCTACGTCGACTGGAATATTTACCGCCGCCTGGAGCGATTGCTGGTGAAAGTGTTTACCGCCGAGGAAGAGATGAATATCTATCTGCTCGTCGACACCAGCCAGTCTATGGCAGTGGCGGCCGAGGGCACGCCGATAAAGGTCGACTACGCCAAGAAAGTCGCCGCGGCGTTGGGTTATATCGGACTCAAGAATCTCGACCGGGTCGGCGGCGCGGCGTTTTCCTCGGTGTTGCATAAACCGCTCACCCTTGGCCGCGGGCGAAAACAGATTCTCAACATGTTCAATTTTCTCAACCAACTGTCGTGTAGCGGCGAAACTAATCTGCGCGCGGCGATTCATTCGTTCACCAATTTGTTTCCCCATCCCGGCTTCGTCGTGATCATCAGCGACCTGTTTGATCCGGCCGGCTGGCGCCGGGCGCTGGAAGAATTGACCGCCAAAGGTCATCAGTTGTTGGTCGTTCACATCGTCGATGAGAACGAGCTGCAGCCCAATGCGTGGGGCGATGTTGCCTTGGTGGACGTCGAAGGCGGGCGGGAGCGCAAATTTTTTCTCGACGACGATTTGGTGCGGCGATTTCAGGCGGAGTTGGCGGGTTATTTCAAAGAGATCGAGAGCGTTTGCGCCAGTCGGCATATCGATTATCTGCGCACTTCAACGCAGGTTCCGTTTGACGTGTTCGTGTTGCAGACGCTGCGCCAGGTGAGCAGCGTGGCGTGAACA
>CAYZJE010000570.1:0-9235 GCA_964478485.1 uncultured Syntrophobacter sp. | reverse complement strand
GAAACGGTTGACCGGCGCTAAGTATTGGCGCGGGCTGCGTTGCAAGACAACAACGTACCACGGGTTCGCCGGATGTTTGATGTACTGGGCAGTGTTGAAACCGGCAGCGATTTCCAATCCGAGAACCTCGACGTAAAAACGCCGGCTGCGCTCGACGTTGTCGCATTGCAGCGTGCCATGGGTAAGAGCTTGCGGAACGTAGCCGCGGCCGGGGAATTGTTCAGTGCTTAGGGCGTTTTGCCAATGGCCCGCCGTGTGTGAGCGGCCATGCAGCGCGCCGCCGGGATTGTAATACTCGATTTCCAGATGATTGCCGCCGGGCTCGCGAAAATAAATCGAGTAGGCGAAGTGGGCGCTCTGCGGTTTGGTGATCTTACTGAGGCGGTACTTTTCTTTATTAGCTTCGACAAATTCCCAGGCCGCGTCGACTTCCTTGTGGCTGGCGACGCGAAAGCCGTAGTGGTTGTCGAAAGTTTTTTCCGGCGCGTTGGGACCGCTTTCGTGAACGATCAATTTCCAATCGGTATTGGGATGCTTGACGGTCGCTTCAGCGGTTTTCCGTTCGATCACTTGCATGGCCAGGAGTTCGGTGAAGACCGGCAGAGTTTCTTCAAGCGAGCGGCATTCGTAATGACCGGCGATGAGCCCCGTGGTTTTAAGCATATTTTCTCTCCCCAATTGGTAATTCCTCTTGGATAAATACTTTTTTTGCACTGTGTCGCGCAAGAGGATGCGACGTCAGCGCGCTTTGCCGCGCGGCTGCGTCGCGCTTGCCGCATTTCGATTAGTTGTTGTGCCGCTGAAAAGCATTCAGGTCCATAGAAGTCTCCATTCAGAGGCGAATTGACTTAGCGACGCGGTTTCTTATACTCATAGAACTTTGTCGCCAGCCGGGCAGCAATCATTAGGATAAGAAAGAGGTGAAACTGTGACTTTCTCGATTGTAAAAAACGCGGTGAAACTCTCGCTAGGGTTGATGGCCGTCGGCGGCCAAATCGCTTGGGGGCAAAGCGATGATAGGTCGAAGATGATCGAAGCGGCGAAGAAGGAAGGCAAACTGACATGGTACACGTCGACCAACATCACTGAGTCCAAACCTTTGCTCGATGATTTTGAGAAGCAATATCCTTTTATCAAAGGCGAAATCTTTCGCGCCAGCGGCGAGAGAACGCTCAACCGCATCGTCACCGAAGCGCGCGCGAACCACTCCGAGTTCGATATCGTGACGATCAGCGAAGTCGACGCGTTGATCGACGCCAAATTGCTTGCGCCCTATCGCTCACCGGAAGCGGCAAGCTTCATTCCTGAATTCAAAAATCCAAACGGCTATTGGACGGCGGTCTATATCAATTACACGACGATCGGCTACAACCCAAAGTTGGTGAGCGAGAAAGATGCGCCGAAACAGTGGGAGGATTTGTTGGATCCCAAGTGGCGGGGCAAGATTTCCATCGACCAAGAGCAGTATCCATGGTTTGGCACCTTGCACAAAGCTTGGGGGCGCGAGCGGGCGCAGAAATACCTGCGCGCGATGGCGAAGCAAAACATTCAATGGCGCAAAGGCCACACGCTGATCGCCCAGTTGATGGCGGCGGGCGAGTTTCCGCTCGGGGTTATCTATGCGCATCGCGTCGAAGAAATGAAACAACGAGGCGCGCCGATTGAATGGATGAGTACCGTCAATCCGGTCGTTGTGACCGTCAATGCCGCGGGCTTGAGCACCAAACCGCAGCATCCGAATACTGCGAAGCTGTTTTACGATTTTCTCATGTCGCGGCCAGCGCAGCAGCGTTTGCGGGCGTTACGACGGATTCCGGCGCGGCCTGACGTGGAGCCTTTCTCGCCGCGCATGGAACAGTCGAAGCTGAAGTTGCAGGTCGAGCCTTCCCAGAGCGGCGCGCAGTTCAACGCGACGATTAAAGAATTCCGCGAGATTTTCGGGTTGTGAGCGGGTAGCTCTGAGGGATTGGCCGTACCCTTCGATCCTTCGGCCAAGCTCAGGACAGGCTAAGCTCAGGGCGATCGGGACGTGGTTCGACGAGCTCACCACAGGCGCCGTACGCAAAAAGGAATTTGGCTTGGTAGGGGCGGGTTTGAAACCCGCCCTCTTGGGTTTGCGGCTAATAATCTCTTAACTAATTTTTGGCTGGCGCTTTTCCGGCGCCGAATGACTAACAACTTCGCAGCACCTTCCCCGGATACATGCCTGTGTGCTTGCCATCTTTCATCAGCACTGAGCCGTTGACGATCGTGTAGTGGATTCCTTTGGCGCCCTGGATGTAGCGCGGCGCGCCTTCAGGAAGATCATTGACCTGTTCCGGTTTGGTTTGATCGATGGTGTTGGGATCGAAGACAAACATGTCGGCGGCCATGCCGCGGCGCAGTAAACCGCGGTCATGGATGCCGAAGATCGACGCCGGCAGGAAAGTCAGTTTCTTGATCGCGTCTTCCAGAGTCATGAGCTTGCGCTCGCGCACCCAGTATGCGAGCAACAGCGTGGCGAAGCCGAAGCCGGGATTACCGTTGGCCACATGAGCGCCGGCGTCGGATTGGCCGAGCAGAACATTCGGATTGCAAAAGATTTCTTTTACCGCTTGCTCATCGCCTTGAGTCGTCGAATCTTCGAAAGTGGTTGCCAAATCTTCCGAGAGAGCGAGATCGAGCATGGCGTCGATGGGTGCCTTATGTTGTGTTTTCGCTAGATCGGCAACGCTCATGCCTTCGCAATCTCTATTTTCCTCGCGCGCCACTTTCTTGACGCTGATCAAATCCCAGCGGCGCGAAAAATCGATCGGCGCGCCTTGCGTGGTCTCTCGATCGAGCTCGCGGCGCACTGCCGGTTGGCGCAGTTGCGCGATGCGTTGGTCGCTCGGCAAAGATAGGATTTTTTTCCAGGCTGGGATGACATTGAGCCGGCTGCCGTCTTTGAGCGTCCAGCGGCGCATGGAGCGGCGCGTGCTGGTCATCGCGTAGGCGGCGTAGCCTTGGCGGCCGCGCTCTTCGACGTCGTTTAATTGTTTGCGCCACAGATCGGGCTCGCCCCAGCGATGGCGCACGCTCTCGCCAATCAGCGGCCGCCGGGTTTCTTTTAGAATTGTATCGTACCACTGGCCGATCAGCGCGACATGCTCGGGCGTGGCAAATGCGCCGTGCGTGAACTGCACCAGGCCGCGCTGGCTTGCGCCGACGACGCGGCAGAGCCGGGCGATTTCATTCAAGCTGGAAAATCGGCTCGCCACCGGTTTGCCGTCCTCGCGGAAGTGGGTCTGATTGGAATTGGTCGAGAAACCAAAGGCGCCCGCCGCCATGCCCTGGCGGACAAGTTCTTCCATCTCGGCGATTTCGCCGTCGTTGGCTTCACGCTCGACAGCCGCTTCGCCCATGGCATACTGGCGCACGGCGCAGTGGCCGATCAGCGTGGCGACGTTCAGACCGAGGGGTTTTCGTTCCAGTGCCTGGAGATATTCAGCGTGGGTCGTCCAATCCCAAGGAATGCCCGCTTGGAGGGTTTCGCGCGGCATCGCTTCGACGCGCACGAAGGTGCCGATCAGCGCGTCGCGACCTTCCGGTTTGCACGGCGCAAGTGTGAGGCCGCAGTTACCCATGACGACCGTGGTGACGCCGTGCTCGTGGGACGACGAGCCCAGCCCATCCCACATGAATTGCGCGTCGAAGTGGGTGTGGAAATCAACAATCCCCGGCGCCACCGCGAGGCCGCCGACATCGATGACGCGATCGGCGGATTGATTGATTCTACCAATCTCTTGGATGCGCCCATTGCTGATCGCGACATCGCCAAGGAACGACGGCAAGCCAGAGCCGTCGTAAATTCTGCCGCCTTTGAGAATTAAATCGTACATATCAGCACCTCATCTGTTCGGGACGTGACGTCGTTCCCACTCCATGTGAAGTCTATCCAACCGATCGTGTCCGACTATACGGCGGTGATTTTGTCGGCGCAACCGTAATTGTGCCCTCTTAAGATTGGGTGACAGCCTTATAGCTCTGTGGGGGGAACGGGGACAGGCTACTTTTTTGATTCCGCTGAAAAACTCGCGTTCACCCTTCGACAGGGCTCAGGGCGAACGGGGAGGGAATTGATAATCTTAAGAATTTTCCGTTCATGCTGATTCCTCGACGGGCTCGGAACTGAAGGCCGTCGAGGAAGCCTGCCGTGAGGCTTCTCGAACGGTCGAAGCATTCCTAGGGGTTTTTCAGCAGAATCTTTTCGTCGAGAAACTCTAGGCCTAGCCCAGTTTGCTCACGCTCGTACCAATCGAAGGCTGCCTCGATATCGACGTCCGCCCGCGGTTCGGAAACGAGTCTATAGCCGTTCACCTGGATTTTTTGCGCAGCCGGTCCAAAGCCTGATACGCTGGGCGAGCTCGTTTGGGATTGCGTCGATAGTCCGCCAGCCTTCGTTCAGCAAGCTCTAAGTGGGATTCCAAAACCGGAATGTCGTCTGGGTTTTTGGAGATTCGGTCCCACAGCGCTTGTAAATAGCGAATCTGCTCTGCTTTCGAAAGATCGCCGAACCCAGGAGGATCGGGAATTGAAAGGTTCTCCATGATTTCACCTCGGCGCAAATAATAGCCCAAGCTCTGCGTCGCTGCCAGCCCTCGTATTGCACGGCCTAACTACTGTCGCCAAACCGGGGAATTGGAGTGTTGGAGTAATGCTATTGAGCGCGATTACCAACACTCCATGACTCCAATACTCCATCACTCCATTTTAGATTTTGGATTTTAGATTTTCGATTGTCGGAAGAAAAATCCCGCCATCGTATCCGAGATCTTTTATTCAGGCTCTTTTCCTCAATCGAAAATCGGCAATCGAAAATCTAAAATTACTTGATCACCTTAGTCGCCTTCATCAGCGTCCACTGCGGCATCGTCAGACCGATGGCTTTCGCCGTCTTGAGATTGATCACAAACTCAAACTTCATCGGCTGCTCCACAGGCAGTTCGGCGGGCTTGGTTCCCTTCAGGATTCTGTCCACGTAGTATGCGACGCGCCGGTAGCTCTCCGCTTCGTCCGCCCCGTAGGACATGAGCCCACCAGCATCTACAGCGTCTTTGCTCTGGTACACCGAAGGTAACCGGCTCTTTAACGCAAAGCCGACAATCCGTTTTAAGTTAACATTTATTAGCGGGCCCCCGAGCACGTAGAGTCCATCCGGGCGCCGCTTATTTAGCGCAGCAAAGACCCTCTCGAAATCGTCCGTACTGCGTACCTCCCAAGGTTGAAGAGTCAATCGCAGCGCGCGCGCCGGAACTGGGAGAAACTCTTTCACCTCGAGTCCAGTGCCCGGAACGAGCGAATCATAGAGAACCGCGACACGAGCAAGTTTTGGAACGGCTTCTTTGAGCAGCTCCAACCGCTTACCGCCTAGTTCTCTGGAAAGGTTTGTAATGCCGGTGACGTTGCCGCCGGGATGGGCAAGGCTTTCAACCAGGCCTGCCGCGACAGGATCGGACCCACCGCCCGTCATAACGATCGGAATCGTCTTGGTCGCATTCATGGCCGCCCGGACCCATATGCTCCCTCCTGCTACGACGATGATATCAACCTTGAGATGCACCAGCTCGGCCAAAAGCTCAGGGAACCGATCGAGCTTCCCCTCCGCATATCGGTACTCGGTGGCGATGTTCTGACCTTCTATGTAGCCACGCTCGCGCAGAGCCAGCCGAATTGCCTCGGCACGGGCTGAGTCATGAGCTGCATCGCTCGACGATACATACCCTATCCGAGGGACCTTCTTCGGCTGCTGCGCCTCGGCTAGAGAAGCAGTAGTCAGAAAAAAAGTTGCGAGCAGCAGGATGGCGCTTCTTCTGTTCATCTTTCCTCCTCAGATACTCGAGAACGAATTCGATGCCTCCCGTCGGTCATTCTTTGTTAAAAATATGAGGCGGCTTATCTTGCGTGAATTCCATAAGCCACTGACGCTGCTCGGAGGTTTCCGGAACAGAACATCCCCGTCCCTCGCTAACCCGCAGGAAAGCCGCCTCTGGAACAATACCAGAGAGCACCAAAAGACTGGCCGCTATCAACGCCGACCTACCGATCCCTTGCCGGCAGTGAATGGCAATGCTCTTGCCTTCCAGCAAGAGCTTGGCCAACTTCTTCACGAAATCCACAGTAGCTTTTCGTGATGCGGGAACGCTTCGATCAACGATCGGGAACGACCGGAAGTCTATGCCATGCACCTCACACAAAACGCCTTCTTGGGCAAGGTCCAAGTCTGCGACTTCATCGCTGGTGAGTAATGAAACAACAACGTCTACGCCCGCAGCGCGCCATCCCCGGACTTCGTCTTCCAGCCAATCTCCACCACGCGGTCGGGGTAAAATGGCTAATTTACCTTGCCATGGTCCTTCAATCCAGTAGAGTTCTGTTCTCATGGTGCCTGCTAAAAGTATTTAATTCCTGGGTATGATCTCTCGTGGCAGCGAATCGACATCGAGCCCACGATCTCGAATCATCTTGATACGATGATGGCCATCTATGATCATTCCATCGGGCCTAACCTTGAGCGATCCGGGTTGTCCTGGTTTCAGTGAGTCCATGATCTCTTGGTTGGTTAATTTATCCAACTGGCCGAGCTTCGCTTGGCTGAGAGAAATATCGGAGGGTAACGGTTTAAGAGGCGGTTCGCTCACGGGCGATCCTTGGGTTGGCCGTGACTCCGAAATCCCTTTTCTGCAGCTACGATGAACTGATCATTAACATACGTCGCAGCAGGCATGTCCTTCCTCCCTCTCAAAATCAGCCTTTTTTATTCATGGCTCCGTCCCTTCAGACGCGTGCATTATGACATCAGTCACCATCGTTATCACTCTTCACGAAAAGGCGTGAGGCGCCCTGCGCGATTTCCGTACGGGCGACCGGCCGGTCGCCCGTACCTGTTGCCGATTGCCTAATGCCTGTTGCCTTCCTCAGCGCTTCACTCTCTCCAGCGCCCCCGGATTATTCAGATTCGACTGCGTCTCGCGCGTCGTCGGCAGTTCGCCGCCGGTGGTGAAATAGTGCGTGCCGGCGACGAGCAATTTTTCCGATGGAAAGCGCGTGATCAATTCGCAGCCGTCTTTGGTCACGACGACTTCTTCTTCCAATCTCGCCGCAGACCAACCATCGGACGCGGGCCAATAGGTTTCCAGCGCGAAGACCATGCCTTCTTCGATCACTTCGGGATGATCGAGGGAAACCAAGCGGCTGAAGATCGGTTTCTCCCAGATCGATAGTCCCACGCCGTGGCCGTATTGCAATGCGAAGGCGGCTTCTTCGTTAGCGAAGCCGAACTCTTGCGCCTTCGGCCATAGCTTGACCACATCTGCGGTGGTAATTCCCGGCTTGACGATACTGATGGCGGCGTCCATGTAGTCGCGGCTCCGTTTGTAGGCGTCGACCATCGCCGGCGAGGCGCTGCCGATTGCGAAGGTTCGGTAGTAACAAGTGCGGTAGCCGTTGAAGCTGTGAAGAATGTCGAAGAACGCCGGATCGCCGGGACGGAGCACGCGGTCGGTGTAGACATGTGGGTGAGGGCTGCAACGCTCGCCCGATATGGCATTGACGCCTTCGACATGCTCAGAGCCGAGATCGTAGAGCACTTTGCTGACCACGCCGACGCATTCATTTTCTTTCACGCCCGGTTTCATGAAGCGATAAAGCTCATCGTAGGCGGCGTCGACCATCATGGTCGCGGTGTTGAGCAGCGTGATCTCGTCTTGGGTTTTGATTTTTCTGACTTCCTGCATCAACTGCTGGCCGTCGACGACTTTGAGGCCTTGGGCTTGGAGCGCGAACAGCACCGGCATTTCAATCACGTCGACGCCGACCGGCTCGTTTTGCAAGTTGCGCATTTCCAATTCGAGTTTAATTTTCTTGGCGAGTTCTTCGGCCAAGCCGGAGCCGGGATGAGTCGCGCCGCGCAAGGTGGAAATGCCGGCGCGCGAGCGCTCGCCCAACCAGGGGCAATAGATCTGATGATGGCGCGCCGCCGAACCGAAATCCCACAGGATCGGCTCGTCGTCTTGCGGCAATAGCGAAAAGCGCACCAGCTTGTCCATCGCCCAGGTGCCGATGTGGGTTGCGGTGATGTAGCGGATGTTGTTCATGTCGAAGCAGAGCAACGCGCCGATCTCCGACTTTTTTAGCGCGTTCTTCACCCGCGCCAGACGCTCTTGGCGCAGCCGCTCGATGTTGACGCGCTCTTCCCAATCGACGGCCATCAGGCCGAAGGTTTTAAGACCCATTGCCTACCTCCAAAACCAATCGTTCCAATCGTTCCAGTTGTTCCAAAGGTTCCAAATGTTAAAACCGATCCGTGCCGTCGAACGACTGGAACGACTGGAACGTTTGGAACTGCTGGAACCGTTGCCATGTGACCATTGCTGTCGCTCATCCCGGAACTCGGTCATTATTTGTCGCACAATATTCGCGCCAATTTCGCAACGTTTTCCGCCGTCGGCACGGTCTGATCTTCGAGCACCGGTGAAAACGGCACGGGCACGTCCATGGCGCCCATGCGTTTGACCGGCGCGTCGAGATAGTAAAAGGCGCCGTCGGCGATCACCGAGGCGATCTCCGCCGTGACGCCGTAACGCTCGTAGCCTTCGTCGATGACGATAGCGCGGCTGGTTTTTTTTACCGACTCGATAATCGTTGCTTTATCGAGCGGCGCGGTGGTGCGCACGTCGACGACTTCGGCGCTGATTTCGCTCTGCACCAAAATTTCCGCCGCGGCGAGCGCGACCTGAACCATGCTGCTGGTGGCGACCATCGTGATGTCGCTGCCAACGCGCTTCACGTCGGCGACGCCGAGCGGAATCGTATATTCCTCGATCGGCACCGGACCTTTGAGCTGGTACATCATCTTGTCTTCGAAGAAGGCCACCGGATTGTCGTCGCGAATCGCCGATTTGAGCAAGCCTTTGGCGTCGTACGGCGTTGACGGCACGACGACTTTCAAGCCGGGAACATGGCTGAGCCACGCGTGCAAGCTTTGACTGTGCTGCGCGGCGGAGCGGCGCGCGGCGCCGAGTGTTGTTCGCAGCACCATGGGAACTTTGAGCTTGCCGCCGGACATGTAATGAATCTTCGCCGCCTGGTTGACCATCTGGTCCATCGTCAACGTGATGAAGTCGCCGAACATAATGTCGACCACTGGACGCATCCCGGTCATCGCCGCGCCGACGCCGATGCCGGCGATGCCAGCTTCCGAAATCGGCGAGTCGAT
>CAYZJE010000569.1:0-4584 GCA_964478485.1 uncultured Syntrophobacter sp. | reverse complement strand
CCTTCTTTGCTGCGCGAACGATTGCCTACAAATTTTTTGTCAGCCATACAGGGTTACCTTAATAGGGGATAAATCCGAAATCCGAATATCGAAATCCGAAACAAAAAAGACTAAATCCAAATTAAAAAAATTCAAAACGGGCGAGTTTGTGATTTTCTTGCCTTGGAGCATTTGTATTTGTTTCGAATTTCGGATTTCGTGCTTTCTTGTCATTTCCCCGCGTTCTTTTGTTTTTCGGCCGCTTCCTTTACGGCGTCGACGATCTGTACGTAGCCCGTGCACATGCAGAGATTTCCGGCCAGCGCTTTGCGAATCTCTTCTTCCGTGGGGTCAGGATTGCGCTGCAACAGCGCCTGGCTGGTGATGACCATGCCCGGTGTGCAATAGCCGCACTGAAAGGCGTAATTTTTGACGAACGCTTCCTGCACCGGATTGAGCTCGCCGTCTTTGGCTAAACCTTCGATCGTCGTGATTTCGCGCCCATCCGCCTGGACGGCGAAGTGGAGACAAGACTTCACGACTTTACCGTCGAGGAGAACCGAGCAAGCACCGCATTCGCCAATCACGCAACCGACGTGGGTGCCGGTGAGCCCGATAGTCTCGCGTAAAAAATGGCTAAGCAGTATGCGCGGCTCGACTTCCTCTTCGTAGAGGTGGCCATTGACGGTCACATGAATAGTTTGCTTCATGGGGTTTTTTAATAACGTGAGAAAGGGTTCAGTTCAAGGTTCAACGTGTCGGACCCAAGCGCCGAATCTGGATTCTGCGCAATAAACCCTTGCGTACGTCGAGTAAGTTCAGGTTGACCGGGAAGTTGTCGAGATTTCAAGTCAGGTCCCCTCGTCGCGAGCTGCTCGAAGGGCGTCGCCCATTCGTTCGGCTCAATGATCCTTCATGGTCCGCCGTTCGATTTCCAGAAGACGCTCCAGGCCGCTGGTCGTCTGTGCGGCTTTCATCTCCTTGTCGGCGCCGCCCGGACCGAGGAAAGGGTCCATTTTCCCCTGCGCCAAACACTCATAGGACTGGCGCATGGCTTTGACCATGGCCGCGAAAGCCGTGCCGGAGGAGGCGGCGAGGCGATAGCCGAGACCGGCGAGATCGCGCGGTGAGAAGGGAAATCCGGAGAAACCGTCGGGTGGGGCGAAGGTCATAAGCGGCGGCGCCAAGCGCTCGCCGACGATACGCATTTCCTCGGCATCGCGCGTGTGGACGAACAGCATGTCGGCGCCCGCCCGGTGAAAGGCTTCCGCGCGGCGCAAGGCCTCGTCGAGGTCGTAGACCCGCCTTGCGTTGGTCCGGGCGATGATCACGAAATCGGGGTCGGTGCGGGCCACGATCGCCTCGGTGATTTTCTTCACCATCAGCTCGGTCGGGATTAGATGATCGACGCCGACGTGATGCTCGACACGGCGCGGCAGCAGCTGGTCCTCGATCTCGATGGCGGCAAAGCCCGCAGCTTCGGCGAGGGCGATGGTGCGGTGCATGTGCACAGGATCACCCCAACCGCCGCCCGCATCGAGGACAATCGGCAATCGGCACACGGCGCGCATGTCGAGAGCCACTGCGGCGAGCTCCGGCAGCGTCAGATTGGCCTCGGTGACGCATTTCAACCAACCGAGCGACCCGCCGCTGAGATAGAGCGCCTTGAAGCCGGCCTCCTCGGCGAGCCGCGCCATGATCGGATTGAGCGCCACCGGGGCGACGATGAGCTCGTTCCCCCGCATGAGCTCGCTGAACTTTTGCACGTTACACTCCTTAACTTGATCGCCGCGATTCTGTTGACACTTCCTGCTCCCAATTAATTTAGCTCCTCCATACCTCGGAGCGGAAAATATGTCTAGCCCCGTGTGAAAGCGAGTCCGAAGCCGGGTTTTGCCCGAAACGCAAGGCTTTGGTACACTTTGGAATCAGGATATCGATTCTTCTGAAAAACCCTCCGTTCATCCTTTCGATCGAATGTTGATTGCTCAAGCCCAAGCGGAACATCTGGCTCTGGTCACCCATCACACGATATTTAGATCCTATGGAATCCCCATCATTTGGACGTAATCAGGAGGCCATTGGCGAAGATGTTTTTTGTTGACAATTGACCAGGTACTTTAATAAAAATCGTATTGCGAAGGAAACGGCGGAGGGCGATATGCAGAAACGAGTGCTACAGATCTTGGCGTTATTTATCGGTTTCAGTATCGGGCAAGCCATCGCCCAAGAACCATTTTATAAGGGCAAAGTTATCAAAGTCGTCGTCGGCTTTTCGGCCGGCGGTGGCTACGACACCTATGCCCGGCTTATCGGCAGGCATTTAACACGGCAAATTCCCGGTAACCCGACCATCGTCGTGGAAAACATGCCGGGAGCCGGAAGCCTCGTCTCCGCCAATTTTCTCTACAAAGTAGCCAAGCCGGACGGGCTTACCATCGGTCATTTTATCGGCGGTCTATTTATTCAGCAGCTCCTCGAGAAACCGGGAATCGAGTTCGACGCGCGAAAATTTGAGTACCTTGGCGTGCCAACCCAAGACAACTATGTAACGGCGGTCTCTAAGGCGAGCGGTATATCCAACATACAGCAGTGGTTTAACGTCAAATCGCCTCTGAAGCTTGGCGGCATAGCCCCCGGAACAGCCACCTCGGACATCCCGCGCATCTTGATTTCCATGCTGAACCTTCCCGCTCAGGTCGTCGACGGGTATAAAGGCACCGCCGATGTCAAACTGGCTTTTAACAGCGGTGAAATTCAAGGACTCAATAATGCCTGGCAGTCCTTCAAATCGACCTGGCGACAGGAAGTGGAATCGGGGAATGTCATCGTGGTTTTGCAACACAGCCCCACGCGCCATCCAGATCTGCCGAATGTGCCCATTGATATGGAATTTGCCAAAACCACGGAGGCGCGCAATATTCTGCAAGCGGCGGTCCACAGCCTCGGTCCCACGGCCCGCCCCTTTGTCCTACCTCCGGGAACGCCTAAGGATAGAGTGCAAATGCTGCGCAAGGCTTTCGCAGACACGATGAAAGACCCGGCGTTTCTCGCCGAAGCGAAAAAGGCTAATCTTGACATTACGCCTGCCGACGGCGCGGAGCTGGAACAGAATGTAAAGGAAGTTTTTAACTTGGACTTATCGTTGATTCCACGTTTAAAGGAGGTGCTCAAGTAAATAAGGGGCGAGCATTCGATCGCGCCAAGCCGGAGCTGTCATCTTGCCTCGGCTAAGCACCGCGGGCTAGCTTGCGCCATTGGTACTCGCCCGGCAAGGCATCGCTGATGCGGGCTCGGGGCTCTCCCTCCGGCCGTTCCATGACAATATCTCCACGCACCATCGTCATTACCGGCCAGCCGGTTGCCTCCCAGCCGTCGTAGATTGTCCACGGCGTCACCGTGTGCAGGATGTCGCGCGTGTGTCAAAGGGGTCAAATCCGCTTTTAGCTTATAAGCGCGACTTGTCACCGGTTAGACTAATATCGATTTTAAGTGGCGAGAGGGGCGATGGCTAATCGCTCACTGCTCTTTCATGGGATGTAAACGCAAGGCGGTCCAAAGGTCTCGCAATGCCACGATGAGTTCGTTGTTCATCCGCAACGCGGCCACTGTCGCCCGCCCCGTTGCAGTTACGCCGACGATTCGGATGCCGTCTGTACTCCAGGTAAAATGCCTTGTCCATCGCTGGCGGCGGGGATGGAACAAGCGCATGCGCCGTCCGGTTTGCGGATCGCGGGCGTGGATTTGCCTCCACTTAAAACCGTTGCAGGAGCGACAACACAGACATAGGTTAGAAAAAACCGTGCGTCCCCCGGCTGTGGCAGGGACAATGTGGTCGGCTTCGAGAGGAAAGCCGAGCAGGCGTTCGTGGCTCTGACAGTAGGCGCAACGAGGGTCTGAAAATTCCGCTCGTACGGCTCGGCGCAAAGCCTTCGGCAGGGAAGGCATGGCGAACGCCCTCAGGTGGCGCGCGCTTTCTCACGCTGGGCTAGCAGATATTGAGCTTTGGCTTTGTTCTGTGAAATACGGAGGTATTCCTGCTGGAGCGCTTCCCATTCAGCGCCTTCACGGGCGCCCAAGTTGCCGGCTTCCTGCTTGCGCAGTAACAGAGTAAATCGTCGCCGCTGTCTTGTCGGCAGGAAAGCTCCGGCGATGGCGCGCAACGCCTCATTATCTAACAGCGTCCAACCGGCCACCTCTTCGGCTACCTTACGCGGCAATTCCTCCGGCATTAGCGGGAGCGAAGTCTCCAGGGCCGAAACGATGACCTTGCTAAAATGACATTTGGTCAGTCGTGCAGCTCGCTCTACCCGTCGATAAAGGTGCTTGGGTAGTTGAACTCTCATGCCTCTGGTGGCGATAGCTCTAGCTTTCATGGCTTGGATTCTATGATTGATTCGCTCATGTGTCAAAAAGTATTAGTGGCGAGAGAAGGGGAGGTTGTGGCTATTACGGAAACGGTAGTGAGCCGATGGCTAGTCGCTCACTGCTCTTTTTTCACGTATCGTCTGATTCTAGAAATAGCGTAGGCGGTAAGCCGGATCAACCGGCGCGCTGGAGCGCTTCTTGAGCGGCGCGGCGGACGAGGACTTTGACCATTTCGCG
>CAYZJE010000568.1:0-5414 GCA_964478485.1 uncultured Syntrophobacter sp. | reverse complement strand
GCCTCAACAAAAAAGAGCACCGCGTTAATGATTAGAACGATGATGAAAACATTCTTGTGCTTAACGCGCAGGGTGCTTATTACTTCTGCTTTCGTTTCACAACAATCATCCATAAAAATAATTTATCACTTACACCATTGGATCACCAGAAGGTGAAATGAGACGACGCTCACCTCGGCCAGTCCATGATGATTTAAAATCAGCAAAAAGTTGCAACTCCGATGATATCCCATTGAACCAGCCGAGAAGCAGTCACGGACTCTCATTGCCGAACAATCTGGCGGCGGCTCTGCCTTCAACCCACTCATAAAGCACCGGCAGCAAGACCAACGTCAGGAACGTGGAGCTAAGGATGCCGCCAATGACGACGGTCGCCAGCGGACGTTGCACTTCCGCTCCCGCGCCCGTGGCTATTGCCATCGGCACGAAGCCGAGGCTGGCCACCAAAGCGGTCATCAGCACCGGACGCAGACGAGTCAGCGAACCTTCGATGACTGAATCCCAGATCGATTTACCCTCTTCACGAAGTTGGTTGAAGTAGCTGATCATCACCAGGCCGTTCAGAACAGCGACGCCGCTGAGCGCGATAAAACCAACCGCGGCTGTAATGCTGAAGGGCATGCCGCGCAGCCAGAGCGCGAGGATGCCTCCGGTAAGAGCCAGGGGAATGCCGGAGTAGACCAGTAATGCCTGTCTCAGACTGCCGAAGGCAAAAAAGATCAGCACAAAGATAAGCGCCAACGCCGAGGGAACTACAAACGCAAGGCGGGTGCGAGCTTCTTGGAGATTTTTGAACTGCCCGCCGAACTCGATGAAATAGTTCTCTGGCTGTTTGACTTGCTCTTTGATGCGCCGCTCGGCGGCGCGGACGAAACCTTCCACGTCGCGCACTTTGAGGTTCACCATGAGCGCGGCGCGCCGCTGACCGTCATCGCGGCGGATCGGCTCGACCGCTTTGAGCGTCTTGAACTCGACAAGCTTTCCCAGCGGGATGAGACCGTTCTGGCCGACGCGCACCGGCAGTTTCTTGATTTGCTCGTCGTCGGCGCGCAGATGTTCGGGCATCCGCACCACGATGTCGTGCCTGCGGTTGCCGTCGACGATAACGCCGACCTCCTGTCCGGCCAGGGCGACACTGATGGCCTTGTTTGCTTCCGCGGCCTGGAGACTGTAACCCTTTAGCGCGTCACGGTTGATCAGAATCTGCAATTGCGGGGTCCGTCCCTCGGTCTCAAATTCGACCTGCGCCACGCCGGGCGTCTTTTCCATAATGCCCTTAATCTGTGCCGCGAGTTTTTCAAGCATGTCGTAGTCATCGCCAAAAATCTTCACCGACAACTCGGCTTTGGTGCCTTCGAGCATTTCGTTGAAACGCATCTCGATGGGCTGGGCAAAGAGAATGCTGTAATCCGGGTTGATTTTCTTGAGCATCGCTTCAATCTGCTCGCGCAGCTCCGCCTTGTTCATCGGCCGGCCGGGTGTTTTCGGCCACTCGTCAAGTGGTTTATAGAAGATGTAGACGTCGCTTTCGTTGGGCGGCATCGGATCGGTGGCGATTTCGCTAGTGCCGATGCGGGTGAAGACACGAGTGACTTCGGCAAATTCCTTTAACAGCCGGTTCTCGACTTCGATGTCGGTCCTTAGGGATTCCTCGATGCTCATACCGACGGGTTTATAGAGCATGGCGGTAATCGAGCCTTCGTCGAGTTTTGGCACGAACTCCGCGCCAAGGCGGTTGAACATCCACACTGAGCCGGCGAACAACACGATCGCGCCAAAGATCACGAGCCAACGAAACCGCAGAGAAAAGCCCAGCGTCGGTTGGTAGAGCCGTTTGACGAAGCGGATGACTATATTATCGCCTTCCCGGATTTTACCGCGCAGCACGTACGAGCACAGAACTGGCATCAGTGTGAGCGCTAGCAGCAACGCGCCGGTGAGCGCGAGCATGACGGTGAGCGCCATCGGATGGAACATTTTCCCCTCAATTCCCGTGAGCGCGAGAATCGGGATATAGACGACGGTGATGATGACCACGCCGAAGAACATCGGCTTACCGACCTGTTTTGCCGCGCTGAGCACGGTATGAGCTCGTTCTTCGATTGTCAGCGCGCGTCTAAGCTCGTGTTGGCGCTGGCCGAGCCGGCGGACGATGTTCTCCACGATGACGACCGCGCCGTCGATGATCAGGCCGAAGTCCACCGCGCCGAGACTCATTAGATTTCCCGAGATGCCGAAGCGCGCCATTCCGGTCAGAGCAATAAGAAACGAAAGCGGGATCGCCGCGGCGACGATGAGCGCCGCGCGCCAGTTGCCCAATAAGACGAGCAGCACGGCCACCACGAGCACTGCGCCTTCGAATAGGTTTGCCTTGACCGTGGCGACGGTGCGATCGATAAGCTCAGAGCGGTCGTATTGTATCTGTATCTCGACGCCTTCGGACAGCTTGCTCTGAATTTCGCCGATGCGCGCCTTGACGCGCTCGGCGACGTCGCGGCTGTTCTCGCCGGCGAGCATCATGATCGTGCCGATGACCGCCTCGTGGCCGTCGAGTGTAGCCGCGCCGGTGCGGAATTTGGTCCCGGTCTTAACTTCGGCTACGTCTTTGACCAGCAGCGGCCCGACGCCGACGCCGAATTTGAGCGGCAGGTTGGCAATGTCCGCCGCATTGTTCACCCGACTCACGGCGCGGATGGTGAGTTGCTCAGCGCCGCGGTTGATGATGCCGCCGCCGGCATTTTCGACGTTCTGCCCGACCAGGTCGGCCAACTCGCCGAAAGTCATGCCCATTGCGGCAAGGGTTTCAGGTTTGGGCTGGACGACGAATTGCTTTTCGTAGCCGCCGCTCTCGTTAATTTCAGCGACGCCCGGCACGGTACGGAGCAGCGGCTTGATGACGTATAGCTGGATCTCGCTCAACTCGATCAGCTGCGCTAATTCCGTCGAAGGTTTGTTCTTCGCGTCAGCACGGTAGTTGACGCTGTAGTAGAGGATTTCCCCAAGGCCCGTGCTGATGGGCGCGAGTTTGGGCAGGACACCCGCGGGCAATCGTTCCAACACACCTTGAAGGCGTTCGGCAACGAGCTGGCGCGCGCGGTAGATGTCAGTCCCATCCTTAAATTGGATCGTCACCTGGGAGAGGCCGAATTTCGTCAGCGAACGCATTTCGTCCACGCCCGGCAGACCGGCCAAAGCAATTTCGATCGGCTGCGTGACGAGTTTTTCCGATTCTTCGGCGGCTAGCGCGGGAATTTCGCTGTTCACTTGAACTTGCGGCGCGGTAATGTCGGGCACGGCGTCGATGGGCAGATGCAAGGCTGACCAGAGGCCGATACCGAACAGCGCGGCAGCAGCCAGCAGGATGAACCCGGGCTGGCGCATGGAAAATTCGAGAATTTTGTCAATCATGGCTGAAGGGCCTCAAGGTTTCGGAGGTTTGGTCTGCACGGCGTTGATGTTAAGCCCGGTGAGCAGTTCCAGTTGCTGCGCCGCTTCGAGCGCCTCACGCCTGGTTTCCAGCAGCGCCTCGACCGCTTCGAGATATTGCTTCTGCAACTCGACGTAAGTTGCAATCGGCACCGCGCCGAGCCGGTAGTGACGGTCGGCCAGCTCCGCCGCTCTGCGAAACTCAGCTATGGATTCCGCTCGCCACTTCGCCATCTCGGTTTGTTTCGTCTGATACGTCAGCGCCTTCTCGACGATTTGTCTCTCGATGTTGCGCTGCGTCACGTACATGGAGGTCTCCGCTTGCTTCTGCCGGGACGTAGCGGTCTCGATGTTACCTTCGTTGCGGGTCCAAAGGGGTAGCGGTACGGAGATGCCTATACCGACTTGCCGCTCACGATCGCCGGCTCGCTCTTGGGAGAAGTACGGCCCGACGGTGAACGACGGGTAAGCGTCTTTTTTGGCCAGCTCTACCTTGAAGCCCTGCTGTTCCAACTCCACCTGGCGCATCCGTATCTCGAAATTGTTGGCCCTTGCTGCCGTCAACAAAGTATCCGGCTCCGGCGCAGCGGTGAACGCCAGACCTACTGGTGCAACTTTCAGCGCGCGCTGCCACGGCTGGCCGCGCAGTTGGTTCAGTTCGAGCAGCGCTGCTTGCTCCGCCACCGTCGCCTCACTGGCCTTGCGGAGTAGCGTGATCGCCGTCGCTTCGATGATGCGCAGTTCTAATTCCGGTGTGATGCCAGCCAGATCGCGTTGCACTAACACCTGGCGCAAGGCATGAAAGCGATCGGCAACTTCCCGGGCCGCCACAGCTTTCTGCTGGGCTGCGAACAACCCATAGGCGACTGAGCGCGTGCGCGCCGCCAGCGCGGCCTTAAATTGCGCAAACCCCAGCTCGGCCAGTTGGATCTGTTGGTTAGCGATGGCCTTGCGCAGTGGGATGCGCCCCGGCCATTCAAAGGTTTGCCGCACCGATACCGACCAGGCAACACCTTCGGCGGCTAGCCCGCCGCCAGTCACGCGCTTATCACCGACCGTGGTAGAGAATTCCGGATTGCTCCACGCCGCTGCGGCACGCGCTTCGCCTTGGGCGGCGGCAATCTCCACGCTATAGAAATTCATTTCGGGGTTGTGCTCGAGTACTTCCGCGATCACCGCATCCAGAGTCATCTCGTTCGTCGCAGTAGTAATTTTGGTGGAGTCGGCTCGCTCGGCTCCGTCCGCGTCGTAGTTCGTAACGCTCGCGCCCAGCACCGCAGCGGACATCACACAGCAAAGCTTAAACAGTAAATTGGATCTTGCAAAAAGCCAGACAAAACACCGTCGCAGCATTCGATGCTCCTTTGCTCCGGAAAGGCTATCGCTCTACGGAGCGATAGCCCACCTATTAGACAAACAAACTTTCTCTTTGGAAAAATTAGACCGGTGAAGGCGCTATACGAGATGCGGCGGTGATCGCGGCGCGTTCGGAGCCAGAAAGACCTGCGGCACAGGGGGCGGATGACCTCGCTTGAGGATGTGAACGAATTGAACGAGCTGAGTATGGGTTATAGTTACGTCGATAAGAAAAAAATCTGGACTTTTCTCAAGGCTCGTCAGCTGAGAATCGACATGACGTGCAAAAAGAGCCACGAGACCGCTCTGCGCGAAAGCCCAAGGACTGTCGCCACCCAGCACGGCAGCCTCTGGCCGTGCATGGCGGTGATCTTGAGCTGAAACAGAAAGAAAATCAGCGTGAATAATTGCCTGTTGATGCGAGTGACCGTCGTGATCGTGAACCGGATGCACGTGCAAAGTTGGAAGGAGAAGAGAGGCCGTTAGTAACACGGGCAGAAGTACTAGCCGCCAGTGATTCGATCGCAACGCCGACATATCAGTTGCACTTATGATGTAACGGCTGGGAAAAGTCAAATTCGTGTATCGACAGGCCGGGTTACGATTTCAGCACTCTGTAGAACCGGAGGGGG
>CAYZJE010000567.1:0-5714 GCA_964478485.1 uncultured Syntrophobacter sp. | reverse complement strand
GGGATGTGCACAGCGTGTCACGAACTGAACCAGATTACCCGGAGCTCTGGTTACAGTCGCGAAGGATGGCGGGAAGTGATCGGCACGATGATGAACTTGTCCGGCACGCCCGCCCAGGACACGATCACGCAGTATCTGGCGCCGCATTTCCCGGCGAATGATCAACTCAAGCCTACTCTGGTGCGCGGCGAAGCATCGATCACATTTCGCGAGTGGAAGGTTCCCACGCTCGGCCAACGCGCGAAGGGAATTTATTAATTCATCAGAGCAGTACCAACCGGATTATTCTAGTTACGCTGAAGCCGAACCAGCGGGCCACGCCGAGCGCTAAATCCAGCGGGGGATGATTGGGCAATCGGCAACCGAGGCTGCAAGCATTATGCCGCCGCGGCCGCCGATCGCCAGGTAAGGAAGAGAACAATGTTGGCAGTAAAAAGATTGGCGCTTTGTTTTGCTTTCATTTTAGCTTTCGGCGCTGCGGCGCGGGGACAGAGCTTGCCCAAAGTCCGCGCCGCCTATACATCGATTGGCATCCAATTTGATCCGGTTTACATCATGAAGGAACTTGACCTGGCGCGGAAATACGGCGTGGATGCCGAAATTCTTTTTGTTCCAGTGAGCTCGCGGGCGGTTCAGGCGGCTCTGGCCGGCGAGATTCAGTTTATCACCAGCGCTGGCGTCGCCAACATCAACGCTAACATGAGCGGCGGTGACTTCGTCGGGCTGACCGCGACGCTCAATACCTTTGTGTTCAAGATTCTGGCGCATCCGGAGCTCAAAAAGCCTGAAATGTTAAAGGGGAAAAAGGTCGGCATATCCCGGCTGGGCGGTGCCAGTGATTTTTCTATCCGCTACGCGCTGACTCGCTGGGGCTTGGTACCCGACAAAGACGTGGCGATTATCCAGGTGGGCGGCGAGCAGGAAGAGTTTCTGGCGCTGCAAAACAAAGCGGTGGATGCCGTCGTCTTATCTGAGCCCTTCGCGACCCTGGCGATCCGGTCGGGCGCCGCCGTGCTCGCCGATTTAAGCCAGCTCGGTGTGACTTATTCAATGCATGGTTTCGGCGCGCGAAAAAGTTTTATTCAGGCTAACCGGGACGTCGTCATTCGGTTCATGAAAGCCTATCTCGAGGGCATCCATATATTTAAAACCAACAAGACCCTCGCGCTGAACGTTTTGAAAAAGTATACCCGGCTCGACGATCTGTCCTTGGTACAGGTGGCTTATGACGAGATGTCGCAGAGACTGATCCGTAGTGTTCCTCACCCGGACCGCGAAGGCATTCAGACCATCATCGATCAACTCGCCAAGACCCGGCCGCAAATGAAAAATCTCAACCCCGGTGATTTCATCGATCCATCGATTTTGAAAGAAATCGAGGACAGCGGCTTCGTTAAAAAGTTGTATGGAAATTAGCTGCGCCGTTCCTGCGGAGGAAATAAACATGACCATCGATGCCGATGCCCACGTTGAAGATTCCGAGGCGATTTTCAGCCTCGATGCTATAAAACGATGCTCATAATGCAGGAACACTGATGAACGGGAGCATTGCCTTGACTCAGGTAGACGACCCGATGGTTCCGGTGCCGATCCCGGAGCAGGTTCCGGCTAAGGAGGGAATCGCCGAGCTCCCCAACACCCATCTTGGATATTTGGATACGGGCGGCAGTGGAGAGCCGGTGGTGTTGCTTCATCCAGCGTCGGGTAGCGCGCTGGTCTGGTTGTACCAGCAGCCTGTGTTCGCAAAGGCCGGCCATCGTGTCATCGCCTATTCGCGGCGCAACTATTACAACTCAGACTCGGCGCCCGAGGAGAATCCGGGAACCGGAACGGAAGACCTGCAGAGTCTAATTGAATTCCTCGGCCTGGAGAAGTTCCATATAGTGGGCTCGGCTGCAGGCGGCAGCGTCGCTGCCGACTACGCGTTGTCCCACCCGGAGCGTCTGCTTAGTCTCACAGTATCCAGTAACAACCTTGCGGCTACGAAAGGCTACATCGCCGAAACCGCCGCCAGGGTCAAACTCAAAGAGTGGGACGATTTGCCGCGTTGGTTTCGCGAGCTCGGGCCTTCCTATCGCGGAGCCAACCCCGAAGGCGTCGCGAAATGGACCGAGCTCAACCACAAATCAGAGCCCGGAAGGGGTGCCCGGCAAAAATTGGTGAATGTCGTGACGCCGGAGAAGCTTGAGACGCTCAAGGTTCGGACGTTGCTCATGACCGGCGCTGCCGATATGTTCACGCCGCCTTCTATTATGCGTATGATCGCGCGCCATATTCCAATGAACGAAGTTTTGATCGTGCCGGAGTGCGGTCATTCGGTCTATTGGGAACAACCCCAGTTCTTTAATCGTACCGTGCTCGGATTCATCGGCCGAATTTCGAAATAGAGGCGCGGTGAATTATCCAAATTCGAGTGTATTTTTTTGAAATTTCTCAGGAGATTGCCATGAAACAAAGATTTTTCACTGCGATGATTTCGCTTGTGGTTTTCACATGGGCGATCGCGGCAACGCCAACCTCTGCGCAGGACACCGCCGGCCAGATTATGGCGAGACTTGAAAAACTTTCGGCCGAAAACCGGCAAAAAGTTTTGGTCGAGAACGCAAGGAATGAGAAAGAAGTGACCTTTTATACCTCGCTTCAGACCGTCGATGCGGATATCTACGTGAAGGCGTTTAACAAGCGCTATCCGTTTATCAAGGTCAACATCTATCGTATCTCCGGGCAGAAACAGGTGATCATGATCCAAACGGAGTTTAACGCCGGCAGGCATGCCTTCGACGTTACCAACGCTTCAGCCGCACAGGCCTTTGGGATCAAAAAGACCGGCGCATTGGACCCTTACCAGAGCCCCCAACGGCAATACTTTTCCACCGCACACAAGGATAAGGAAGGTTACTTCACTCCGACTTATATCGTTCCCGTGGTGCTTGGCTACAACACCAACATGGTCAAGCGGAATGAAGTGCCTAAACGCTATGAAGACCTGCTGGAGCCCAGATGGAAGAGCAATATGATTTTGGACATCGAGGAGTTTCCCTGGTTTGCCGTGATACTCAAACACTATGGCCGGGAAAAAGGTTTGGACTACATGAGGAGGCTGGCCAAACAGGAGATCATGATGGGCCGAGGGCGCACGACCCAGGCGCAATTGATCAGCGCGGGGGAGCGAGCCATCGGCATAGCGCTCAACAGCTCTTCCGTACTCGACTTCAAAACGCGCCGTGCGCCACTCGATTGGACCATTCTCGATCCGTACTATGCTAAACCCAACATGCTTATGTTTGCGCGGCACGCTCCCCACCCCCACGCAGCGGCGCTATTGATCGACTGGACGCTCTCCGAGGAAGGACAGTCTCTACTGGCGAGCTTAGATTATGTGGTCGCCCGCAAGGGCGTGAAACAAAGTGTGCCGGCCCTATTGGAAAAGGAGAGCTTTCTTGCCGACCCCGACTTTATTGGGCCGATCCTGGAAGATATCGGCAAAGACTTTCGCAGCGTATTCACCGGCGGGCGCTAGACTGACGCTCCACCTTGGATCAGTCCCGGACCGCGAAGCCTATATATTGGGGTCAAGCCTGATATTTGCTATTTGCTCAATGGGCTCGTCGCCTGCGGTTGGAAATCACCGCTCTAAACATTTGGCGGAATCGCAATTATCACGCCTGACCCCTGATCTGACCCCTGATCCGATCCTTCGGTTAGATAATTCAAATCCTCGTCGGCTTCGCAGGCGACGTGGAAGCGGCAGTCGTCGAACAAGTCTCTTGGCGATTTCCACGACGCTTTCCAGCGTTTGGTGTTGTCGCCTTTCAGCTTATGAATCGGGAACGGTATCCAACCTACCGTTCTTTTATAACGCGACAGCGGACAAACCTACAATACGAATCGGTTGCAGCAGCATCGGCACTTCGCTTATATAGGTAGCAGTTCGCAGCAATCGCCAAGGAGGTTTTAGTTGATGGCAACGCTCAAATTTCTTGACCCGCGCGCGACGGTGAATCCAAAAGACCGGCCGCTAGTGCCGGGCCTCGATACACTGGAAGGTAAAGTCATCGGCATCATCGACAACGGCCAGTCGAACTCGACGGATATGTTCAAAGAGCTGGCGAAGTTGATTGAAACAAAATATCACGCCAAGGAAGTTTTGTTCCGCACCAAGCCCACGCATATGCAGGGCGCGCCCAAACCGATCATGGAGGAAATCGTCAGCCGGTGCGACGCGGTCATCACCGGTTTAGGCGCTTGAGGGTCGTGCACGTCGTGGAGTGTCCACGACGCCATCGAACTGCAACAGAAAGGCAAGCCGACCGTGACGCTGTGCCAGTCGATCTTCATGGAACTGGCGCGCACTGAAGCGAAGTTTTTCGGCTTGGCGAAGCTGCCATTGATCGAAATCCCGCATCACCCCAGCGGCGGCGCCCGCGCCGGCGAGCATCGCGCTGACGCCGAGGGGGCGATTGGTTTGGTGAGTGAGAAGCTGACATTGAGTTCGCCGGCGAGTTTGAAGCAGGTACGGACGGGGTAATCCCCCACCTTAGTCCTCCCCCGCGAGGAGACTGTGTCGCAATTCACTCGGAGCCCTTCGACACGCTCAGGGCGAACGGATAAGTAGTTGAATTCGCGATCGAGCAATACCGTTCGTGGTGAGGTTCTCGAACCATGAACGGTATTGCGACACAGTCTCGAGCGGGGGAGGAAAGTCACGGGAACGAGCTTGCGAAGACGTATGTGATTTAGACGATACTGCTGAATCTTATTCCTTCCCCCGTATTCGGGGGAAGGTCAGGATGGGGGTATGAGAACTTCTATCCAAAAAGCGCGGGCGCTACGGAGTAATTTGACGGATGCGGAACAACTGCTTTGGCGGCACATTCGATTACGGCAGATCAACGGTCACAAGTTTCGCAGGCAGCGGCCTATCGGACCTTACATTGTAGATTTCGTTTGTTTAGAAAAACAAGTGGTTATTGAAGTCGACGGAGGACAACATAGCGACAACAAAGCTTACGATGCAACGCGCGATCACTGGCTGAAGTCGCAAGGCTATCGGGTTTTGAGATTCTGGAATAACGAAGTACTGACGAATATCGAGGGTGTGATGGAGATCATTCAGTGTGCCGTCAATGAACCCCCACCTGTATCCTCCCCCGTTTTCGGGGGAGGAAAATGCGGTGATGTTGGCGTGTCCAAGAAATAAAGTGCACAAGTAAAAGTTTCCGACTAAAGCGGAGCCTTAACAAGCTATGAACCTCACCTCAAATTTGATCGAAGTCGAAGACAGTTGGGAAGCGGTTAATGATTGGTTCTTGAAGGAGAAGCTGAGCGATGGCTTGCCGATCGTGCCGCCGACGGCGGAGCGCGTGACAAGAATGCTCAACGCAACCACGCGCGATCCGGCTGAAGTGATCGGGCCGATTCCGCCCAAGTGGGCGCCTTGTTCGATCGAAAAGATCGCCGTCAATGCGGTGATGGCCGGCTGCATGCCGGAGTATTTGCCGGTAATCATTGCGGCGGTCGAAGCGATCTGTGAACCGCGTTTCAATCTCTACGGTGTGCAGGCGACCACCGGATATGTCGGGCCGGCACTGCTTCTCAACGGGCCGATTCGAAAAGAGTTGAACGTCAACTGCGATTCGGGAGTGTTCGGCCCCGGCTTTCGCTCCAACGCGACCATCGGCCGGGCAATTCGCTTGATCCTCATCACCGTCGGC
>CAYZJE010000566.1:0-3896 GCA_964478485.1 uncultured Syntrophobacter sp. | reverse complement strand
CGCGGCTCGGGAAAGCCAGATGCTTGCGGGCAGGAGGAGTCTCGCGTAAAGCGGTAACTTGCCGTCGAAGTGAACGGATACACCGCCGCCGACTGCCCCTTCGCGTACCGCCTTAACGGCGGCCTTGACGACGCTGTCGTTTGCGAGTGTGTCGGCATCGACGAAAATAAAGATATCACCCTTTGCCTCTCGCGCTCCGGAGTTGCGGGTCGCGGCAATTTGACGGTGCGAGACGTTCAACACTCGCGCACCGCAGCTTAGGGCCACCGCGGCGGTCTGGTCGGTGGATGCGTCATCAACGACAATTACTTCGCAGGCTTCATTCAAAGCCTGCGCAGCTGAATTCAGCGCTTTGAGCGTGCCTCCGATTAGCCGCTCTTCGTTGTATGCGGGCACTATAAAAGAAATCATTTTAACATCCTCCATTCGCGCTCTTTGAAAACGAACAAACGCTTCCAAAACTTTAGCACCGGATCACCGTCACCTGCTTATCGCTGAGTTGGGTTAAGTGTGTCTCGGGCAATTGGATGCGCGAATCGTTAAACGCCACTTCGCTTGGGCGGCGTGATCATCGCCGGATTGAACAGTTCGTCTAAAACTTTGTGGCGATAGTTGAAGATTCGCTCGAGATCGGGAGCGACCAGAAATCTTTGCACGATAGTTCCGCCAGGTACGGCATATTCGACGTTGTCTCCAACCAGCGTGCCATGGTCACGCTCCTCAAAGGTATGTTCGTGAACCCAGAGCGAGTAGGGACCTTTGGTCTGGCGGTCGACGAATCGGCGCGGCGGCTCCCAGATGGCGATCTCGCTTTGCCAGCGGATCGGGATGCCGCGAATGCGTAGCCGGTAGTCTAACAACGCTCCGTGCTTTATTGGGTCCGTCACCGGCGTCAGAATCGCGAAGTTCAGCCATGCCGGCGTGAGACGATCAAGATTGCCGGGGTTCGCAAAGAATTCGAAAACTTTGGCGCGTGGTTGGGCTAGCCAAACGCTTTTTCTCAGCCAGAAAGTTTTCATGATGCTTTTTGTTATCGCTTACGCAAACCCTGTCGCTTAGACATGATTTCGCAGCATCAGCTCTTTAGGATTGGGTTCCAGGTAAAGCTGTCCTTGCAGGTATTCGACTTGGTATTTTTTACTGTAGTGGCGGATCATTGTGATCGGCGCGATCAAAGGAATGAGCTGGTGGCGGAAGTCGCCGATCAATTGCACCAATTCTTGTCGCTCAGTGGCGGTCAACTGCTTGGAGAAGTAGCCCATCATGTGGTCCAAGACATTGGCATGGGTCTTCTCTGTAGCGTGAACGGCTAACGCCTCCATAAAAACCCGGCCATAGTCGTGGTATACCGCGGCAAGCGATCTTTGTTTTGCTGCCGCCACTAGACGACCGAGTTGGCGGAAGTGGCGCTCGCTGTGAGCCAGCAATAAATATTTGTGAACCGTGTGAAAGCGCACCAGCGCCCCCGCAGAACTGCGCTCCGAATTTGCTTGCTGCCAGCGATGGTAGGCGAAGACTCTCTCGATGAAGTTTTCTCTAAGCTTTAGATCGTTCAGCCGGCCCTCTTCCTCGATCGGCAAGAGGGGCCACTGTTGCATGATCGCCGCGGCGAAAAGGCCGCGGCCTTTTCGCTCCGCCATGCCTTTGGAATTATAAACTTTGACGCGCTCCATGCCGCAGCTGGGAGAGTTTTTCTTGAATACATAGCCCGATAATTGCTTTTCAGCGATGTCGCGCACCCGCTTCGCCGCAAAGTCATTCATCGCCTCAGTCCAGTCTTTGCCGGACTTCTCTGCGATCATGCGCGGATGGTTCAGCGTGCCGACTAGCCGCACGGTCTCGCGCGGCACGCTCATGCCGACTTCGACTTCCGGGCAGATCGGCATCCACTCGACGAACTTGCCAAACAGTTCGGTGAGAAACGGCTCGCGTTTGTGGCCGCCGTCAAAACGAACCTTTTGCCCAAGCAGGCAGGCGCTGATTCCGAGTCTTGGTTTAGTTTGAGAAATATTTGCCATACCGATGTTGCTTACTGATAACATTATCGGTAGAAACGTCAACTATATATTACTTTGTTGCAATTCATTAGCTGTTTGGAGAGCGGGCTAGCCACCAGATGAAAATCGTAGTTACCGGCGCGACGGGTATGATCGGCACGGTTTTGACCGAGCGGTTGTCGAACAGTCATCACTCGTTAGTCTTGCTTAGCCGCAGACCACCAGCGGAAAACCATGCGGCAAAAAGACAATGGCTGGCGTGGCAGCCGGGTGTCAGCGGCGAGTGGGAGCGCGCCATCGACGGTGCCGATGCGGTCATCAATCTTGCGGGTGAGCCGATCGCTGGCAAGCGCTGGACTGCCAAGCAAAAGGAAATTCTCAGCTCAAGCCGCATTGACGGGACCAAAGCGTTGGTGCATGCCATCGCCAAAGCCAAGGTCAAACCAAAATTGTTGATCAGCTCCTCGGCGGTGGGCTACTACGGTCCCCATGGCGACGAAGCCTTGAACGAAGACAGCAAACCCGGCGACGATTTTCTCGCGCGTCTGTGCGTCGATTGGGAAGCGGAAGCGCACAAGGCTGAAGCGTTTGGTGTGCGGGTTTGCTTGCTGCGCACGGGAATAGTCTTGGCCAAAGGCGAGGGAGCGCTAAAAAAGATGGTGCCGCCATTTAAAATGTTTACCGGCGGGCCGTTGGGTTCGGGCCGGCAGTGGATGCCGTGGATTCATCTCGAAGATGAGGTCGGATTGATTCAGTTCTTAGTCGAGAACGAGAGCGCGCGCGGCGCGTTTAATGGCACGGCGCCCAATCCGGTGACCATGGGGGAGTTTGCGAAAACCTTGGGTGCTGCGTTAAACCGGCCGTCGTGGGCAAGGGTGCCGCCATCGGTGTTGGCGCTCGTGGTTGGAGAGATGGCCGAGATGTTGTTAAACGGCCAGCGGGCGATTCCTGAGGCGGCAATCAAGCTCGGTTTCAAGTTCAAGTATCCGAATCTTAAGCTGGCCTTGGAATCGTTGGGGCTTTAACAAATCGCTGGAATATTAAAATGTCCGTCGATTAAATTAATTATGCTTGGTTAGAAGATGGCCGCGACATTGCGAAAATATACTGCCGACGCCAGCGCCGAATATTTTGACGCCAAGCAAAAACGGTTCGGCCAAGCGATCGTCAACGGCGATCACGAGAGCGCCGAGCAAGTCACTAGCGAGCTTTTATCGTCGCAGCAGACGCTCGGCGATATTTACCTCAAAGTTATCACCCCGGCGCTGGAAGGTGTCGGCGAGTTGTGGTGCCGTGGCGATATCGGGATCGGCGAAGAAAAACTGGCGACGCAGATCGTTATTGCCCAGATGGATCGGCTGCGCGCATTGTTTACCAGACGCGACTTTCGTTCGCCTTATCGCGTGATGGTTGCTTGTGTTGAGGGCGAGTTTCATTTTATCGGCGCCCGGATGATCGCCGATCTGTGCCTGTCACGGGGTTGGAACGTCGATTTCCTAGGACCGAATGTGCCGAACGACGCGCTTATCGACGTGATCAAAGGGCGCCATCCGCAGGTGTTGGCGCTGTCACTAACCATTGCCGGCGGTTTGGCAAAGGCGCGCGATGTGATAGAAGCATTCGATCGCATCGCGCCCTCGCTCCGCGTAGTTCTAGGCGGACTGGGCGTGCCACTGCATGCGCAGGGTCGTAGCTTCGGCCGCTATTGTGAGATTACCCGCGATGCCGTCGAGGGCGTTTCGACGATTAGCAAACTGTTACGAGCGGATCGTCCCGGCGCGGTTTTGAAAGAGTATCAGCTCGTTTTGGCGCGCCGGGTACGCGACCTGCGCACGCAGAAAGGCTGGACTCAGGAGAAATTGGCCGAAGCGACGCGGGTAACGCGAGTGTGCATCGTTG
>CAYZJE010000565.1:0-14672 GCA_964478485.1 uncultured Syntrophobacter sp. | reverse complement strand
CGATAAAAATCTGCTTCGCCCATGCGCGCGTGCAGTTCGGTCTGCTCCGTTTCCAGCGCTTCGATTTTGCCGGGCAATGCTTCTATCTCGCGCCGCTCTCGGTAAGTTAGCTTGCGCGGTTTATCGCTGCGCTTGGCTTGCACAGGAATAGTTACGCCTGGCGCTGTGGCAGGTTTCTTGGTCTGCGCCGGCGCATCGGGGATTTGCCGTTGGTAACGCTCCCAGTCCTCGTAGCCGCCGGCGTATTCGTTAAAGGTCCCGTCGCCTTCGAATACCAGCGTGCTGGTGACGACGTTGTCGAGAAAGGTTCGGTCATGGCTGACGAGTACTAGCGTCCCATCGTATTCGGACAGGAGTTCTTCCAACAGCTCCAGCGTATCGACGTCCAAATCGTTGGTCGGTTCGTCGAGCACCATCATATTAGCAGATTGGGTAAATATCTTTGCGAGCAAGAGCCGATTTCGTTCGCCGCCGGAGAGGGCGTTGACTGGCGAATCGATGCGCTGGGGCGGAAAAAGAAAGTCCTTAAGATAGCCGATCACGTGGCGTGAACGGCCTCTGACCATAACGTAATCCGAGTCGCTCAAGTTCTCGCGAACGGTTTTTTCGCCATCGAGCAGGCGCCGGTGTTGGTCGAAATAGGCCACTTGTAGCCGCGTGCCCAATACCACTTCGCCCTTGGTCGGTTCAAGCTCGCCGAGGATTAATTTTAACAGCGTGCTTTTGCCGGATCCGTTGGGACCGATGATGCCGACACGGTCGCCGCGCAGGATGCGCGTTGAAAGATCGCGAATGATCGACTTGTCGTCGTAATCAAAGCTCACGTGGCGCACGTCGACAACCAGCTTACCGGAGGTTGCGCCGACGTCAATGCTAAAGCGCGCCTTGCCTTGGGCATCGAGCCGCTCGGCTTTTTCTTTGCGCAGTGCTTGTAACACACGCACTCGCCCTTCGTTGCGCGTGCGCCGCGCTTTGACGCCGCGGCGAATCCAGGCTTCCTCCTCGGCGAGCTTTTTGTCGAACTTGGCGCTAGCGCGTCCTTCGATTTCCAACAGCTCGTCTTTCTTTTGCAAATACCAATCGAAGTCGCCGGGAAATGAGCTGAGCTTGCCGCGGTCAAGCTCGACGATACGGGTTGCCAACCGGCGCACAAAAGTTCGGTCATGGGTGATGAACATGACCGCGCCGTTGCAATTGACCAAGTATTTCTCCAACCAAGTGATGGCGTTGATATCGAGATGGTTGGTCGGCTCGTCGAGCAACAACAAATCCGGCTCGCTAACCAGCACGCGCGCGAGCATGACTTGGCGCCGCGTGCCGCCGGAGCAATCGGCGAGGCGCTTGTCTTGCGGTAGGTTCAAGCGCGTGAGCACAGTCTCGACTTTCTGATTGATATTCCAACCGTCGAGGGTCTCGATGCGAGTTTGCAACTGCGCCAATTCGCGTAATGAATCGCGATTGGCCAGTTCAGGGTGATGCGTCAGGTTGTGATATTGGGCGAGCAGCGCGCCCAGCTCGCCAATACCGGCGGCCACGACTTCAAAAATCGACTGTTCGGTATCCGGCGGCACTTCCTGTTCGAGATGGGCGACCCGCAGGGTTTCCGTGCGCCAAATCTCGCCTTCATCCGGAACTAGAGCTCCGGTAATGACCCGGAACAAAGTCGTCTTGCCGGTGCCGTTTCGGCCGATCAAGCAAACCCGCTCGCCGGCGTCGATCTGAAAGTCGACGTGAGTGAGCAAGGGCACATGGCCATAGGCATGGGAAATATGATCGAGACGAAGCAGTGGCATAGAAGGCTAGATTGTCCAAAACGACATAGCGCACTTGAAGGGGCTACCGAGTATTCTCCAACCACCCATTACTCCAACACTCCAACACTCCATCACTCCAATCTCCTCTGCTTCATGGACTCTTGCCCCACAGCTTGGTGAAAAAGCCTTCATCGAGTAGTTCTTGCACTAGACTGTTGTCAAAGAACTGCTGCGGCTTAGCCAGCTTCGCCTTGGCGTTGGTGCGGGCGATTTCATTCAGCGTCACTTGGAAACCGGCAGCTTTGACCAGCGGCACCTTTTCCATGAACTCATAACCGTACCTGATACTTCCGTCGAGGATTTTCGCATCATTGATCTTGGTATATTTCGCAAAGATGGCTCTGGTCTCGGCCGGGCGGTTGAAAAAAAACTGTACCGCCTTGCCATAAGCGCGCAAGAAAGCTTTGGCCTGGGGCCGCTTGTCTTTAACGAAACGCTTGGTGGTTGTCAGGGTCAAGTGAACGAACGGAATTTCGTCCTTGGCAAGATTGGCTAGCACCTTTGCGCCTCCCTGTTCGGCGACGTAGACCATTGGATAAGACATCGGTGCGGCGGCGATGATCTTCTTGGAGAGCGCCGCGGCGATCTCCGGCATGCCGCCTATTTGAATAAAGGCCACGTCCTTGTGGGCCTCGAGTCCGTGCTTGCCAAGAAACATGCGCATGCCGAAATCGGTGGCCGCGCCAAAACGAGAGACGCCGACCGTTTTGCCTCTGAGATCGGTCACAGTTTTTATCTCCGGCGCAGCCATCACGTAAAACGGAACGATATTGACCGCGGCGCCGATGGCAATCAAATCAGCGCCCTGAAGTCCGGAATCGGCGATCACCTGACTATTCTGCGCACTGAAAACGATTTCGCCCGCCAGCGTCGCCTTGGCAGCGATCGGTGAACTGGCGATATAGATCGTATCGACGTCCAACCCTTCTTCTTTGTAGAACCCCGCGTCGTTCATGATCCAGAACGGCGCATTGAAAGCGCTCACCGCGGTCCAAGCGATGACCAGCTTTTGCGCCTGAGTGGCACTAGGTAACAGCATCAGCGAGAGACTGAAGCAGCACAGAGCGATTAAAAGTTTCTTTGCTTGATTGGTCATATCCATCCCATAGGTCCTATAAGTCCTATTCTTCAGCTTGCCTGTCAAGCCAACAAAATTTTACCTTGAAATGAAAACGCCGCTGGCCTATGGTCGGAGTCAAACAGACATGGATCGATTATGAGCATAACCAATAAGGCTGCTATCGTTGGCATCGGCGACACGCCGACCGATCGCTTGGGTTCGAAACCTGGCGAACCGCGCAAGTCGAGCGCCGAATATCTTTCCTGGGCCATGCATCTGGCGTTAGAAGACGCGGGCTTGAGCCTCAAGGACTTTCAGGGGCAAGGGCTTGGCGTGACGATTCCAACGGCCTATCCGCAACCATTTTGGCCGGAGGAGGTCTCGGAGATTCTTGGCATCACGCCCGGTTTCTTGCTCGGCGGCGCGACCGGTGGCGCTGGCGCGGTCTCATTATTGGGCGGCATGAGCGCGGCGATCAATTCCGGTTTGATCGACCTCGCTCTCGTCATCGGCGCCGCCGCGCCGTTTTCTGAACATTGGGGCGGCGGCATTCAACCCGGCGACATGCGCGACTGGGAAATCCCCTACGGCACCATGGGGCCAAATAGCAAGATCGCCATGGTCATGCGCCGCCATATGCATCAGTACGGCACCACCCTCGATCATCTCGGCAAGATCGCCGTGGCGGGCCGCTATCACGCCAGCTTGAATCCACTCGGCTATCTGCGCAAACCAATCACCGTCGACGATTATAAAAACTCTCGCTTGGTTGCCGACCCGGTTCGCTTGCTCGATTGCGTAATGCCGGCCAATGGCGGCAAGGCTTATATCTTAGCTTCACCCGAACGAGCCAAGACACTGCGCAAAAGGCCGATTTACTTGAAAGGCTTCGGCGAGCGCAGCAATCCATCCTACGGTCCGCGCGCGGGTTCCGATGCGCTGATCATGGGCATCAAGGATGCCGGGCGCGTCGCCATGGAGATGGCCGGTGTCAAACACAAGGATATTAACTTTCTTGAACTGTACGACGATTACATCATCGTGGTTTATCTGCAAATCGAAGATCTCGGCTTCTGTGAAAAAGGCGATCTCAAGTTTTTCGAGAACACCGATTTTACCTTCAAAGGGCAACTGCCGATTCAGACCGGTGGCGGGATTATCAACTGCGGCCAGCCGTCCACCGCCGGCGGCGTGCATCATATTCTCGAAGGCGTGCGCCAGCTGCGCGGCGAAGGCGGCGAGCGCCAGGTGCCTAACGCCAAGATCGGCTTGATCTCAGGCTTGGGCGTGCTCCCCTACGGCAAAAATCTCGGCTGCTGCGCGGTCGCTATTTTAGGAAATGAGCTGTGAATTGAACGAAGCGCGTTTGCCCTTCGACAAGCTCAGGGCGAACGGAACTGACATGAAAATATCGAAAAACCGTTCGTGCTGAGCTTGTCGAAGCATGAACACCTTAAAAGAAACAGACCACGACCATGGCTGAACTCGATGTAAGCAAACCCCTTCCCGCGATCACCACCGAAGCGAAACCGTTCTGGGACGCCGCCGCGCAACAGAAATTGATAATTCAACGTTGCCAGGACTGCAATGCCTGGGTCTGGACACCGCGCCCGTCATGTAACGAGTGCGGCAGCGAAAAAGTCGAGTGGAAGCCGATGAGCGGCAAAGGTGAAGTTTATTCTTTCACGGTCATCCGCCAAGTCGTCGGCCGCGCCGCCTCGAAAGCCTTCGAACCAGACATCCCCTACGTCATCGCCTGGGTAGACTTAGACGAAGGCCCACGCCTGATCACCAACATCATCGGTTGTCCGGTCGAAAATGTGAAACTAGGAATGAAAGTCTCCGTGCAGTTCGAAAAAGCTTCAGAGAAGGTCTGGCTACCGAAGTTCAAGCCGGCGGCCTGAGCCGTGGCTGCCAACGTAGGTTGGGTTAGCGCAGTGTGCCCCAACGACTTCGCCTAATCGCATCTCCCACAGAAGATAAATGACATACATCGGGTTACGCATGGCTAACCCGACCTACGCTACGCCCACTGCCTAGATCATCTACGTCGCAGGCCCAAGGACGGCCGCCTGCGGTGATGACGTACAACCAAAATCCGAACTACATCGCCGACGATGCGAAATAAGACGTGATAAGGGAAACGCCGCAGGTTTACTCGGCGAATGTCGCGTTGTCGAATTGAGAATAGTTCCGGTCGATCTCGAGCCTGTTCCATGAAATGCCGAAGCTCCGCGTAGAACTCGTCGGCAAGCTCTGGAGTCGCTACCCGTTCATAATACTCCATGATCGTGACGATATCTGAATAAACCTTGGGGTGAAGGACCAGCCTCATCAGCGTCGGCGTCGTTTGATCCGCCGGTCGAGTTGCGCCAGTGAAAGAGCTGAGCCAGGCTTTGCATCAAGCTCTTGATCTCGTCGGAGCGCCTCAGCAATGCCCTCATCCTCGTCATATAAAACCGCTGGAAGCGAACCGAGCAAGTGCGCCGCCAAAACCGCGCGGTCGGACTCGGGTAAATCCAACGCTAGCTTCTTGACCTGAGTGATTGTTGCCATGCAAGAAGTATATTCAGGCGGCGTCGGGAAGCAAGCCCGACATTGTAGGCTGGGTTAACGCAGCGTACCCCAATAATTCCGCCGTCGGGTTACGCATGGCTAACCCGACCTACATCACTGCTTCACATACCTGTGCGTGAACCGATCGCTTTCGCCGATGGCTTGGTATTTCGCTTTGTCTTTGTCGCCCAGTCGAAAACTCGGCGGAAGCGTCCACACGCCGTCGGGATAATCTTTTGTGTCCTTGGGATTGGCATTGACCTCGGACCTGGCGGCGAGCTTGAAGCTGGATTTTTCAATCAGCTTGATAGCATAGTCCTCGCGGACATAGCCGAACTTCATTTGCGCTTCTTGCGATAGGTCAGTTCGGCCGCGGTGGTCGACGACGCCGAGCACCCCGCCCGGCTTGAGTGCCTTGTGGAAGGCGCGCAGCGCGCCGTCTATTTCATTGCGTTCGATCCAGTTGTGCAGATTACGAAACGTCAGGACGAAATCGGCGCTGCCTTGGGGCGCGATATCATGCCGATCGGCATTGAACTTCGTGACCCGGACTTTGTCGAAAATCGCCGCATCTTCCTTGAGCCGCGCCAGAAACTTCTTATGGTCGGCAAGATACTGCGGCGCCGCCAACTCGTCACGGTTCGCGGCAATGTAAACGCCCCGCGCTTTTAGATAGGGTGCGAGTATCTCCAAGTAATATCCCCTACTGCCCGGCAGTATCTCGACCACCATGCTGTTGTCCTTGACGCCAAAAAACGTGAGAGTCTCGATCGGATGGCGATGAACATCCCGCACCACGTTGCTCGGCGTGCGGTGCGGCGCGGTGAGCCACTGCGCGAGGGTGTTATCGTTTGCGAGCGCGGCCATAACCGGAAACATCATGGTGAACATAAGCGCGGCGACAAATAATTTCTGCGCTACATCTCTCATTTCACTGCGAACTAACTGCATGGGCTCCCCCTGTCCTTTTCTGCTCATGTAGGTGCGCTTCCATGGTGCGCACAGCGCACCCGACGAACTAATCACCGAACTAGGCGGGTTTAAAACCCGCCCCTTGTATATTCATGAGGCGATGTCTCGATCTCTTTTCGGCGCGGTGGTTCGGTTGCGTCATAGCACTAATCTGTTACTGAAATCTCCCTATCGGAGTCCTTCGACGTGACTCAGGACGAACGGAGGATCTGAATTTATAGATGATTTCCGTTCATGCTGTCCTGAGCAAAGCCGAAGGGAGCACGAAGTTCGGAGTTTTTGGGATCCGAACTTTTCGTTTGTTTCGTGTTTTTCGTGGTCAATCCGAAATTCAGCGATACGCGCATACCGTGTCCCTACCCGGCCAATGTTCTGAGTAACGCGCCAAAGCCGTCGATCTTCGTTTTGATCCCGAGCGTCCTGAGCGGGTCCCAGATCTGTCCCAACGAACTGCTCACCACCGGTTTGCCAAGATCGTCCTCCAAAGCTTGGATAATCGTCAACGTCGGCCATGCCGAGGAAGTTATCAGCAATGCGTCCGCATGAGGATACTTGCGCCCGACGCTTCTGACGTGACGAAACACTTGAGTCGGCGAGAGCATTGCTTTCTCAAGCGACGTCATGCCGGTGTCCAAACTCTCGATGCCCAAGACATCGAAACCTTCGGAAAGCAAAAACGCTTTGACCAATTCGTTGTGCGCCGGGATGAACGATGTCGCCACCGCGAGCTTAAGCGCATTCAAATGTTTCAAGCCGTCGGCAAACGAGCGCGGGCTTGTGCTTACCGGTACGCCGGCGCGTTCGCGAAGATATTTCAGCAGCTCGCGGTGGCGCTCGACTCCTTTGGCCAGCACCAACGGTGCGCCGCTAAGAGTGAGATGATCGACGTGGGTCTGCTTCAGATCCTCGATAGCGGTATCGAATCTCGCCCAGGACGCTTCAACCTCCGACGCCTCACGGGCGTCCCGGATGACCAGATTCGCCATCACGACGGTCACGCCCTCCGGCGCCGCGCGATAGAATTCATAGGGGAAAATCTCCGCGCACGCCGTCGGTGAAATATTGCCGATCCTCGCTCTCCAGCCGTACATCAAAGACCTCCAAGAGTTCCAATCGTTCAAGCCATTCAAAATGTTTTCGTTCTAGTATTACTGCGACAAATCGGCCTGGTAAAGCAAATGAATTTATGGTCTCTTGCGAAATTGCGAATCCTGATCCACTCAACGGAGACTCATTGAACGTGAAACGATTCAATCAGATTGCTGGGCCAATCCGCTTCTTAACCCTCTTCGCGCTAGCTTGGGTACTTGCCTTTCACAGCCCCGCGCTAGCTCAAGAAAAGAAACTGATCATCGGCTACACCGCCCGCGATTTGAACAACTTTCCGCTGTTTGCCGCCCAGGCCAAAGGATTTTTCAAAGACGGCGGAAAAGAAGTCGAGATCGTGCAGATTCGCTCGAACATCGGCCTTTCGGGTTTACTCGGCGGGTCCGTCGACTACTACACGTCGTTCAGCAGTGCGATTACCTTGGCGGCCCAGCAGGGTTCGCCCATTGTCGGCATCTTCAGCATGATCGAGCGACCGAGTTTGTACTTGGTGAGCCGTCCGGAGATCAAGAGCGTCGCCGAGCTCAAAGGCAAGAGCATCGGCCTCGGCTCCATCGGCGGTATCAGCGTGACGATCACGCAGCGCTTGCTCGGTTTCTACGGTGTCGGTCCGAAAGATTTTACTATCGTCTCAGCCGGCGACATGCCGGTGCGATTGGCAGCCGTAAAGTCTGGCGCGATACAGGCGACTTTGGCCGGCCCGCCCGCGCCAACCCTGGCCAAGGAATTGGGCCTAAACGTTCTTGGCTCGGCGGCGGATGTAGTCGACTTTCCCTTGGCCGGCCTTTCGGCAACGACGAGCAAGATCAAATCGAATCGCGGCGAAGTGGTTAGCGTTCTAACCGCCATGCTGCGCGGCCTACTATTCGTGCACAATCAACGCAGCGACGCAATCGCTCTGGCGCAAAAGATTTTCAAGATGGATCGCACGTTGGCTGAAGCGAGTTACGATCAAACGTTAAAAGCCTACAGTAAGGACGGCACGGCGTCGGCCAAAGGCATAGAAAGTGTCCTGGAAGTGGCGCGACAGCAAGGCGTGGCGAAGTCGGTAACGGTCAACGATGTTGTCGACTTCGGACCGCTGCGCGAAGCCCAGGCGGCACTCAAAGCACGCTAAAAAGGCACTCAATAGCCGCCGACCTTGGATCGCAGAGTCGCTAAATGCTGCGACCTTGAACAGGCCGGGGAATCTCGCTACCGTTAGGGAAACTGCACGGCGATTATCAGTCATGAAAAATAGCGACGCAAAAGTCAGCATCGGCGCCGGCGAGCTGGAGCCGCCCTGGAATGCTACGTCGGGCGGGCGCTTTCACGTGAGCGGAGCTTTCACGAGTTACTTTTCGGCGCGGGATTTTCCTAACTACGGCGCCTTCCTCAAACTCGCCGGTGAGACGATAAAACAAGAGCACAGAACCCGAGTGATACTCGTGCATCGCCGCGCGCTGCGCGGTGCTGGGCAACCATCCTGCTCATTTATCGTCAAGATCCAGCGCTACCCTTTTTTGCAGGGGATCAGGACTGGCTTTCGAATCTCCAAGGCTGAGAACGAATTCAAAAGCCTTCTTTACCTCAAACAACTCGGTGTGTCCGCGGTGGAGCCGGTTGCCTTCGGCGCGGAGCGGACCGCGCTGGGCCTGGTGCGCTCCTGCTTTATCATCACACGTTATTTAGAGGGAGCGATCAATCTGGCGGAATGGCATCATGCCAATGATGAAAAGGACGCGGAGACGATTAGATCCGCACTCTTGAAACAATTAGGCGCAATCTTTCACCGCCTGCACAGCGCGCGTTTTTTTCTTTTTACCGCCAAACCGAAAAACATTTTGCTACGCCAGGGCTCCAACAGTAGCGATTTCGAACTGCATATTCTCGACACGCCTTACGCCCGCGCACTGCGTTGGTGGCCGTTGGCTCGCTGGGCCCAGAGCCGCGATCTGGGATACTGTCTTGGCAGCTTTCACCCCAGTGTAACGGCTCGGGACTTGGCGTCGTTTTATCAAGGGTATTTGCCTGATACTCTGGGAAGCTCCGAAGCAAGCGTACAGCGGCGGGTTTTGCGCGCGATTCGCGTGCAACAGAATCTTACGCCGTTATCACGTTCGGTACATGCCGTGAAGCGCTATCTAAGACAGCAGCGGCGGCGCTCGCGGCGAGCCAAAGCGACCAATTAAATTTGCCTGCGGGGTTTGAACCCCGCTCGCAACCAAAGGGGATGCTCGCCCCCTTTGCAAACCCCATTTAGTTGTGCCCGCCCAAGAGGCGGGGTTAATTGGAATTTAAGGATAACCATGGACCAAGAAATTCTCACCCGTTATAACAGCCCGGAAGGGGCAACCGACTATGCGCACAAGTTCGAACGCCACTGGACCGAGCGGATCAATAATTGGCATGAGCAACGGCTATTGCGCCGGTTGCTGCGCGACGCCGGTATCGGCAAGCTTGAGGGTATCGCACTCGATCTGCCTTGCGGCTACGGTCGGCTGCAGGCCATCGTCGGTGAACTCGGCGCTCGCGTCATTGAAGGCGACTGGAGTTTTTCGCTCCTAACCACCGCTAAGCGCTATCACGCTGAGCAGGATAGTCGAGAACTTCCGGCAGGCTACGTGCGCGCCACTGCCCTGCAACTACCGTTTCGTGACCGTGCCTTTGCGTTCGTCCTGTCGGTGCGCCTATCGCATCATATCCGGGAGCAGCACGAACGTATCCAGCACCTGCGCGAGGCGATGCGGGTAAGCGGGGAATGGGTAATGTTCACTTATTTCGATGCTGCGTCGGTGAAAAACCGCACCCATGAGCGTCGGCGTCGCTCTAACGGCAAGCGCTCCAAGTGGACGTTGAGCTTCGAGCAAGTGCAAAATCTCGCCCAAGCCGAGGGATTCCAAGTCGTGCAGTGGGCGTGGCTCTCGCGGCTTTTCTCCGGCCATCGCTATACCTTATTGCGCCGCAAATCAGCGATGGATATTCACTGATGCCGCTTCAATTTTTTGGCCCTTGACGAATTGCAATGAAGAATTGTCTCTCCGGGTGATGGAATTCCGTTCGCCCTGAGCTTTGTCGAAGGGCTCCGGTGAGTTGACTCGATCAGCGGGCCGAGGTCACCCAGACTAAACCCGGAAGAACCCAATTTTTAAGCTTCTTCCCACAAGTGAGTCCATGGCTCCCGAGGCTACGAATAAACTAGTTAGTTTGCCGCACGCCATCGCAACTGACGTTCAGGACGGCATGTCGGTCGCTATGGGCTGCGGCTTAGAGTCACTGATCCCGTTCGCGGCGAGCCATGAAATCATCCGGCAGCATAAAAAAGACTTGACCCTGATCGGGCCGATTTCCGATATTCAGTTCGATCAGCTAATCGGCGCCGGTTGCGTGAAAAAAATTATCGCCTCGTGGGTTGGCAACGTCGCGGCGGGCTTAGGACACAATTACCGGCGCGCCGCTGAAGCTGGAATACCGAAACCAATCGAGATCGAGGAGCATTCAAATTTTACCATCGGCCTCGCTCTGCAAGCGGCGGCGAGCGGCCTCCCCTATTTACCGACTCGATCGATCAAGGGTAGTGATTTCGCCACTGGCGCACAGTTCAAACCCGTCGACTGCCCATTCACCGGCGAAAAGCTTATCGCCGTTCGCGCGCTTCAACCTGATGTCACGATTCTCCACGTGCAACGGGCCGACCGCGACGGCAACGCCCATGTCTGGGGCAACTTCGGCGTCATGCGTGAAGCAGCCTTCGCGGCGCGGGCAGTCATTCTCACCTGTGAAGAAATCGTCGATCACGACGTCATCCTGGCTGACCCGAATCGCACCCTGGTTCCTGGTTTCATTGTCTCCAGCGTGGTGCATCAGCCCTCCGGATCGCATCCCTCGCCGACTCAAGGTTACGCGCGGCGCGACGACGACTTCTACTTCGAATATCACAGAGCCACGCGTACGCGGGAAGGCTTCGAGCACTGGCTGCAGAAATGGGTGCTCGCCGTCAGCCACCATGGCGAGTTTTTGCAACTGCTCGGCGACGATCGCGTTAATAAGCTTCGCCCCGAAGGAAATTTGTTTGCACCGGCAGTGAGCTTCAATTACTAATTGTTCAGAATATTCTATGTTAACCCCGCCTCTTGAGGCGG
Organism: uncultured Syntrophobacter sp.; assembly: GCA_964478485.1. GTDB lineage: Bacteria > Desulfobacterota > Binatia > UBA9968 > UBA9968 > DP-20. The sequence continues at coordinate 3,042 of CAYZJE010000565.1, read as the reverse complement.
GCACAATTAAATGGGGTTTCCAAAGGGGGCGAGCATCCCCTTTGGTCAAGGGCGGGGTTAAATCCCCGCCCGCGAAGTGGCTTCGTTAATTGAGGAGGCAAATCATGAAAACCGTACCGTCAGCGAAACTATCTCAAGAAGGCTGCGATATCATCGTCAACGCAGCCATCGAAAAGGCCAAGGAGCTAAAACAGATCGTCAGCATCTGCGTCGTCGACGCCGGCGCGCACCTGATGGCTTTCAAGCGCATGACCAATGGCCGGACGCATAACACTCTGATCGCCCAGACCAAAGCGCGCAGCGCCGCGCTCACGACGGCGGCCACCGGGAAAACCGGGCGTGACGGCGCCGAGATTCCCGACCACCAAGTATTGGCGCAGACGCTCGCGGTTGGACCGGGCTGGTTCATCAGCATCGAAGGCGGACTGCCGATTACGGTCGACGGTCAGTGCATCGGCGCTGTCGGTGTGAGCGGCGCCCCTTCTGCCGTCGATCGGCAAATCGGCCAGGCGGGAATCGACGCGTTTAATAAAGCCTAGGAAAACGTTTAGCGTCTAGCGTCTGGCGTTCCGGAAAACGCTAGACTACAGACGCTAGACGCACAACGCTCATCCTAATGAACTACACCCGACGCGAACTGATGGTCGCCGCCGCCGCGCGGGAGATTCATGACGGCAATAAAGTATTCGTCGGCATGCGGCTGCCGCTATTGGGCTTCGCCGTCGCCAAGGAAACTCACGCGCCCAACGCGATCGGAATATTCGAGAACGGCGTCATCCGCGATTGGCCGGCGTTGGAATCAATCTTCACCATGAGCGATCCGCCCAATGTCGCGCGGGCACTTTACTGCGGCGGCTTGAACGAGGTCATGTGCTTGTTGCAGAGCGGGCGGGTCGATATCGGCTTCATCGGCGGCGCCGAAGTCGACCGCTTCGGAAATTTGAATACCCACTGGGTGGAAGAAAATGGCAAGCGCACCCGCCTACCGGGCAGCGGCGGCGCGGCGGACATCGCGGTCATGGCCCAGCGCTGCATAATCATCATGAACCACGAGCGGCGCCGCTTCGTCGATAAAGTGCAGTACGTCACTTCGCCCGGATACGGCGACGGCGGCGATTGGCGCGCCCGGCATGGCCTGACCGGCGCCGGGCCAAGCCGGGTTATCACCAGCATGGGAAATTTTTCTTTCGACCAGGAAACCCACGAGATGGTCCTTGACTCATACCATCCAGGGATTTCGGTAGAGCAGATTCGAAATGAGACCGGCTGGCCAGTTGAAATTTCCAGCGTGGTTCACGAAACCGCCGCGCCAAGCCATGACGAACTTAACGCGGTCAGAAAATATGATCCAAAAGGAGTGTGGACGTCCTAAACCCAATTCTCCAACATTCCATCACTCCAATACTCCATCACTCCAGCATCCCTCCCCTCACCCCTCCACTTTCGCCGAATTGATCACCACCGTATCCACCGGTACGTCCTGCTGCCCGCCCTTGTTACCGGTGCGGACTTTCTCGATGCTCTGCACCACATCCATGCCCTCGATCACCTGGCCGAACACGGCGTAGCCAAACTCCGCCGGCGCGGTGCTGCGGTGGTTCAAAAAATCGTTGTTCTTGACATTGATGAAGAACTGAGAAGTCGCGCTGTCGACGACATTAGTGCGCGCCATGGCGATGGTGCCGAGATTATTTTTTAACCCGTTCGCCGCTTCATTCTTGATCGGTGAATTGTTTCGTTTCTCCTTCATGCCCGGATCCATGCCGCCGCCTTGGATCATAAAGCCGGGAATCACTCGGTGAAAAATCAAGCCGTCGTAGTGCCCGTCATTGACGTAATCGACAAAGTTTTTCGTCGTAATCGGTGCTTTCACAGCGTCGAGCTCGATGCGAATACTGCCCATGCTCGTCGACATCAAAACCACTGGATTCTTTTCTGCCATGACTGCCTCCTGAAAATATTTTACTAAAGGGTTCTTCAAGATTCCGTGTGAATCATCGCGGAGGCGCGTCCTTCGACTAAGGCTCAGGATGCGCGGATTTCTTCCGCTCATGGTGAGCCTGTCGAACCATGTGAACTCTGTGCCTCTGTGGTGAATACGTCTTCACAGGAAACCCAGCAGATTTTTGTTAAGCTACCATCTTTTTTGGCCAAACGATACCGGGGTAGAATTCAAAAAACGGATGCGCTATGGATAGCAACAAATCCCGCAGAGTTGTCAATCCGAAAGGAGCAATTATGGCAAGCAATCGACAAATCGAAGGCATCCTGATGCCCATGCCGGTGGCGTTCAAACACGACGGCGCCATCGATCACAAAGCGACCGATGCGATTATCGACTTTTATTTAGACCGCGGCGTGCACGGATTCTTCCCCCTTGGCACCCACGGCCAAGGCATGGTGATGGAGATCGACGAACGCAAGAAAGTCGCCGAGCAGATCGTCAACCGGGTCAAAGGCCGGGTGCCGGTGGTTATGCATATCGGCACGGCCAACACGCTGTCATCCATCGAGTTGGCCAAGCACGCCGTCAGTTTAGGCGTCGACGCGATCGGTGTGGTGCCACCGTACTATTATCCCCACGATGATTGGGAAGTTTACGCCCACTACAAAGCCATCGCGCGGTCGGTTCCCGGCGCGCCGATGTTTATCTACGACAATACCGAAACCACCTGGGTCGAAATCACGCCGGCCAAAGCGAACCGAATTATCGAAGAGATCGCGCCCAATCCGCTTGTCGGTATCAAAGTTTCTTTCATCGCCTACGACAAGTTGCTGGGCTACGTGTATCAGTTGCCCAAGACCACCGGGGTATTTCCCGGCGGGATCTTCTCGCTCTACAGCGGTTATTCCGTCGGCGTGCGCGGCGCGATCCATCCGCCGTCGACGCCGTTTCCAGAGGCCTGCGTGAAAATGTACGAATCCCTCAAAGCCGATGATCTAAAAGCCGCGCGCAAAGAGCACGACTTGCTCACTCGCCTCATGCAGGTGGTCGGTAAGTATCTGCGCAGCCATGGCCGCGGCGTCTTCTGCGAAATCATG
>CAYZJE010000564.1:0-6968 GCA_964478485.1 uncultured Syntrophobacter sp. | reverse complement strand
GGCGCGGGCGAAGTTCTCATCAGCGAAGAAAGTTATCGAAAGCACCCCGGCGATTTTCCCGAAGCGAGAGCTGAGCAGGTCACGCTCAAAGGTTTTCGCGAGCCGATCAATGCCTATCGACTACACGGTCACAACCCAGCTCGATTAGTCAGCGACCGGCTAGAATCGACGGCGCAAAAGGGAGCCAGCCTGGGCGCGATCGTCTTCGGCATCCTCGGCGCGCCCTGCGCAGTCGTGACATTGATCGGTCCGTTAGCGGTGGCGGTTGGCGCGGGCGGACTGTTCGGCCTCGCCGGCATACTTACATTCCTCGACCAGAGCTGGCTGCGAATACCCGTGCTCGTCCTGACCGCGCTCGTCGCTTTAGCTAATCTCTACACGCTCTGGCACGCCAGGAAGCTGAGAGTAGAAGCCAAAGTGCCGGCCCAAATGAAAACGATGACGCTATTGGAAAAACGCCGCACGACGTTTGTCCTCGGCGCGTCCGTGGTCACGTTGGGAATCGTGGCGTTCGAAGTGGTCGCCCACGCTTTACTTCACTAATTCGCATGCACGCGGTCTAAATCGCAAAAGAATCTCGACATTTGCGTGATCGCTTAAACTTCGCGCTCAATCCGTACAGGGCAGCTCGGACTCGTTGATCTCGACGAATTTTACTCTGCTGCTCCAATGGCCATGCACCGATGGTTTTCCCGGAGGTAAATCATCGAGGGTGCCGGCGGGAACGATCGCGCGCGTGCCGTCGCGCGACGGGTGCGGGATCGGACAGTTGCAGTTCCCGCAAATTTGCCGCGCGAAACTTTTCGCTTCCGGTAAGTCGAAGCGCTTGATTAGGTTCTCACCTTGCGTCCAACGAAACTGGGCGATCGCCACCGCGATATTGGTCGAGCGTACCCCGCCGGTCGCCTTGCGGCAACGCGAACAGTAACAGTGACCGAAGCGCATGAACGGCGTGGTCACTTCATAGCGCACCGATTTGCATAGACAGCTGCCTTTTAATGTTTGCTCAGCCATGTTTTTCTCTCCCTCGATAGTTTAATTTCTTGCCGTGGATTGCGCGACGCGACATTCCGAGCGAAGTCTATTTTGATTGTCGCAGCTTGGCAAGAACCCAACCCGGGGTCGGCACAGCCCTTGTGTTCCAATGAGAACATCCTGTAAATTAAACGCACGATAAATTCTGCGGAGGTTAAACATGGATAAAATTACCAAGATCACGATCGTCGACGCGGTAAAGCAGGCTGAGTGGGGCAAACCTACGGGCCGTAACTACGCGCGCCCGACCCAGACCGACCGGTTGCACATCGCCCTCAATAGCTATGAGCCGGGCGTCAACGATGAGTTACACTGCCATCCCGGATCAGATCACACGTTTTTCGTGGTCCAAGGCGAATGCACCATGAAGGGCCTGAAGGACGGCGAAGAGTACAAATTGAAGCAGCATCAGGCCGTCCATGTGCCGCCGGGCTTCTTCTATCAGCTCAACAATACCGGCACCGAGCGGCTGATTCTGTATCAGGTAAGCACCGAGCCGCTTAAGAAACCGAAGATCGGCAAAGTGATCTACGGCGTACACACCGGCCTCAAAGAGCATCTGCTCAATCCAGTGAAAGCGGCGGTGGAGCCAGCATGACCTTCGCGGATGTTTTAGGCTGGTGCCAGAAGAATCGGGCCGACGTGCGCGGCATTTATCGCGGCAAAGACATTTCGATTTCCCAGCAGGATAAGGCGCTGCCCGCCACGCTCCCAGCCATCGGCGAAATTTTTCACTGGGACGTTCAAGTGGCGGACTTGGATCATTACGTCAGTAGTTCGGACTTTGAGCGAATCGTCACCGGCAAACTCACGGTTGAACAATTCAAGAGCACCCTGCGTGGACGCGACTAACTGAGGCGCCGGTGGAGGAGAAAAAGAGTTAGCCGCTACGAACCCAAAGTTAGCAAAGAAAAAATTGATATCGTAGGGGCGCAGCATGCTGCGCCCTTTTTTTGTCGATTAGTAGGTCGGGTTAGCACAGCGTAACCCGACACCTGGCTAAAATTCCGGCGAGCTCCACTTGAGATGGCGCTCGAGGAAATCTTCTACCAGCGGCCAGGATAGCTCCGCCGTGTGCGCGTTGTAGCCGGGCGCGCCGGGATCGACAAAACCGTGGCCGCCGAAGGGAAAGAAATGCCACTCCAGTGACTGGCCGTTTTCTTTGAACGCCTGCCACATTCTTTCCTGCACCGGGACCACCGTGGTGACGTCCTCATTGCCGTATAAATTGATCGACGGGCAGCGAAACTTTTGCACGGCTTTCGACGGATGCACTGGCCGAAGCGGCGAATCCGGCTCATCGCGCACGGTGGGATAATAACCGACGAACGCGCGCACTGCCGGCGTCGCCGCGACGAAATGAATCGCGATGCGCCCGCCCATGCAGTAGCCGCATACCGCGACGCGATCTTGGTTCACGGTCGGATGCTTGAGCAAAAAACGCCAGCCCTCGGTGAGCACGCGAGTGAACTCAGGGTCTGGTGTTTTCGCTTGGATCTGTGACCCCGTAACGATGTGGGTTGGCTCCGGATACCCCAGTTGCTCGAAAACATTGATCGCGAAAGTCGTGTAACCCAGTTTGGCGAACTTGCGGGTTTCGGTTTTGATGTACTCGCCGAGACCGCCCTTGGGATGAATCAAGAACAACGCCGGACCGCGCCCCTGCCGGTCCGGATAGGACAAATACCCCGCAACGCCATGCTCTTTAGTCGTGAATGATTTTTCGATGATCCGCATCGTTTAGTCCTCGTCATTGATTAAACGAAGCCATCGCGGGCGGGGATTTAACCCCGCCGCCAATTGAAATAATTGCAAAGGGGATGCTCGCCCCCTTTGGAAACCCCATTTAGTTGTGCCCGCCTCAAGAGGCGGGGTTAACATTGAATCTAGTCGAAACCGATACCTAACATGATCTCATGCGCGCGGTAAAGAGCTGACACTGATATCGCTTAGAACACCGAGCCGCGACGTATTATTCCAAGCGCTCGATCGCCATCGATATTGCCGCCGCCCTGCAATCACCCACTTTCGTTGCTGATTTACTCCGGGCCCTGATTTGCTGCGAATATACCCCCTTGGCTATTTTGATAAAACCCCTAACTCACTGGCAAACGAACACTTTTGTGGCGCCAGGAGCGCCATGATTGGTCCACCGTGGTCAGCCTCGAACACTAAACGGGTAATTCCAGATACTTCCAGGTGAGAGCAGCGAAAATAAATCTTGGAATAGGATTTGCTCAAAACCCCTGTGATTCGTTTTGGTTAGGAATTAAGGCGCAATCTGGGAGTGTTTTAGCGCAATGCAATACGAGAAATCGGTGCCCGAGCCGAGCCAGCCGGGAAAAATTCAAGAGCCACAGAAGGACGCCATCTCACTGCCGTCGTTGCCTTCGTTCGCCCTGGGTGACGAAAACAACATCGTCGACATCGAAATCCAAGCCGATCATCTGCTCAATTTTATCAACAAATTGACCGCCCTCGCCGACCGGGCCTGCAGCACTGCGATCCACCAGTCCGAATCGGCGCAGCGCTTGGAAACCAATCGCCAGGCAGAAATCAAATTTTTGCGCCAACAGTTGGAACATGGCAACGCGCAATTTCGCGAACAACAGCAGGCGACGGCCCGCCTTGAACAAAATTCCCGGGACCAGATCGCGGCCCTGGAAACTGAGCTACGCCAGAAGGAAGTCTACCGGATTCAGCGGGAAAAAGAATTCCTCCGCTTGCGCAGCGACCACGATGCCCTAGCGAATCGCCAATATCACTCGGCGGATTCGGCGCGAATCGATGACTTGCGCATACAACAGCAGATTGAACCTCTCCAACAAGAAATCGCCGAGTTGAAATTTCAACTCGCCAACCGTGACGAAGCGATCCAGACCAAGAATCACGAGATCAAGGCGATGGGGCTTGAGTTTCGCGCCAAGATGGTCGAATTGGAACAGCGTCTGCGCGACAGCCAGGCCGAACTCCAGCTCCAGGAAGCGAAGCTCAAAGAAAAAGACGCGTTGCTCCTGGCCACGGCAGCCAAAGAGACCGAGATCGGCAACCTGATCAAGCGTCTGTCCACTGAGTGCGAATCTCTCAACGGCGAGCTCCAACAAAAAAGCCAGGTGCTGGCGCGCTTCAAGTCAAAACAAGAGTCGCCCGCCAATGACGGCAAAATCTGGCGCCGCGTGATCGGCCGCCTGCAAGAAGACATGTAACCGCGAAGCCGCAGCCGATTCTCCCTCGATACTATAGTAACGCAATCTTTCGCAGCAGAACCATCGCTCCACTACTCCAGCACTGCATCACTCCAATCTTCCTCATCCCAGCGGCTTTAGCCCGTAGAACCGCTCCGCGTTGCGGTGCAACACGGCGTGTTTGTCGTCGTCGGTAAGATGTTCGTTGTCGACGATCTCTTTGATCTCGTGCTTGCAGTATTCGTTGTTAACCTCGTGCGGGAAGTCGCTGGAGAACATGAACGGCTTATTGCTAACCGCTTCGACTAAATGGTGCAGTCCTTTTTCCGTGCCCTCGCAGCCAACAAAAATTCGCCTCGCTTCGACGTGGCGGCGAATATAATCGCTGACCTTTTCACCAGGCTTGAGCTGGAGATATTCACTGCGCGGATCGTACTGAATATGAGTCTCCCAGCCGCGGTCGAATCGCTCTAAGCAGGTTTGCAGCCACGCCACCCCGGCTTCCATGAAACCGATGCGCAGATTGGGATATTTGTCGAAAATGCCGTTGAAGATAATGCCGGCGAACGCCACCATCTGGCTAAACGCATGGCCCAAGCCGTTAATCGGCGCGTAGGGTGTGAGCCAATCCATCCCCAGTCCTTCATGGGCGCCGCCATGGACACCGATGCAGCAGCCAAGCTTGTTGGCCTCGGCGTAGAATGGCCAGTATTCTTTATCGCCAAGATGGCCTTTGAAACCGGTGGACGGCAGCATCACGCCGCAGAATTTTAGTTCGTTTACTGCGCGGCGCATTTCTTTGATCGCCTCCTCCGGCTCCTGCAACGGCACCAAGGCCAAGCCTTGAAAGCGCGGGCTCTTTTTCAAATAAGTATCGGCGAACCAGTTGTTCCAGGCCCGCGCCACGTCGACGGCGAATTCCCGCGTGATCACTTTGCCGAACGCCAAGCCGCCGGTGCTGTAGAGCACCGCGCGCTCGATGCCGACGTCTTCCATGAACTCCAACCAGCCGTCTTCGCGCACCGGGCGAAACGCGCCGGGGACCAATTGATATAAAGTCGCCGAATGCAAATGATCCAGTGGCGGAAAAATCCTGCCCTTGAAGCGCCCGCTTTTAATGTAAGGCTCCGGCATGTACTGCAAGAGCGCATCCCAATCCTCCATCACATGACCATCGCCATCGACGACGGGAATTCCGTTGCGTGCCATTTGTCGCCCTCCCTCGATTTAAGGATAGATAACACCTGTCTAACTCAAAACGACTCTGCCATTCAATGACAATTCGCGCGGTCGATCTGATATCGATAAGAGGATGCTCTTGACACAAAACCGACTCACGGCATAACTTCGCTTTAACGAATCCTAATGGTAGGGGCGGACCTATGTGTCCGCCCGTTCGGAGGGCCGACACGCAGGTCGGCCCCTACGCGCGTCCGACAATCGACAAGCGGCCCCGCAGACCAAAATGGGTTGCGGTGTTTTCGGTCATCGTTCTCGTATTTACATAGAAAGGTTTTGCCAATGAATCACCCCAAAGTAATTGACGCCGACGGACACATCTACGAGAATCACGACGAGATAGAAGAGTACTTCGAAGGCAAATACCGCGGCATGCGCCGAGCGCGGGCTTACCCGCTCTTCCCTTCTCTCGACGGTTGGCCGCGCGGTCTCGGCGCCGGACGGCCCGACAAGGTGACCGAAACCAAGCCGGAAGACGTGGGCAAATTCGTCGACGCCATGGGGCTCGAATGCACCGTGCTCTATCCGACCGCAGCGCTGGCCATCGGCTTGGTGCAAGAGCCCGCTTGGGCCTGCGCCGTCTCGCGCGCTTATAACAATTGGTTTCACGACCGCTACATCAAGCAAGACTCGCGTTTGAAAGGCGTCGCCGTGCTGCCGATCCAATATCCCCAAGCTGCCGCCGAAGAGTTGCGCCATGCCGTGGAGAAACTCGACATGGTCGGCGCCTTTCTGCCGTCGGCGATGGTGATGGGCAAAGCACTCGGTCATCCGTTCTTCCAGCCAATCTTTCGCGAAGCAGAGCAGCTCGGCGTACCCTTGGGCATCCACGGCGCGCCGAGCCGCGGCTTCGGTTTCGACTTCTTTGAAGACCAAGGCCAAGTGCATGCGCTCGAACATCCGTTTCCCTTGATGATTCAATTCACCAGCATCGTTTGCGACGGCGTGTTAGAAAAGTTTCCCAAGCTGAAGCTCGCCTTTCTCGAGGCCGGCTACGGCTGGCTGCCGTACATGATGGACCGCTTGGATTACGAATACGAAACCCGCGGCGCGCGGTCTTTTCCGAATCTCAAAAAGAAGCCGAGCGATTACGTCAAGGACTGCCCGGTGTATGTCACCTGCGAGCCGGAAGAAAATTCCCTCGCCTATGTCAGCCAAGTGATCGGCGAAGACCGCATCATGTTCCCGTCCGACTACCCGCACGAACGGGTCTATGGCGAGTTCTTAAAAGACATCCCCGAGCTGCTCAAGCGCCCGGAGCTGTCCGACGAGACTAAGCAAAAGATTCTGTACGACAACGCCAAAGAATTTTACCGGCTCTAACGCTCTTATTCCCTCGCCCGCTGTGCGGTAGGGTGAGGGTCAGAATCCGAGCCTTCCCCCTCGAGAGACTGTGTCGCAATTCACTCGGAGCCCTTCGACACGCTCAGGGCGAACGGATAAGTAGTTGAATTCGCGATCGAGCAATACCGTTCGTGGTGAGGTTCTCGAACCATGAACGGTATTGCG
>CAYZJE010000563.1:0-2756 GCA_964478485.1 uncultured Syntrophobacter sp. | reverse complement strand
AAGATGAACGAATCGGTTTATCAGAAATCATTGACCGACTTTGAAGCGGTGATGGCTGATTACGATTTGTCGACTGATGAGAAAACCGCGCTTCGATCCGGCGATCCGCGCAGACTGCGCCAGATGGGCGTGCACGGAATGCTTTGTCTTTACATCAAACGGCTTAGTCCACAGTTTCGCGACAATATATATTGGCAACAGAAGTGAGACCAGAGGTCAGAGGTCAGCGGTCGGAAGTCGGAGGTCGGAAGTCAGAGGTCGGCGGTCAAAAGTTATATCGAGGCACGATGATACTGAATTCGGCAAAAGACTTGGACGTGTACAAGAAAGCTTACGAGTTGGCAATGACCATTTTTCGACTCAGCAAGACCTTCCCCGACGAAGAGCGCTTCGCTTTAACGGGTCAAATTAGACGCTCGTCACGCTCCGTATGCCTGAATTTGCGGGAAGCATGGTCCAAACGACGATATGAGGCTCACTTTATAAGCAAGTTGACCGACTGTGACGGTGAGAACAGCGAGACCGATTCGTCTTTGGATTTTGCAAAAGACTGCGGGTACATTACGGTCGAATGCCACGCGGAACTGACTGCCCTGTGCCAGCAGGTTGGCAGAATGCTCGGCGGCATGATTAAGAATCCCAGCCCGTTTCTTAAATGCTGACTTCTAATCTCTGGTTTCGTTGCCGACCTCTGACTGCCGAACTCCGACCTCCAGGTCTTCTCCCCATTTTGACCCACCCTACGGGGTTTGCTAGTATTCGGCAGACTTAAACTTAGCGGGGGGATCATCACAAATGGATTTAGGATTGAAGGGTAAAGTGGCTTTGGTTGCGGGCGCCAGCCAGGGGATGGGCCGGGCTTCGGCATTGGGGTTTGCCCGCGAAGGCGCCAAGGTGGCGATCTGCGCGCGCGGCGCAGCGGCGCTCAACGAAGCGGCGGAAATGATTCGCAAACAGACCGGCGGCGAAGTTCTCGCCATGGTTGCCGACATGGCTAAGCCGGACGATATCAAAAAATTCGTCAACGACAGCGCGCAACATTTTGGCCGCATCGATGTCATCGTCAACAATGCCGGCGGTCCGCCTCCCGGCGAGTTCATGAAATTCACGGACGAGGACTGGCAAAACGCTTTTAACTTGAGCTTCATGAGCACCATGCGCATGACTCGCGAAGCGGTGCCGCATATGCGCAAAGTCGGCGGCGGCCGGGTGATTAATATTACTTCCTATTCGGTCAAGGAGCCGATCGCCGGGTTAGTGCTTTCCAACGGCATCCGCAGCAGCGTCATCGGCATGGCCAAGACGATTTCGCGCGAGCTGGGCCGCGACAATATTTTGATCAACAACGTTTGCCCAGGGCGCATCGACACCGACCGCGCGCAGAAGCTCAACAAGGCGCGCGCCGATCGGGTCGGCCGGCCGGTGGAAGAGATCAATAAAGAGATGGCCGCTGAAGTGCCGCTCGGCCGCTACGGCACTGCGCAGGAGACCGCGGATCTGATTGTCTTCCTCGGTTCCGATCGCGCCAGTTATATCACCGGCACGACGATTCAAATCGATGGAGGCTTGGTGAGGGGGATTCAATAATGGTGCACTTCGTGATTCAGTGGGACCTGCCCGATCAAAAGGCGAATCTGACGATCTATGCGAACAAGGCCAAGAACGATTGGCTGCCGATCACGCTCGGCCATAAGGGCGTGATCGAAATTCGCAACTATCGAAACCCCCTGGAAGTCTCGCCGCATGTGGCGATCACCATCGACTTCGACAATATGGACAATTGGCGCGACTTCATCGACTCGCCGGATTACATTCGCATCATGCGCGAGCTGCGCATTCTCGGCTGTAACAACTTTACGGCCAACGTTTGGGCGCCGTCGAAATATTTTGCCGAGTCGATGAAGCCGTAAAAGAATTTTCACCACAGAGACACGGAGTTCGCATGGTTCGACCGTTCGAGAAGCCTCACGGCAGGCTTCCTCGACGGCCTTCAGTTCCGAGCCCGTCGAGGAATCACCATGAGCGGAAGTTTTCATAGCCGCGCATCCTGAGCTTAGTCGAAGGACGCGTCCTCCGCGCCTCGGCGGTGCGTCTTCCGAAAGTTTGCGCATGCCGCGCCATAATCACCGCCTCACTTCGACGCCGACTTGTTGGCAATACTTTTTAACCGGACACTGACTACAGATCGGCGAGATCGGCCGGCACAGATGCTGACCGAAATTGACCAAAAGGTTATTGTACTCGATCCAATATTTTCTCGGCAGCTTGCCGCGCAGCGCGACTTCTGTCTTCTCCGGCGTGGTGGTTTTGAGATAGCCCCAGCGGTTGGAAATCCGATGGACATGGGTGTCGACGCAAATGCCAGGTTTGTTGTAGCCCAGGGTCACGACCAAATTCGCGGTTTTCCGGCCGACGCCTTTAAACTTTAGCAGCTCGTCGATTTCGTCAGGAACCTTGCCGTCGTATTGATTGGTTATCGACTTGCAGATTTCGAGAATATTTTTCGCCTTGGTTTTGTAGAAGCCCACGGGGTAGATGAGCTTTTCAATTTTCTTGGCGGTGAGCTTGAGCATGGCTTGCGGCGAGTCGGCCACGGCGAACAAGCGATGAGAAGCTTTCGCCGTGGTCGCGTCCTGGGTGCGCAGGCTCAAAATGCACGAGATCAGCACACGAAACGGACTCTCGTAGGTTTCCGCCATGAGCGTGACCACCGGCGTATCCCACTTGGGCACTTCCCGGCGCAGGATACGGATGGC
>CAYZJE010000562.1:0-5912 GCA_964478485.1 uncultured Syntrophobacter sp. | reverse complement strand
TAAGCCTTGTCCCACAGATGCATATTCCAGGTGTTCATATTCTGCCCGCCGCTTTCGATGCGCGGCGTGATGCCGGTCACGCCTTTCCTGATCGCCAGCCACTCGAGCCGGTAGTAGAGCGGCAAGTACGGCAAGTCTCGGGTAAACACCTTGACGAACTCCACTTGCAGGTCGGTAGCCCGCGCTTCGGGGATGATCGTGTTCAATTCATCCATGATCTTATCCGCCTGGGCGTTTTGCCACAGCGAGACCGACTCCGACGCCCAGCGATTCTCCGCCGTCGGCGTGCCGGCGCTGTGAAAACGCTCGGCCCACTCTTCGACGACGAGATTCTGCCCACCGAGCGCGGCCCCCGGCCAGCGATTTCGATATTCCTCGGAGTTGAATACTCGCTGCGGCAGGTTTTTGATCTGTGCCCGCACGCCGATTCTTTTCCAGTAGTCGACGATGATCGCCTGCGCCTGTTCGTCTTCGCGGCTGCCCGCTTCGGTGCGAAACTCGAACTCCATCCGTTCGCCCTTGGCGTTCACCAACACGCCATCGGAACCCATGGCGAATCCCGCCTCGCTCAAAAGCTGCTTCGCCTTGTCGACGTTATACTCGTATTTCATCGCCGCCTGATCGGCGCGCTGGTACGCCTTGCGGAACGGCGACAGCGGAAAGTGAATGATCGGCGCCACGCCGCGAAAAATATTGTTGACCATGGTGTTGCGGTCGATGGCGTGGAGCAGCGCGCGCTTGACGCGCGGGTCTTTGAAGAGAGGGTTAGTGCCGCTCAAATTCAACCAGCGAAACGTAATCGGCCGGATGCTGACCGTGCCCAAGCCCTTGGCCTCCCACTGCTCTTTCAAGACCAGCGCGCCGTCGAACGACAGCGTATCGCGCAGCGCCAAGTCCACTTCGCCGGCGAGCATCGCCGACAGCGCCGTGTTGCTGTCTTCGACGACTTTGAAAGTCACCCGGTCGATCTTCGGTTTGCCGAGCGCGTAGTGCGAATTGGCCTCGACTTCGATTTGCCCGCCGCCGCCCCAGTCGAGCAAACGGTAAGGCCCGGCGCCGATAAATTTTTGATTCCAATAGGCGTCACGCACCAGACCTTTGATGTCGCCGGCTTGAAAAGCGTCTTGCAGAATATGGCGCGGCCAGGCGCGCAGCTGCTGCTTTTGAATCGCGTGGGCCTCGGTGTAGAGCGCCTTCCAGTGAATCGCGATGGTGCGGTCGTCGGGCGTTTCGATCTTTTCGATCATATCCGGCACCAAACGATCGCGCAGCGGAAATTCCGGATGGCGGTGCACCTCCCAGCCGAACTTGAAGTCGTGCGACGTGTACGGTTTGCCGTCCGACCACTTGAGACCCGAGCGCAAGCGATAGACCGTCACCATGGTTTTCTTTTTCCGGTCGATCTTCCAGGTGCCCTTCTTGACCGACGGCAGCTCCTCGGCGAGCAATGGAAAGCGCTCCAAGGTGACGGGATTTTGTCCCGCCAGTCCCGCGTCCACTAAACCGGTAAGCTCGGTATCCGACCGGCCATGATTGCCGAAACCAGCCGTGCGCCGGCCGCCCATCATCACTAACCGCTTTTGCCCCGTCTGCGCGGCGAACAATGGTTTGGCGCGCGATGAAATTCCAAGGCCGATGGCGGCGAGAGTGGAATTCGCAATGAACTGGCGTCTAGTCAGCGATTTGTTCTTGTGCGTTGCCATTAACCGTTCCTCGTTACAGTTGCGCGTTCGAGAGCCAAGCGGGCGGGTTTAAAACCCGCCCCTACGATTCGGGATTCTTTTTTGCGCCCTTTGCGTTTTCTGCGGCCATTTTTCGAATCCGAATCTTCTTTTTTTGCGCCCTTTGCGTCCCGATCGCCCTGAGCCCGTCGAAGGGTTCGGCCATTCTCAGATTCCGGTATCCCTAATTCTTAATCCGAGACTGGCAAAACGATGCACGCGTGCGCTGAGAACTGCATGAAAACTTTGTCGGCGTCGTTCAGATCGCTGGTCGGCGCGAGCTTGGTGTGAACCAGTTGTGCGCCGACGCGGATCTGACAGTCGATGAAGTCGCCGAGAAACACGCTCTTCTCGACTTGTCCTTGCAAAACGTTGGCGCCGTTCGACGGCTGCTCGGCTGAGACCATAATGCTTTCCGGACGCACCGCCACGAGCGCGGCACTACCAGCCTGAATCGTCGAAGGCAAAGCACAATGGAAATCACCCTGCGCTGTCCGGACGATCCCCATGCCGTTGGCTGAACCTGGCAAAACTTTACCTTCGAAAAAATTTACCTGGCCGATGAACTGAGCGACGAACTTGGCCTTGGGTTTGAGATAAAGCTCCCTTGGGCTGGCTTCCTGGAGAATTTGCCCGCCGAACATTACGGCGACACGGTCCGACATGGTTAACGCTTCGGCTTGATCGTGGGTGACGTAGAGCGCCGTGATGCCCAAACGGCGCAACAACTCTTTGATTTCGAACCTCAACTCTTCGCGCAGCTTGGCATCGAGATTACTCAGCGGCTCATCCAACAAGAGCACCTGCGGCTTCGACACCAGCGCCCGCGCCAACGCGACCCGTTGTTGTTGGCCGCCGCTCAAATTAGGTGCCGGCCGCGGCGCCAGCTCGGCCATCTGCACCAGCGACAAAGCTTCCATTACCAGCCGCTCGCGTTCGGCCTTGGGCACCTTTTGTTGTTTCAGCGGAAAGGCGACATTGTTAAATACGGTCATATGCGGCCAGATCGCGTAGGATTGAAACACCATGCCGATGGGTCGCTCGTTGGGCGGCAGAAAAACGTTGGCGGACGAAACGACTTGGTCGCCGATTCTAATCTCACCGGCATCCGGCCGCTCCAGGCCGGCGATGCAACGGAGCGTGGTACTCTTGCCGCAACCGCTCGGCCCGAGCAGCGTGTAGAATTGCCCCGGCTGAACTTCAAAGCTAAGATCGTGGATCGCGTCCACTTTGCCGTCCATGGTACGAAAGGTTTTGGCCAGTCCGCTTACGGTTACTTTCATCGACCCGGCTACCTTTCCTGAGCGCTCACGCTGACGATGAAACGGCGCATGATCAGCGTCATCGGAATGAGCACGACGATGAGCATGACGCCCAATGCGGACGCCATCGAGACCATGCCGCGATCCCAAAATTCCCAGAGGGCAACCGCGAACACCTGGTTGTTCCTGCTCGACAGCATCAGCGGGATGGAAAAACCGCGCAGCACGTGCACCGCGACCCAAATCCAACCCGCGGCGAAGGCCGGAAAGATCAGCGGCAAAGTAATCGCCAGTAACGTCCGGGTCGGCGTCGCGCCGCAAACGTAGGCGGCCTGCTCCAGCTCCTTATGCACTTGGATGATCGAGCTATTCATCAAACGAGTCGCAAAGGCGATGTAACTGACGATGAAGCCCATGGCGAGAATCCAGATGGTGCCGTAGATGCTCAAATATTTTAGCGGCGGACTGAGATACGCCATCATCAAGGCGAGCGCGATGACGATGCCGGGAACCGCGTGGGGGAAAAACGTCACGGCATCGAGAGTACCTCTACCCTTCAGCTCGGTGCGCACGATCACCCATGAGACAAAGAACGCCAGCAGCATCGTCGCGGTGGCGGAAAGCACCATGAGCGACAACGTGTTCCAGACGATGGCGCCAATCTTCGGCATGGAGAAAATCTGAATGTAGTTGTTAAGTGAAACCAAACTCATCGCTTCCTCCGACGGCACGCGGTAACTGGGCAAAAAAGACGCCCATAGAAGCACCAAGAACGGCGCGCCCACCGTGACGAGAAAGTACAGCAGGAACATGCCCAGCGCCGGATAGCGCCACTTGCCAATGGAAACGACGCGCGGGCGAAAGCCTTTGCCGGTGATCGTCGAATAGCGCTCGGAGTGGCGCACGATGCGCCGGTAACCGGCGAGCAAGACCAGCATCATCACCATGTAGATCACGCCGAACACCGCGCCCAGACCGTAATCCAGCGGCGCCTGCAAGCGGGTGGTGAAATAAATCAACGTGCTCAATACGAAAATACCGCCGGGAAGACCGATGGCGAGCGGCCCTTCGAAGGATTCCATGCTGGAAATAAACGAGTAGATCGCCGCGCTGAGAATCGCCGGCATCAAGGATGGCAAGGTCACCTGGAAGAACGCGCGCCGGCCGTTGGCCTTGGCCACCCGCGCCGCCTCTTCCATGGTCGGGTCCATCATGCGAAAGGCGCCGACGACCATGAGAAATACCGTGGTCACGCCGCGCAAACCGTCGAGAAAAATCAGCCCGCCGACGGAGTAAATATTCAATGGACCGGTGGCAACTTGAATCCCAAAAAGATCAAGGCTACTTCGCAGCATCATGTTCAGCACGCCGGTCTTGGGCGCAAGCAGCAGCGCCCATCCTAAAGCGAACAGCACGCCGGGTATCGCCATCGGGATCAAGATCAACGCCCACGCCAAATTGCGTAGCGGCATATCGGTCCGCTCGATCAGCCAGGCAAACATCACCGCGATGCCGAGCGTGAGCAGCGTGCCGATGGCTGAAATGACGATCGTGGTGCCGAGCGCTTGATAGAACAGCGGCATCGAATAGGCGGTCAGATAATTTTGTAGCGTCCAACCTTCCGGCATCGCCGGGTGGCCCGCTTGAAAGCTACTGAGCAGCAAACGCGCCAGCGGAATAATGATAAGGAAAAGTAAAAAGCCGGTTAAGGCGTAGGGGATGAAGTTGCCTCTGAAACGGCTGAGGATCTGCACGCTGGGACGTGGGATGGCGATGGTTCTCATAAGGTTGTTGTCCTAAATTTATTCATCACGAAGAGCACGAAGTTCGGAGTTTATCGAATTCCTTTTTTGCGCTCTTTGCACCCTTTGCGGTTAAATTTCCGTCCGAGCAAGGGCCGGTCGCGACCGGCCCCTACTTTGCGCCCTTTGCGTTCCGATCGCCCTGAGCCCGTCGAAGGGTGCGGCTAATTCTTCGCCTTCGGGAAACCCCACGCCGCGGTAATCTTGCGCGCCATCTCGGCTTCGTGTTGCAGCGCGTCCCAACTTTCAAAAACAATTTTTGCCTTATGCTTCTTGACCAGCTCCGCCGCCTCGGTACCGGGCACAAAAGGCGAGCTTCGCCCCTCGAGATCCATGTTCTTCTGCCCTTCGGGTGTTACCAACCAGCCGGTCAAAGCCAGCGCCGCATTGGGATTCTTGGCGCCCTTCATGATCCCCATCGCCTCGCCGATTTGGAATGGCAAATCGGACGGCACCGCGTAAGCCACTTTCGCCGTGGGATCGCGCATTACGGTGCTTTTTAACGAATGGTAGGCCATGCCGCAGATCATCGGATACTCGCCGACGGCGACCTGGGTGAGGGCACCGGTTTGACTGCTCTTCCACACTGGCTGATTGTCTTTGAGCGCGCGCGCGAAGGCGACGGTTTTCTCTTCGCCCCAGCCCGGCGCCAGCCCGGTAAAGGTGCGCGGCCGGGTCAACACGACCAGTTTTCCCTTCCAGTATGGATCGAGACAATCGTTCCAACTTTTCGGCACTTTGTCCTTCGGCACCAACGTCGGGTTATAAGCGATGATGTAGGTGCTAAAGCCGCTCGCCGCGAAATAACCATCGGGACTGAAATGAACCTCGTTGATCTTGGGAAATAGCTTTCGCCATGGGATCGGACCCGCGAGCACGCCGGCCTTGATGTATTGATTGCGCAGCTCCCCCGACACGTTCACCAGGTCATGCTCGACTATGCCGGCGAGCGCTTCGTTCATGATGCGCTCGCGGGTATCGATGCCGCTGATGCGGTCGGTGGTTATTTTGATGGCGGGATATTTTTGCGTGAAGCCCTTGAGCAGGGCCGCTTCGTTTTCCGGCTCCCAAGAAGTCGCCACCCGAACATTTTTTTCCTTGTTGGCGAGCTGAATAATTTCGTCGAG
>CAYZJE010000561.1:0-4175 GCA_964478485.1 uncultured Syntrophobacter sp. | reverse complement strand
GGCCCAAGCCTGGATGGAAAGAAGAATCATTTGCCGAGCGATTTGAAGAAGCCCTCTTTTTCCAATTCTTTGAGAAAACGTGAATTGAAGAAATCTTCCGGTTTTTTATTCCTTACCGCGGGCACTCTTAGGGCGACTTCGTCCATAGCATTGCGCATGCCTTCCATATTCGGATAACCGGTGTAATCGGTTACCTGAACATAGCTCTGATAGGTCGCTTCGACAATATCGGGATCCGTAGACCCCCTCAAATATTTGACAATGGCTTTTTTGGTGTGTTCTTTATTCTTGGCGGCAAAGTGAACGCCCTCGATGAATCCTTTGAGAAAGTTCTTGACCATGTGCGGATTTTCGCGGATTAAGCGGTCGGTAGTTTCGACCGTTTGTTGCGGATAAGGGATGCCCAGGTCCGGGATGTTGACTAGAATGTTAAAACCGTCCTTCTTAGCCAATAGGTCCAGCGGCGGCGAGATTATCGTCGCCTCTATACTGCCGGCGACTAGCGCCTGGTAGCGGCTTGGCTGGGTGCCGAGCTGTAGCACGATGACATCCTTGTTCGCGTCGATGCCGAACTTTCTCAGCACCAAGCGGAGTGAAGTATCAGTGCCCGAGCCGAAGCGGCTCATGGCGATTCTTTTTCCCTTGAGCTGATCCCATCGGGTAATGTTCTTGGCCGCGACGATGCTATACGGCGGGGTATTCACACAACTGGCGATCACGATGGCGTCTGCGCCTTGAGTGCGCGACACGATGGTCACTGGCCCCGAGGTTACGGAAAGTTTGGCTTCGCCCGACATGGCAACCTGCGCCAAAACGGAACCGGAGTCGAAGACCACCAGCTTGGGTTCGATACCATATTTTTTAAAAAGTCCCGCGTCCCTGGCGACGAAAGAATAGATCATGTTAATGGCAGGGCCGGCGATGCCGACAATCGGTTCATCCGCCGCCGGTAATGTCACCGGTAACGCCAGTAGGAATAGGGCCAAGCAGATTGTCCGATGGATTGTCATGTACTTTGTTCGCATCACGGCTTACCTCAGTTTGGCGTAGAGCTATAGCCCATCTCTGGACCTTCGCTCAACCTTTTAGCATATAAATATTTTGAACGCACGGCATTTCGGTGCGCCTAATCCATGCTGGGGTGGGAGCGTGAGCTGGGACGCTTGGTGGGCGCCAGGGGGGGATTGGCTGGCGCCCATGACCGTGAGGTGGTGGGGCTAATTGGGGACTATTTGTAAAAAAACCACGAGGAGCGTGTCGGTCGAATGCGATTGCGGGCTTAATGGTATTGTTTGAAAAACCCCTCACGCTCAAGGTCTTTCAAAAAGCGTGTATCGACGAATTCTTCCGGCTTCTTGCCTTTCGCTGCGGGGACGCGGGCGGCGACCTCTTCGATCGCGTTACGGATGCCTTCAAGGTTGGGATTGGCGCTGTAGTCGGTGACCTGCAGGAAACTTTTATGAGTTGCTTCGAGGATTTCCGGGTCGGTGGTCTTGAGGTATTTAGTGATGGTCTTCTTGGTCTCGTCCTTGTGCGACGCAGCGTAGTGAATGCCAGCGATAAAACCCTTGAGAAAGTTCTTAACCGTTTGCGGTTGCTCGAGGTTGAACCGTTCGGTGGTCTCGATCACGAGTTGCGGGTAGGGAATCCCAAGGTCGGCGATATTGACAAGGATATTTAAACCCTGTTTTTTCGCGGTCAAGTCCAACGGCGGCGAGACCAGCGTAGCATCGAGCGCGCCGGCCCATATCGCTTGCAAACGGCTCGGCTGAGTGCCGCCTTGCAGAAGGATCAAGTCTTTCACCGGATCGAGACCGAACCGTTTGGCCACCAATCGAATCGCGGTGTCCGTGCCGGAGCCGAAGCGGCTGATGCCGACTTTTTTGCCTTTGAGCTGGCTCCACGCCGTGATTCCTTTGGCCGTAACCACGCTGTAGGGGAGCGTGTTGACGGCGGCTGCGATTATAACGGTGTCGGCCCCTTGGGTCCGCGACGCGATAGTCGTCGGCCCAGAGTTGATAGCAAAGCTGATCTCTCCGGTGCGTGCGACTTGGGCCAAGGTTGCGCCGGATTCGAAAAGCACCACCCGCGCGTTGAGTCCATACTTGCGCCAAAGCCCGGCGTCCTGAGTGAGATAGGCATAGATCAAGTTGACCGCCGGTCCGGCGACGCCGATCATGACCGGTTTTTCGGCAAATGCCGCGTTAGCGTAGCCTAGGGCAAGGGCCAGCAGGACCGCCGTTTGAATTTTTAACCACTTGGCTTTAATCACTTTTTCTCCAACCACAAAGCTCGTAACAGCGCACTTCCCGCCGGGCCCATATAAGATGATCGATCGGGCCGAACAGTTGCCTGGTCGTAAGATCTTCGCCCAATTCCAACATTATAGTGGAAGCTCGCTTGCTCTGAAAGATGCTTTCGCGGGTTTTGCGAATGGATTTGATGCCGAGTGATATTTTTGCCGCGAGGCGCGTACTGCTAGTAGGTAATCTTAGCCATTTGAGAACGCTTCCATACCGATTGAAGTACCGCAATAACGGTTTGAGCCATCTTGCAAATCCACGCCTGCCATAGTTAATTCTTTTTAACCCCGCCTCTTGAGGCGGGAACAATTAACTGGGACTTCCAAAGGGGGTTGAACATCCCCTTTGCGATATTTTAATTGGCGCCGGGGTTAATACCCCGGCCGCGGAGGGTTTCATTTATTGAAAGCCTCGCGAAATTAGCAAGTAGGAGCGTTTTATGGCGGAAAATTTAAAACCTCGAAGCAGTGTGATCACCGATGGACCAGACCGGGCGCCGAGCCGAGCGATGCTCAAGGCGGCGGGTTTTTCCGACGATGATTTGCGCAAGCCAATCGTCGGTGTGGCCAACACCTGGATCGAGATCGGTCCGTGCAATTTCCATTTACGGAGATTAGCGGCGAAGGTAAAAGAAGGTATCCGTGCCGCCGGCGGCACGCCGATGGAGTTCAACACAGTGTCGATTTCAGACGGCATCAGCATGGGCGTCGAAGGCATGAAGTGTTCGCTGATTAGCCGCGAGGTGATCGCCGATTCGATTGAACTGGTCGCGCGCGGCAATCACTTCGACGCGCTGGTTTGCCTGTCGGGCTGCGACAAGACCAATCCCGGCGTGGTGATGGCGCTGGCGCGTCTCGACATTCCTGGCCTGGCGCTTTACGGCGGTTCGATCGCGCCCGGCCATTTGGGTGACAAAGATTTGACCATTCAAGATGTTTTCGAAGCCGTCGGCGCCTATGCGAGCAAACGCATCGATGCCAATCAATTGCTAGCCGTCGAGAACGCCGCTTGCCCTGGCGCTGGCGCCTGCGGCGGACAGTTCACCGCCAACACGATGTCGACCGTGATGGAGTTTCTCGGCATCTCACCGATGGGCAGTAACGGGATTCCCGCGACGGTTGCCGAGAAAGATGAAGCGGCGTTCAACGCCGGCAAGCTGGTGATGGATTTGCTCAAGCGCGATTTGCGGCCGTCGAAAATTCTCACGCGAAAATCGATCGAAAACGCGATCGCGTCAGTTGCCGCCACCGGCGGTTCGACCAACGCGGTGCTACATTTACTCGCCATCGCGAGTGAAGCGGGCGTTGAATTGACTATCGACGATTTCGATAAAATCAGCGAGCGCACGCCGTTGATCGCCGATTTGAAGCCGGGCGGACGCTTTGTCGCCAGCGATCTTTATCACGCCGGCGGCATTCAACTGGTCGCCAAACGATTGATCGACGCCGGAATGATTCATGGCGATACGATCACGGTGACGGGAAAAACGCTTGCGGAAGCCGCCGAGATGACCAAAGAAACGGTGGGACAAGAAGTCGTGCGGGCGGTCAATAACCCGCTCAAAGCAACCGGCGGCTTGGTGATTCTCAAAGGCAATCTCGCGCCGCAAGGCTGCGTCGTCAAAGTCGCCGGCCATGAGCGGATGATTCATCGCGGTCCGGCGCGGGTCTTCGATCGCGAAGAAGATGCCTTTGCCGCCGTGCAAGCCGGCAGGATTAAAGACAACGATGTGGTGGTGATTCGCTATGAAGGTCCGAAGGGCGGGCCGGGCATGCGCGAAATGCTCGGTGTTACCGCCGCCTTGGTTGGCGCGGGCTTGGGCGATTCCGTAGCGCTCATCACGGACGGTCGATTTTCCGGCGCAACTCACGG
>CAYZJE010000560.1:0-4043 GCA_964478485.1 uncultured Syntrophobacter sp. | reverse complement strand
CACGGCGGCTCACTTACTAGTTGAACTAAACCGCTGCGCGGTGGGGGGATGCCGTGCGGAGTTTTCTGCTTTAGTCTGCATTTGTTTTCTGCGTCAGGTCTCACCGTTTCAAATCCACTCGCGGTTTTCTAATTTCACGTGGTAGCGTCGCTCCCATCTTTAAATCCAAGGAGGATTTTTAATGGGAGTACTACGAAACAAGATGATTGAGGAGATGAAGCTGCGCGACTTTGCGTCGAGGACGCAGAAGTCTTACCTTGCGGTGATGGTGGGGCTGGCCAAGCACTATCGTCGATTCCCGGATCAACTGACCCAAGACGAGATCCGCGCCTATCTGTTGCATTTGCAGGAGCGAGGCTTATCGAGCAGTTCGCTGAACGTGAATATCTCGGGGCTACGGTTTTTCTATCAGCAGGTTTTAGGCTGGAACCAAGAGCAGCTGTTTTTGCCACCGAGAAAACGGACGTGGCGTTTACCCGAGGTGTTAAGCCCCAGGGAGGTGGAGCGATTGCTGGGTTGTGCCGTCAAACTTCGCGATCGCTGTTTGCTGATGACCGCGTATTCAGCGGGACTTCGAGTCGACGAGCTGATGCATCTCAAACTCAGCGATATCGATGTTGAGCGGATGATGATTCGGGTGGAACAGGGCAAAGGGAAAAAAGACCGCTACACGATTCTCTCCCAACGGCTGCTCGGCGAGCTCAAGAAATACAAGCAGACCTATCAACCCGTGCTGTGGGTCTTCTTTGGTAAAACCAGAAATGATCCCCTGCACATCACCGCCGCGCAGAAAGTCTACAATCTCGCCAAGCAGAAAAGCGGTGTTGAAAAAGGCAAAGGCATTCACACGCTGCGCCACTGTTTCGCCACCCATCTCTAGAAGCCAGAGTGGATCTGGTGACCATTAAGACGCTGTTGGGCCATAACTCGCTTCAGAGTACCCAGCGCTATCTGCAGATTCGCCAGCCCAAGCTGGGCTCGACCACCAGTCCGTTGGACTTGCTCGATCTGCGTGACGACTCGCTGTAGCCAGGTAGCCACATGCTGCCGGCCAGCCCTAGGCTGGCGGCAGGAGAAAAAAGGGCGCGCCCCGAACTGGCCGATGTCTTTCGCCAGTACGGGGAGAGCTACCAACGAACGCATCGGGTATCGGCCTGCGAGCAAAAAGTGATGCGGGCCGTTTCGGTCTGCCGAACTCAAGAGCTGGGAGGCCATCTCGATCGATGCGACGCTTGCGGCTTTGAGCGCCCGGCTTATAACTCCTGCCGTAACCGCCACTGTCCCAAATGCCAATCGCTGGCCAAAGCCAAGTGGCTGGAGAAGCAGACCTCTGAGCTTTTGCCGGTGGGATACTTCCATTTGGTTTTTACCCTGCCGCACGAACTCAACCCTTTGATCCTCGCTCACAAACAGATTGTGTTAGCGCTTCTGTTTAAAGCCGTCAGTGAAACGTTATTGGAGTTTGGCCAAAGGCGCTTTGGTGGACAAATCGGTTTCATCACGGTGCTGCACACCTGGGATCAAACCCTCAAAGATCATTTTTATCTGCACTGTCTGGTTCCCGCCGGCGCCTTGTCCTTCGATCACAGCCGCTGGATTGCTGCGCGCAAAAACTTTCTGTTTCCCGTCACCGCGTTGAGCCGAGTGTTGCGGGGAAAGTTTCTCGCTTTGCTACAGCAGGCCTGTGCTAAAGGAAAAATCCCGCCGGCCAACAACGAGATCAAAGCATCACGGCGAAAGAACTGGGTCGTCTATGCGAAAAAGCCTTTCGGCTCGCCGCACACCGTTTTCGATTACCTGGGCCGCTACACCCACCGGGTGGCGCTCTCCAATGACCGTATTCTCCAAGTCGAAAACGGCGAAGTGACTCTCAGCTATCGAGATCGAAAAGACGGGGATCGCAAAAAGATCATGACGTTGGAGGCCCAAGAGTTTATCCGCCGCTTCCTGCTCCACGTCTTGCCCGATGGCTTCATGCGCGTCCGTCACTTCGGCTTCTTAGCCAACCGTTCTAAGAAACCAGCGCTGGCTCAGTGCCGTAAACTGCTGAAACTTGATCCGGCGTTGCCGCAATCCCCCATTCTCTCAGCCAATGACTTGCTGCGAGAACTCACCGGCGTCGATCTTTCCCGCTGCCCGTGCTGCCAGAAAGGAACCATGATCGTCGTCGCTGAGCTGCCCCGTATAGCAAACTCGCCCCAATGGGATTCCTCGTGAGAAAAACTCAACCGCTCTTAAGCTCCGTTAACTCTCAAGGCACCGTCTACGCGGGGGTGTGTCTGGCTGGGAAAAGAAGTTGCTCCAAAACCCCGTTGCACCGTAGCCATTACAAAAAATCTACCAGCATCGATTTCAACCTTCTCCCATATGCGGAACTATCTCTAGCCAAGCGCCACACTGCGCCCTGCTGCGCCACTTTCAAATCCCCATAGCCGCAACTTGGGCGCTACTCCGCGGTTTAGTCCAACACGTTTTATCCCCTTGGCGCGACTTCGGCGCGATCGCCGCGACTTGATTGCCACTAAGCTTTGAGGGATAAAACGCTATACGTTAGGCACCACAGAGTGCCGGTTCGTGTTCGTCACTTTACCTCCTCCTTGCTGGCGGTCTTATCTGGCAGCACCTGCCTGATCTGAAATTCAAGCCGCGAATTTTGCTCGCGTGTTGCTCGCGTTGACAACACTTGCAAGTGTTGCTATCGTAAGCAACGTGAAAACAGCCCTGCTGTTGGACGAGCGCCGCAACATCGCTGAGGATCGCTTCGTCGAGCTGGTGGTGTGGCAGGTGCCGCAGCCGATGCGCGCTTCGACGCACCTGTTCAAATATCGGCTGGCGTTCGTGGTCAACGGCATGTGTGTGCTGCGTTATGACAACGAGGCGGGCAAGGGCGATCACCGGCACGTCGGCGCGGTGGAATCGCCCTACACCTTCACCACGCCGGAACAGCTTTACGCCGATTTCATGGCAGACGTGACGAACTGGAGAACCTGAGATGAGAACAGTGACAATTTCGGTGTCCTCGACGGACGAAACCAAGCAGCGGTTCCTGGCGGCCTTCAAGGGCAAGCCGCAAGGTGCGCATATCTCTTTCCCAACCGTGGAACTGCTATGGAAGGTGCTGGCACCCAACCGCATGGCGCTGGTGCGCGCTCTGACCGGCGCGGGGGTGGTGTCCATCCGCGAGGCGGCGCGGCGCGTAAACCGCGACGTGCGTGCGGTGCATTCCGACGTGACCGCGCTGATCAACGCGGGCTTACTCAACCGGTCCGAGGACGGCATAGAGTTTCCGTATGAGGCGGTGCATGTAGATTTCATACTGAAGGTAGCATAGGAAGGCATGGTGCGGGTGTTGCCTAACGAGGCGCTGCACCGGACTGGCCTGCTGCCGCTTTGCTCTAGCAGTCCAGCCGGTGAACTTGGACGTCGGCGTCTGAGGACTCGCTTTAGGTTACGTGGAGTAGGATAGTCAGCTATCAAGATCAGTGCTTCACAACGTAGCGGAGGTGCAACACGTGTCTACACAAGGGTATGTGCTGGGCCCCGCTGAGGGCGAACATGTCATTCGTAATGCTGGAAGCATTTTTATCAAGGTTGACCCCAGCAGGGGTTCAAACAACATGGCCTTGGGGACACAGCAGGTCCCGATCCGTGCCGGCATCTTTGTCCATCAGCATCAAGAAGCAGATGAGGTGCTGTTCGTTCTGGAAGGCTCCGGTTTTGGCATCTTAGGCAAGACCCGGATGCACGTTGAAAAGGGTTCGGCAATTTATGTTCCCAAGGGCGTTTGGCATGGCGTTGAGAATCCCGACAGTGAGCTATTGTTACTTTGGGTCGTGGCACCACCAGGAGTCGAAGCGTTCTTTCGTGAGGTAGCCAGTGCTCCTGGAGCACCGCCAAAGCAACTCACTCGCGAACAGTTAAACGAAATTGCCCAGAAACACGGGATGCAGGCCAAGTGACGAGAAGCGGCGTGAGTAGAGGCCAGCAACCATACGGGTTCTGAACGGAGCCCCGCCGAACCAGGCCATGCAGCGGGCCGTTCA
>CAYZJE010000559.1:0-2993 GCA_964478485.1 uncultured Syntrophobacter sp. | reverse complement strand
GGCGAAAATGCCGGCGAGACTGGCGGTGAGCGACTGCGCCTGGAGAATCTCGCCGTCACTCAACGCCACCGCCGTGCCCTTCGACTCGCGCAGGGCTGTGAGCGCGCGCCAGCCCAATGCCGCCGGGTTGCCGACTTGAATGCTTTCGGCAACTGTTTCTTTGGCCACGACCGCTTCGATGGTCAAACTTCCCTTGGCCATCGCCGCGACGAACGGTGCCGCGGCTTCACTCTGCGCTGCGACTAATTTCGGCGCGCTTTCAATCCAACCGAGCGATAAGAACTCCTTGAAGCCTTGCCACATGCAAAAAATCCCCGTGCCACCGGCGGTGGGATGGATCACCCAGTCGGGAATGGCGCCATCGAATTGGTCAACCAACTCATAAGCGTAAGATTTTTTGCCGACGCGGTAAGGATTGGACGAGAGACAGTCGTACCAACCGAACTCTGCAATCGCCTTCTTGTAAAGGTCGGCGACTTCGTAGTCGAACCGGCCGTCGACGACGATCACCACCGCGCCATAAACGCGCGCTTGAATAATCTTCGACACCGCCGTCCCTTTCGGCACCATGACCACACTCCGCATCCCCGCCGCCGCGGCGTACGCTGCCACCGAAGCCGCCGCGTTCCCGGTCGAAATCACGCTCGCTGTCTCGAAGCCGAACTCTTTACCCACTGAGATTCCAACGCTATTGCTACGATCCTTGAGCGAGCCGGTCGGCAGTACCGTGTCATTCTTCAGAAACAAATTGGCGATGCCAAGTTTTTCACCAAGGCGTTTAGCGTGTAACAGCGGCGTGCTGCCTTCACCCAAGGAGACAATCGCCGCGCGATGACTAACTGGAAAGAAATCGAACCAGCGCCAGATCGAGCGATCGCGGCTTTGGCGCATGGTTTCGAAATCGCCGCCCGTGAGATGGTCGAGCGAAACATTCACCTCAAGAACACAACGGCACGACGGGCAGTTAAAGATCGTCTTAGACGCGGGCTCATCGCCGCATTTCGGACAACGCAGTTTGATTACTCTAGCCATTGCGCGATTCCAGCAACACTATCGCCCCAACACTCCATCACTCCATTACTCCAGCACTCCAATCTGCTCATCCCGTTCTCCGTTCGATGTCGGCCAGCGATTTTTCCAAGTCCCCTTCCAGATCGCCGACATCGAACCCCACTGCGCTTGCGCCGTCCAAGGTCGCGATGCAGATCATGATCAGATCCAAACACTCGCGCGGCGGCGGCTCGTCGGCATGGTCGTAGAGATGATGATCGACCCGCTGTTTGAGCGTAAGGAAGTCGCGCAGACAAACCACGGAAGGCAAATTTTCCACCGGCCCGCAATTTTCCGTCGACGGTGCAAAGGCAACTCCTCCCGGGTCGACCAGCGCGATCTGGGTGCCGTTCTCGAAAACCAAGACCAGGTAATCCTCCTGGGTTTCGGGGTGGACTTTCTCTTCGAACGCGGTCAAATCGCGCCAAGCGAGCCGCACTGACTTGCCCGACGCGACATCGAGAATCGTCGCACTGGCCTCGTCGTAGAGCACGGCCTGCTTATGGGTTTCAGCCCAGCGCCGGATAAGCGCTTGGGCGCGATCTTGTACTGTGTTCATGGCTGCCTTTGAGTTTGGTTATTTCAGGTTTCCCGTTAAGAAGAATTCACCACAGAGGCACAGAGTTCGCAGAGTTCGGAGAATTTCATAATCAAAAACTCTTTTCTGCGCGCCCTCCGCGCCTCGGCGGTGCAATTTCCGAGCTGTGCGTCACAGAAAACCCTGAAGACCCTTGAGTTTCATGCGGTTTGCGGCTCGGCCGGTCCCAGCGGCGCGCTTAGACCACGTCCGAAGATTAGCGCGATGAGAAAATAGATCAACGCCATGCGCGGCGTGTCGAACAAAAAACCAAAGATACCGACGGCGAGAAAACTTGAGACCGCGGCAAGGGCGATACTAGCGAGCCAATCGCCGTCAACGATCTGTTTGACCAAGCGGCCAAACAGATAGGTCACAAAACATAGAAACGCCAGCACACCGAGCCATCCTTGTTCGAAATAGAGATGCACCCAGTGATTCCAATTTTGCCATGGCGTATGATCGTCGACGGTGAAGAACCACCGATCCATGCCGCCGGTAAAATTTCCATTGGTGAGCAGATTATTTCCCGTTGAATTGAGGAGCCGCACATTATCGACGTCGAACACAGCTTCCTTGGAGCTATTGGCGAGCGCAAACTCAACCGGACGATCGGAGAGCCAACCACCAATGTCGTCTTTGGCGCCAACCAAGCCAGCATCGATCTCGGCCTTCTGTTCGACCCACGCGTCCGACGGCGCCAGCGCAAAAGATTTATTGGCGCACCGGAAGGAGTACTGCAAAGTTTTCTCGCAGACATAAGCGCTAAGAACCCCTTGGCCATGGGCGCGCGCAGTGAAACTGAGTTGGTATTTATCGAACGGCCTTCTGCCGCCGATCCACTGGCCGAAATAGAGCCGGTTCCCCGGATAAAGGCGCAGGAAGATATTTTCCCGCTCGCTCTCGAAACGATACGCGGCGGCGCGATTATTGAGCGGATCGCGTTGATAAACCGTCGCAGGATAGCGCCCCGAGCCCATGCCGAACCATGCCGTTGACCAATCCGCATGCATCATCTCGACGGTCTTCCGCGATTGCAGCACACGGTAGTCCCAATCCTTTTTCGCTCGATCCAGACGACCCTGAAAATACCGACCACCCACGACCAATGAAACTAGCAGCAAGACGACAGTCGCGAGCGCCGTCCCGATCAGCAGCGCCCGAGGATTTAGAAAACCGCGGCGGCGGCGCAGACTCACGGCGAGACCAACCGCCAAGAGCACGCCGTTGACGGCGATCGCAAGCAAACTGGCGCGAGAGAAGGTCACAAACAGCGAGTAAGTTGACAGCAGAAACAAGCCGATGCCGCCGAGCGCCGCGAGCCAGTTCGGGTAGAGAATCATCGCCGCAACGATGAAGGGCTGCG
>CAYZJE010000558.1:0-4122 GCA_964478485.1 uncultured Syntrophobacter sp. | reverse complement strand
ATGATGCTCGAGAGCACCTTGTTCGAGTCGGGGTACTGGTCGGCGTAGCCCTTGAGGCCGAACGCCTGGGGAAACTTCTGCCAGGCGCTGACGATGAGCGCCTCGGCGCTGAACGGTGATTGGCCCGAATCTTCCAGGGCGTGGGCGCCCAGGAGGATTTTCTCGGGGACTGTTAATTCATCAATCGTGGTTGCGCTTAGTAGCATGGGAGGTGCCCGCGGGTGGATGGCTTTCGCTGCTACCACGATTCTGCCGCCGACCCGCTGCGATCGCCAGTTGCCTTGCGGTGGATTAGTTGAAGTGCCATCGGCGGAGGCCGCCCCGGCTGATACAACCGCTCCGCCGGCTGCGGGCCGCATGTTCAGACACAGAGGTCAGAAGTCGGAGGTCAGAGGTCAGAGGTCAGAGGTCAGAGGTCAGAGGTCAGAAGTCGGAGGTCGGAGGTCAGAGGTCAGAAGTCGGAGGTCGGAGGTCAGAGGTCAGAAGTCGGAGGTCGGAGGTCGGAGGTCAGAGGTCGGAGGTCGGAGGTCGGAAGTCGGAGGTCGGAAATGGCGATGCGATCGTGGCGATTTAGGTTCGCTGCCGACTGCTGATTTTTGACTTCCGACCTCTGGATTCCGTTACACCATGAAGTTCATCGATGAAACCAAGATCCGCGTGATTGCCGGCGACGGCGGGCCGGGCTGCGTCAGCTTTCATCGCGCGAAATTTGTCCGCCGTGGTCCCCCAGATGGTGGCAACGGTGGTCATGGCGGCGACGTGGTTGCCGTGGCCGACGGGCAACTGACGACGCTGCTCGATCTGCGCTATCGCAAAGAGTGCAAGGCGCGCCCCGGAAAGCGCGGCGCGGATGCCAATTGCGATGGCCGGCGCGGCGACGACTACCTGATCAAGGTGCCAGTCGGCACGATCATCCGAGACGCCGCGACGAGCGAATTGCTGGCCGATTTAAAAATTGACGGCGAACGCACCATCGTTGCCGCCGGCGGGCGGGGTGGCAAAGGCAATGCGCATTTTGCCTCGTCAACCAACCGCAGTCCGCAGTTCGCTCAGCCCGGTGAATCGGGTGTCGAGCGCGAGCTGGAGATCGAGCTCAGGCTACTCGCTGACGTGGGCATTATCGGTTTGCCCAACGCCGGCAAGTCGACACTGATCTCGGTGATCTCAGCGGTGCGGCCAAAAATCGCCGACTATCCGTTCACGACCTTGGTACCCAACTTGGGTGTGGTGAGTTACGGCGAAGGGAAAAGCTTTGTCGCGGCGGATATTCCCGGCCTCATCGAGGGCGCGCACCAGGGCCATGGCCTGGGCGACAAATTTCTCCGCCATGTGATGCGCACGCGCGTGCTGGTTCATTTGCTCGATGCAGCGCAGCTCGACGAGCAAGACCCCTTGGCGGCGTGGCAGGCGATCAACCGCGAGATGGAGCTGTTCGATCCGGAATTAATCGACAAGCCGCAGATCGTCGTCGCTAACAAAATCGATTTGCCCGAAGGCCGGGAAAAGGCCAAGCTGCTCGGCAAAAAATTGCCCAAAGCGTTTCGCCCGGTGCATGTCATCTCCGCGGCGACGACGGAAGGTGTACAGGCGCTGGTTTATTTAATCGGCCGCAAACTGGACGAAGCGAGACAGCAGAGCGAGATCGATCGTGACGCAGTTGGAGCACAAGAAGCTAATCCTTAAACGGGCGCGCCGCGTCGTCATCAAGATCGGCAGCCAGATTCTTTCTTCAAGCGAAGGAATCGAGGAGAACCGCTTGCGCGGTTTGGTGCGCGATCTCGCCGAATTGCACGAGCGCAAGAAAGAAATCGTCGTGGTCAGTTCCGGCGCGGTGGCGGCTGGGATGACGCGGCTCGGGCGTAAGGAGCGGCCCAAGACGATTCCCGAGAAGCAGGCGCTGGCCGCGGTGGGCCAAATAAAATTGATGGCGCTCTACGAGCGGGCCTTTTCAAAATTCGATAAATGCGTCGCCCAGGTGCTCTTGACCGCTGACGATCTCGCCAACCGCCAGCGCTACATTAACGCCAAGCATACTTTCCAAATGTTGTTGCAGTCGTCGATCGTGCCCATCGTCAATGAAAACGACACGGTGGCGGTCGAAGAGATGAAGTTCGGCGACAACGATCACCTGTCGGCGCTGGTGGCGACGTTGTTGGAAGCCGACTTGTTGGTGATCTTGAGCGACGTGGACGGTGTCTACGACAAAGACCCACGCGCCCATCGCGACGCCGAGCTCATTCCACTGATCAGCGAGGCGCGCGGCATTCGCCACGCCATCGGCGGCGCCAGCATGAGCGCGGTGGGCACCGGCGGCATCGTCACCAAGTTGGGCGCGGCGGAAGAAGCGGCGGCGGCGGGAATTCCCACCCTGATCGCGAGCGGCCTACAGAGCGGCGTATTGGAAAAAGTTTTCGATCCGAAGGAAGCCATCGGCACATTGATCTTAGCAGAACAAGACCGGCTGCCCAGCCGCAAACATTGGATCGCCTATAATTTGAAACCGAGCGGAGAGATCGTCGTCGATCAGGGCGCCTATGATGCGGTTGTCGGGAAGGGCAAGAGCCTGTTGCCTTCAGGATTGAAAGAAGTGCGCGGCGCCTTCGGCGTCGGCGAGTGCGTGCGTTGTCTCGATTTGGCCGGCAAAGAGTTCGCCCGGGGGCTGGTCAACTACAGCGCGCAGGAGTTGAATCGGATCAGGGGATTGCATACAAGCAGGATTGAAAAAGTCTTGGGCTACAAGGCCTACGAAGAGATCATTCATCGCGATGATCTGGTGATTTTGTAAGAACGCAACAGGCATGTGGCAGTGGGCAATAGGCATTAGAAAAAGACGAATTCGGGCTTGGCTCGCCGAGCGAGAAAAAAATGTCACTTAAAGAAGAAGCGATTCGACTTGGGAAGCAGGCAAAGATTGCCGCGCGCCAATTGGCGCCGCTGTCGTCGGCGGAAAAAAATCGCGCGCTGTTGCTGATGGCTGACAAACTCCAAACGAAGAGCGCTTTCTTGATTGAAGAAAACCACAAGGATCTCGAATTTGCGAGGAAGAACGGCGCGTCGAGCGCGCTGCTCGACCGCATTGCGCTCAATCCGACACGGCTGCAAGCGATGGCGCAGGGACTGCGCGATGTCGCCGCGCTCGCCGATCCGGTGCGTGAAGTGGTCAAGATGTGGCGCCGGCCCAACGGTTTGCAAGTCGGCCGCATGCGCATCCCGCTGGGCGTCATCGGCATCATCTACGAAGCCCGTCCCAACGTGACCGCGGACGCCGCCGCGCTTTGCCTCAAATCCGGCAACGCGGTGATTCTTCGCGGCGGCAGTGAGGCGCATCATTCGAATCAAGCGATCGGCGCGGTGCTGCGCGAAGCTTGCGCCGAGACACGCGTGCCGCGGGATGCTGTGCAAGTCGTCCAAATTACAGATCACGCGCTGGTTAATGAGCTGCTGCAATTGGAGCAGTACATCGATCTGATCATTCCACGCGGCGGCGAGGATTTGATTCGCGCCGTGGTGGCCAATTCCAAAATCCCTGTGATCAAGCATTACAAAGGCGTGTGTCATGTTTACGTCGATTCGGACGCCTCTTTGGAGATGGCCGAGCGCATCTGTTTCAATGCCAAGGTGCAGCGGCCGTCGGTGTGCAACGCCATGGAGACGCTGCTGGTTCATGAAGCCGTGGCGGCAAAGTTTTTGCCGGCGATGCTCGCCAAGTATCAGGCGGCGGGAGTCGAGATTCGCGGTTGCGGGAGAACTTGTCAGCTGGTCGCGGGATTAAAACCAGCTTCCGAAGAGGATTGGTCGACGGAGTATCTCGATCTGATACTTGCCGTGCGGGTTGTCAAAGACATGGACGAGGCGATCGCGCATATCGAGCGCTACGGCTCGGAGCATACTGAGAGCATTGTGACAAACGACTATCAGAAATCGCGCGAGTTTATTGATCGAGTAAATTCCTCCGCCGTGATGGTGAATGCGTCGACGCGTTTTAATGACGGCGGCGAGCTGGGCTTGGGCGCCGAAATCGGCATCAGCACGAGCAAGATTCACGCCTTTGGGCCGATGGGGTTAGAGGAGCTGACGACGACCAAGTTCATTGTTTTCGGCGACGGTCAGGTCCGCGAATGA
>CAYZJE010000557.1:0-2665 GCA_964478485.1 uncultured Syntrophobacter sp. | reverse complement strand
CGCTCAGCGGTTCCCAAGCGATCATTCCGATTCGCGAGCGGACGAAATTTCCCGCCGCCTTACTCGGAAAATTGACCGATCTCGAATTCATCTCGCAGACTGGCAACCACGCCTACCACATCGATCTGGACGCGGCGACCGCGCGCGGCATCGTCGTCAGCCTGGCGCCGGGCGGCAACAGCACCACCGAGCTGACCTTCGGCCTCATGCTCGACGTCATGCGGCGCATTTCACAGAGCGACCGGGCCATGCGCAACGGCGAATGGCCGCTGGTTCTTGGCTACGTGCTCAAAGGCAAGACTATCGGAATCTTAGGCCTCGGCAAGATCGGCACCGAAGTCGCCGCCATCGCCCGCGCCTTCGGCATGAAAGTCATCGCCTGGGGACCGACGCTCACCCAAGAGCGCGCGGCCAAATCCGACGCGACGTTCATGCCGTTAGATGAAGTGCTACGCAGCGCCGATGTCGTCAGCATCCATCTGGCCCTTTCCGACCAGAGCCGAAACCTGCTCAACGAAGCGCGGCTGCGCTTGATGAAGAAATCGGCTTACCTGGTCAATACCGCCCGCGGTGCCATCGTCGATGAAATGGCCTTGGTGAAGATTCTCCAAGAAAAGGCGATCGCTGGCGCGGCCCTTGATGTCTTTGTCGAAGAACCGCTGGCGAAAAATCATCCGATCACCCAGCTCGACAATGTCGTGATCTCGCCGCACCTGGGCTGGCCCACCGACTCTGGCTTTCGAGGCTTCGCCGAGAACGCCGTGACCAACATCCTCGACTACATGGACGGCAAGCTCACTCGGGCGCTCAATCCGGAAGCGTTACAGCGCCGCCGCAAGGCCGGATAATCCGAACCCCATTACTCCAACACTCCATCACTCCAATTATTTATTCGCGCGCGGCCGCGCGGGAAGAAGCGCGAATTCCAACTACGCGCTTATCTTCCGGGTGTGGAACACCTGATTGTCTTGATCGATGAACTCCAAAAAGGCTTCGTTGGGATTTGCCTTCGGGTCGACAGTGATCCGGCCGAAGTTGAAATTTTGCGCGAGAAAATATTCGTAGCGCCGGTTGGCGCTGTTGGTCACCCGGTTTAGCGGCCCGGCCAGCGGTCCTGCGGTGATATCGAGGAGCCCGCCGCTACGGGGAATTTTGCTGATCGCGGCGTAGTGCAAATCAGCGCTTAAGAAAACCACGCCGGGCAATTTTTTCTGATTGATGAAATCCAAGAGATCTTTACGTTCCTTAGGATAGCCATCCCAACGGTCGCTGCCGCCGCCTGCCATCGGCACCGGGGTCGCGATAAATTTAAAGTTCGCCGTCGAGCGCGCCAGCCCGTCGAACAACCATTCGCGCTGAATCTTGCCGAGCATGGTCGTGCGTTGCGGGTCACGATACTGGCGCACGTCGAGGAGAAACAACTCCACCGCGCTGCCCCACCGCACCGAACGGTAAATTCGCTCCGGTTCCGCCGCCGGCCGGCGAATCGGCCAATAGTCGAGAAACGCTTTGCGGCCGATGGGCGCCAGCGGATGGGTCGGTAAATAATCATCAGCCACTTCGTGGTCGTCCCAAATGGCGTAGACACTGGTATCCCGAAAACAATCTTGGGACGCACGGTCGGCGCGGTTGGCCCGGTATTTTTGCCAGAACTCTTCCAAGCTCGAAGCGTTGCCGCCGCGGTCGGCATAGATCGTGTCGCCCAAGTGGAGAAAAAAATCCGGCCGCCGGGCCTGCACTGCGCGCATAATCGAAAACGGCTGATAGCTTTCGCGGGTGTCGCCGCTAAAACAAAATTGCACTCTTGTGGTGTCGCTGGCACGGGACGCGGTGACAAAGCTGCCCACCGGCCCCGGTGTCTTGCCGCTCACCTGGGCGCGGTAATAGTAGCGCGTCGCCGGGCTTAGGTTGTCCAACGGAACATGCGCGCAGTAGTCAGCGCTCGGCTCGACCGCGGCGACCGGCGTTGAATTGAATAGATTGAAGCCTGGGTCGACGCCAAACTGGAGCGACACGCGGCTACCCGCGTCAGCGCGCAACCATACCAGCGCGCTCTCGGCCGTGACATCGCCGGAGATATAACCGAGCGACAAGCCGCTGCCCGGATCGCTCTGGACCGCCACCGGCGCGCAAGCCGATCCCGCCATCATACTGGAAATCGCCAGACCCGCCCCGCCGAAGGCTTTAATAAATTCGCGCCGCTTCATGACCAATTAGACGTTGAATTTGTTCCAAATCAGTTCGCAAAGCCAACCGGCTAAAAATGGAAAGAAAAAACTCACGGCAAGACGAATCGCCACCAATTTAGGTCCAAGAAAAGGAATTTCCCACATGATAATGCGCTGCAGGCCGAAAAGCGACCAGGCGGTGAGATAGGCGACCAGAGGCCCGACTCCGACCCCCATCTTGTAAAGCGAAGCAATCACCGGGAAATGGGTCATCGGCCCGCCCGGCGTGACGGTGCCTAGCGTCATGCCGATCAACAAGCCGCGCCACCCAGAGTCGTGGCCCATCCAGCGCACGATCAATTCCTGCGGCACCAGCACTTGAAACAACCCAGCTAAGGTGAAGGCTGCGATCATGCGCGGGGTAATTTCCAGAAGCAAAGAGCCAGCTGCATTGAGACCCCGTTGCGCGTCGTCCGGCGATTTCCAGTAGACCGCGA
>CAYZJE010000556.1:0-7953 GCA_964478485.1 uncultured Syntrophobacter sp. | reverse complement strand
CTTTGCGTACTTTGCATTGCAATATCGCAAAATTTCAGAGGGCGGGTTTCAAACCCGCCCCTACCAAGTCAAATTCTTTTTTGCGTTCTTTGCGCCCTTTGCGGTTAATACTCCGGTTCCGAATCCTTTTTGGTTGCGGCTTTGCCGCGCTAAGTTCCTTGCGGTTAAATCTAATTCTTGTTTGCGAACGTCGCCGGATCGAACGCCGCGCCGTTGAGCGTGTATTCGCTCTTTACTTCGGTCGGCCGGCGGATGGTTTGGATCACGTAGCAGCCCGCTTCGGCGTTGCGCACGACCTTGGCGATTTTTTCCGGCGACTCACTGGAAGTAATCTCGCAGCGCGTCTCGACGCCTAAGCCCTCGGCTTGCACGGTTTCGCGCAGCACCGAGCCTTCGTTCTTGAAACGCGCGGTGACGTAAACCTTGGCTTTGTCGATGTGAGTCTTGAGCATTTCCCCGTACCGGGAAATTTGTGTCAGCAGTCAAAACCCCACCGATAAACCGAAATAAGCCAGCGGCGGCGGCGCGCTATTATCGCCGCCGATCCGTTCGCCTTCGTCGCAATAGACGGTAAAGCCGCGCGCGTGCCCTTCCTTGCGCATGCGCTCCAAGGTCTCGGCGTCGGCTTCTAAAACGATCTCCCGCTTCACTTGCATGTCATCAGCCATAGTTGCTCCTCCGAACAGCTTACTTGTTCTCATAGCCGAGCCGGCGCCGATTGGCAACGCGTCGATTATTCTTTCCGGCTCTTCGTCGTAGAGATCGATCAGCGCCGTGAGTTGATAAACCAGCGCACCGACTGCGCCAACGACATCGCTTGGTCCGATAGGAACCATGCGAGTTCGACTCCGGCACTTTCACCAATAGCGCGATTAACGCGATAACAATCAGCCCGGCCCCCAAGTATGTCTAGCGATTGCCGACCCACAAGCTTGAGGAGTATAACTAAGAACAATCGTTTACGTTGACAAACTTTACAGCGACTGAGGGGATAAAGAGAGCCAGCCGATTGAGCGGCCACAAACTCAATTCCGACAATCCAAAAGCGGCCCAACGGACTAAAATCCAAAATTCCCCGTCATGCCCAACAAAATCCTCATCGTCGACGACGAGCCGTTTAATCTCGATCTGCTCGAGCAAGAGCTCGCCGATCTCGGCTATCCGAGCGAGCGCGCCGGCGACGGCCGGCAGGCGCTGGAAAAAATCGACAAGCTCAATCCTGATCTGGTGCTACTCGACTATCGCATGCCGGAGATGAACGGCATCGATGTCTTGCGCGAGATTCGCCAGCGCAACAAAGATTTGCCGGTGATCATGATTACCGCCTACGGCACCATCGACGTGGCCGTGGAAGCGGTTAAAGCCGGCGCGGACGATTTCGTGACCAAACCATTTGATCCCGAACATCTCGCCGTCGTCGTCAAAAAAGCTCTGGAACGCTCACAGCTCAAACAAGACGTTGAGTTTTTCGCCGAAGAATTGGGCGGGCGCAACCGGCTCGTAGCGGGCAACAGCCAAGCCATGCAGGGCATCGTCACCGAAGCGAGGAAAGCCGCCGCCAGCAAGTCGACCGTGTTACTGTTCGGCGAAAGCGGCACCGGCAAGGAACTCTTCGCCAGATCGATTCACGACTGGAGCGAGCGCCGGCTTAAACCGTTCGTCGCCATCAACTGCGCCGGGCTGGCCAAGGACCTATTGGAGAGCGAACTGTTCGGCCATGAGAAAGGCGCGTTTACCGGCGCGCACCAGCTCAAAAAAGGCAAGCTCGAATTTGCCCACGGCGGCACGCTGTTTCTCGACGAGATCGGCGATCTCGCACTCGAGTTGCAAACTAAACTGTTGCGCGTCCTGCAAGAGCGCGAGTTTGAGCGCGTCGGCGGCAACGCGACCATCGCCGTCGATTTGAAAGTTGTCGCCGCCACCAGCCGCGACCTCGAAGCCGCGGTCAAGGCCGGCAGCTTCCGCGCCGATCTGTATCATCGATTGAACGTCATCGCCCTGACGCTGCCGCCGCTACGCCAACGAAAAGAAGATGTGACGGCGCTGGCGAACCATTTTCTGCAAAAGTTCTCTCTCGAAACCAAAAAAAACTTCTCGGCCATCGCCGTCGAAGCGCAGGAAAAACTTTACGCCTACGACTGGCCTGGCAATGTGCGCGAACTCGCCAACGTCATCGAGCGCGCGGTCGTCTTAGGCGACGGACCAGAACTCACCATCCACCACCTACCGGCCCGAGTAATCGGCGCCCAGCCGGCCAGCGTACCGGTGGAAGCATCCTTCCACGAGGCTATTAACAGCTACCGGCGCGAGTTGATCGTGCGCGCGTTGGCCGCCGCCCATGGCAACCGCGCCGAAGCGGCAAAAGCCCTGGGCATGCACCGCACCCATCTGATGAAATTGCTTCGCCTGCTACAGATCAGTTAAAACTGTAAGGACTAAAATTAACGTAGGGGCGGGTTTTAAACCCGCCCGGTCTTGGATTCCAGTTTCCACCGGGCCTGCGGGCCGGGCGGTTCGGGGACCCCTTGCTCTTTGCTCTTCACTCTTCACTCCTTACCCCTTACGGTTTACTCCTTACCATCGGTCCCCCCAGGCGCCCAGGTGTCGCATTTTTGCTACAGGGTGTAGCAAAAAGACTACTCGCCCCATTGTTCGACCTACCGTGCAGCAGCATCCCAATTTTTGAATTTGCCTATGGTTTCAAGTAGTTAGCTAAAAACGGCGGGGTGCTCCTCGATGGAACGCCGATTGCGCTATAGAAGAGCCGATGGAGTGTGCTCGCACGGTCAACATGGGTAAAAAAATTTCTGGTTGCTCGGTCCGCCGATGCAGCCCTGCCGGAAGGCGAGGAAAAATTTTATGATCACTAAATTTATCGTCATCACCGCCATGGCATTTGTCGGGTTGCTAAAACCGACCGAAGCGCAGCAACGGAAACCAACTCGAATTGGCTATGTCACCGCCGAATCCGCTACGGCGCCGCCTGAACTGTTTGTTCAGAGATTGCGCGACCTCGGTCATATCGACGGCAAGAATATCATGTTCGAATATCGCACTTCCCAGGGGAGATCGGCGCGCAATGCCGAACTCGTCGCCGATCTCATAGAGCGGAAAGTTGATATCATTGTCGCCGAAGGTACCACCCCGACTCTCGCGGCTAAAAAGGCCACGAGCACGATCCCGATCGTGATGGTCGGCACCACCGACCCGGTCGGCACCGGCATCGTCGCTAGCCTTGCACAACCCGGCGGTAACGTCACCGGCGTGTCGAGCCTCAGCGGCGAGCTTGGCGGCAAACTTTTAGATTTGCTAAAGGAAGCTCTGCCGAGCGTCACCCGCGTCGTCATTCCCGGCCCGCCGCCCGGTAGCCCAGCGGCTGATTTTTTCATGAGGGAAACCGAGCCGGCGGCGCGCGCTTTAAAAATTCGTCTAATACGAGTCACCGTCAGCGGACGCGAGGATTACGAAAGCGTCTTTCGTGTCGCGGCGAAAGAGCGGGCCCAGGCAATGCTGGTGCGCATCCCGCCCATCGTCCCGGTCGACCAGCGCAGGCAGTTCGTCGAATTAGCCGCCAAGAAGCGCCTGCCGGCGATCTATCAAGCGAGTAACTGGGTCGACGTCGGCGGCCTGCTTTCCTACGGCGACGATCGCAACCTGCAGTTCCAACGCGCCGCCGTCTACGTCGATAAAATACTGAAGGGCGCCAAGCCCGCGGACCTACCAGTAGAACAGCCGATGAAATTCGAGTTCGTGATCAATCTCCAAGCCGCCAAACAGATCGGCCTGACGATCCCGCCGAATGTGCTGGTGCGGGCGGATCGGGTCATTAGATAAGGCAAAAGTAAATTAACAAGGCCAAACGAAGATTCCGGTCTGCGGGGCCGCTTTTCGCTTAAGGGGGATGGCAGGAAATTTCGTACTGAGTTATGTACACTGAGAGACTGTGACGATGCGTCCCCCAGAACGACCGTCTATTTGGAGGCCATAAGGACATTTCGATCCGACAATCAGCAATCTAAAACCTATCCTGAGCAAGGTCGAAGGGTCGAAAATCCAAATCGAGCGAGTCATAACCGAGCGAGCAAAATATGAATCTTCGTGACATGCCTGTGATCCGCTACTTCGCCGGCGGGCGCGAGCGCGGCCGGTTGATGCGCGATTATTTTTTGGTCTCGATGCTGCTGGTCGGCGGCGGCTTGGTCTCCAGCGGCGCGATCGAAATCTATTATAGCTTCGCGGAGAGCCAGGAGCACTTGGCCGACGTGCAACGCGAAGTCGCCACTGGCGCGGCGATCAAGATCGAGCGCTTCATCCAGGAGATTCACAACACGCTCAAAGGCGCCACGCGGAGCCGCGAGATCGCGCCCAAGGGGTTGACCGACGAGTTCCGCTTCGAGCTCGAAAAACTCTTGCTGATCGCGCCGTCAATCACCGAGGCGGTGGCGCTCGACCGCGACGGCAACATCCAAGTCCAAGCCTCGCGCCTGCGCACCGTGCTGCCCGACGCAAAACAGAAGGAAGCCGCCAGCGCCGGCGCTTTTCAAACCGCCAAGGGCGGAAAATCCTTTTTCGGCCAAGCTTACTTCGTGCGCGGCTCGGAGCCGTACATGACCGTCGCCGTGCCGATCGAACGATTCTCTGGCGACGTGATCGGCGTATTGCGGGCGGAGGTCAATCTCAAATACATCGGCGACGTGGTCAACAATCTGAAGATTGGCAAAGCCGGCTACTCCTACGTTGTCAGCAAGAGCGGCGAGCTGATCGCCCATCCGGATATCAGTCTGGTGTTACAGCGCAAAAATGTCGTGCAAATGGAATCGACCAAAGTGGCCTTCGGTCAAACCGGCGCAACGCAACAACAGCAACGCGCGCTGGTCACGCCGAACATTCAGGGCAAAAAAGTTTTGAGCGCATCGGCGATCATCTCCGGCTTCGATTGGGCGATCATCATCGAGCGGCCGGTGGAGGAAGCCTACGAACCTGTCTACGCCTCCATCGTGCGCACCGCGACCCTGCTCCTGGTCGGTCTCGGCTTGGCGCTGGTCGCGAGCTTGTATTTAGCCCGGCGGGTCATCCGTCCAGTGGGCATCTTGCGCCAAGGCGTCGAGCGCATCGGCGCCGGCGAATTGAGTCATCGCCTCGAGCTCAAGACCGGCGACGAGATCGAAGCGCTCGCCGACGAATTCAACAAAATGACTTCACAGCTCGAAGAGTCCTATTCGAACTTGGAGCAAAAAGTCGAAGACCGCACCCGCGAACTGACCGAATCGCTGGAACAACAGACCGCTACCTCTGAAATTTTAGGTGTGATCAGCAGCTCACCGACCGATGTTCAACCGGTCTTTGACACGATACTGACCGATGCCTTGCGCATCTGTGATTCTCATTATGGAGCGATCTTCCGCTTCGATGGCGAGGCATTTCAAGTTGCCGCAACCACCAACGTGTCGGCGGAACTGCTCGCCCACTTGACCGGCAGTCCGATAAAACCCGGACGACAGAGCGCCCTGCGCCGCGTCGGCTTGGTACGCCAGACAGTGCACATCGCCGACGTGCTTGCCGATCCCGAGTGCAAGCTTCCCGAAGCCTACCGCAAGGAAGGTATGCGCAGCGTCTTGGCGGTGCCCTTGCTTAGGGAGCATTCGCTCATCGGCGCGATCACCATTCACCGGCGTGACGTCCGGCCTTTTACCGACAAGCAAATCGCCCTGCTTCGCACCTTCGCCGATCAGGCGGTGATCGCCATTGAAAACGTCCGGCTGTTTCAAGAACTCGGAGAGAAAAACGTCCAGCTGGAAATGGCCAGCAAACACAAGTCGCAGTTCCTCGCCAACGTCAGCCACGAGCTGCGCACGCCGCTCAACTCGATCATCGGCTTTACCCGGATCGTGCTGCGACGCAGCGAAGGCAAGCTGGAAAACCTGCAGAAAGAGAATTTGCAAAAAGTCTTGATCAGCTCCGAGCATCTGCTCGCCCTGATCAACGAGCTGCTCGATCTCGCCAAGATCGAGTCCGGCCGCATGGAGGCCTACGCCGAAACGTTCAAACTCGACGACCTTCTCCGCGTCGCCACCACCACGGTCGAACCGCTGTTGAAAACCGGCAAAGTAAAACTCGTCACCGAAATCGCGCCGGATATCGGGCCGCTCAAAACCGATAAAGACAAGTTGAAACAGGCGGTGCTCAATCTGCTCAGCAACTCGGCCAAATTCACCGAGCAGGGCGAGATCAAAGTCGCCGCCTGGCGCGACGACGGATTGTTGAAGCTCACGGTTTCCGACACCGGCATCGGCATGAAGCAAGAAGCCTTGCAGTACATCTTCGAGGAATTCCGCCAAGCCGACATGTCGAGCACGCGCAAATACGGCGGCACCGGCCTGGGCCTCGCCATCGTGAAAAAGTTTATTATTCTAATGGGCGGCGACATCGCCGTCGAAAGCGAGGTCGGGCAAGGCTCCAAGTTCACCATCACCCTGCCGATGGAACTAAAACAGTGAACAGTGAGGAGTGAGGTGTCAGGAGTAAAGAGTCAGGAGTAAGGAGTTTAAGATGGAGAAGCCGCACAAGAATTTGGAAGCCTGGAAGCAGTCGATGGACTTGGCAATCGGCGTTTACAGTGCAACCGAAACATTTCCGAGTCGAGAAATATACGGATTGACGAATCAAATCCGCCGAGCGGTCGTTAGCGTTCCAAGCAACATCGCCGAAGGCGCGGCCAGGCAGACCAAGAAAGAGTTCTCAAACTTTCTTCATATCGCTCAGGGTTCGCTCAGCGAGTTGGATACTCAATTCGAACTAGCGCGCCGTCTTGGTTTTCTAGATGAAACATCGTGGCGCGATCTCGATTCACGTATGGTGCAGATTGATAAAATGCTCACTGGTTTGATTCGACATGTAGCAAAGAAGTAAGGAGTGAATAGTAAGGAATTAGTAGTTTCCGATCCGATTCTCCTTACTCCTTACTATTTACTATTTACTGTTCCGCTGAAAGGAAAAGTTATGCCAAAGAAAACAATCCTAGTCGTCGACGACACTGAGTGGAACCGCGAATTGCTCGTGCAGCTGCTTGAGGAAGACTACACGATCCTGCAGGCCGTTGACGGAGGTGAGGGCGTGCGCATGACCGAAGAGCACAAGCCTGACTTGATCCTGATGGACTTGGGCATGCCGGTGATGGACGGTTGGGAGGCGACGCGAAAGATCAAGGCGAACGACGCGCTCAAAGATATCCCGATCATCGCGGTTACTTCCCACGCCATGGTCGGCGACGAAATCGACGCGCGTAAAGCCGGCTGCGACGACTACCTGCCGA
Source organism: uncultured Syntrophobacter sp. (assembly GCA_964478485.1). Lineage (GTDB taxonomy): Bacteria > Desulfobacterota > Binatia > UBA9968 > UBA9968 > DP-20. The sequence continues at coordinate 641 of CAYZJE010000556.1, read as the reverse complement.
AACCGATCGACGACGAAGTTTTGATACAAAAGATCAAGCGCTTCATTGGGTGAATCTAGATCCTTCGCGGGAGTTTATCCTGAGCCGCGTCGAAGGACTCAGGACAAGTTTTGGATTTTGGATTGCCGTCTGCGGGGCCGCTTTTCGATTGAGGGAGACAAACAGATGAAAAACATTTTTTCGGTTCGATTCGCTGATACTGACTACGACAATCCAAAATCCAAAAACGGCCCCGCGGACGAAAATCCAAAATAGGTTGGGTGATTTATGCCGAACAAAATCTTGATCGTCGACGACGAGCCGTTCAATCTCGATCTATTGGAGCAGGAGCTGATGGAGTATGACTACGTTCTCGAGCGCGCCGTCGATGGCGTCGACGCGCTGGAAAAAACCGAGAGCTTTGGCCCGGACTTGATCCTGCTCGACTATATGATGCCCAAGATGAGCGGTCTGGAGGTCGTCAAGCAGCTGCGGCAAAACGACAAGCACAAGGGGATTCCGGTGATTCTCTTGACCGCCAAGGCGACCCAGGAAGACAAGATCGCCGGGCTCGATGCCGGCGCCGATGACTACGTCACCAAGCCGTTCGACTCTTTCGAGCTCTTGGCGCGGGTGCGCGCGATGCTGCGCATCAAAGACCT
>CAYZJE010000555.1:0-9753 GCA_964478485.1 uncultured Syntrophobacter sp. | reverse complement strand
GCCACACCGGTAAAGGTTGTCAAATAGCGTCGCTTGAGTTCCGTTGTCCTGTGAAAGCTGTCTTCTACCCGCGCGCGCACAACGGGATCGCTTGCCGCTTCATTACAGAGAAATTCAAAGGCTTGAATTGCCTTCTCTGCTCCGTGGCAGAAGAGCAATACGTCGACTCCGGCGCGAACGGCCAGAGCGGTGGCTTCTTCAACTCCGTAGTTATCGGCGATCGCTTTCATCTCCAGGTCGTCGCTGAAGACGACGCCATCGTAACCAAACTGGTGCCGTAACAGGCCGGTGACAACGGAATGGGATAGCGTTGCTGGAAACTTCTGATCGAGCGTGGGGTAGAAGACATGGGCGGTCATCAGCGATTCAATTCTAGTCCGGCAGGCATGGGCAAACGGCGGTAGCTCGATTGTCTTCAGCTCGTCCAGAGATTTTTTCACGACTGGCGATTCGAAATGCGAATCTTTGTTCGTGTCGCCATGGCCGGGGAAATGTTTACCGCATGGGATGATGCCGCCTTCGCGCAGTCCCTGCGTCCAAGCTGAGCTGATCTCGATTACTTGCTTCGGATCGGCGCCAAAGGCGCGGTCGCCGATAACCGGGTTGGCCGGATTCGAATTGACGTCCAACAGCGGCGCGAAGTTAAGATTGATGCCGACCAGCTTGAGTTCTTCAGCGGCGGCACGGCCAAGACGGCGGGCGAGATCGGGATTGCGCTTCTCGCCGACCCGCGCCGCGGCGGGAAAATGTGTGAAAGGTTCGGGTAATCGATGCACCCGGCCGGCTTCCTGGTCGATGGCGATGAAGGGCGGTATCTCGACGGTGGAGCGCCAAAGGTCGCGGCACAACTGGACAATCTCGGCGGGCTCGGCGCAATTGCGCTTTAAAAGGATAAAGCCGCCAAACTGATATTCGGCGAAAATCAGTTGCTCGTCGCGCGTCAGGCTCCCGCCTTGGCAGCCGACCAGAAACATCTGGCCGATCTTCTCGCGCAATGTCTCCATTGACTGGCAATATAACCTAGCGCGACAAAGCCGCAACCCGACTCGGATTATCTCGCGCAAAGGCGCAAAGGCCGCAAAGTTCGGAGAAAAAACGAATCTAGACAAGCTTTCGCTCTGCGTGTAGATTCATTCGGTCAATGGCTAAGGCGAAGTACATAGTCGTCGAGGGGCCGATCGGGGTGGGGAAGACCAGCCTGGCGAAGATTTTGGCCAACGAGTTTCAGGCGCGGACGATTTTCGAGCGGATCGAAGACAATCCGTTTTTACCCAAGTTTTACCAATCGCGCGAGACTTACGCGTTCCAAAACCAGACTTTTTTTCTGCTCAACCGCTACCAGCAGCAGATGGAGTTGGCGCAGCATGATTTGTTCAATCAAAACACCATCGCCGACTATCTATTCGCCAAGGATCAGATCTTCGCGACCTTGACGTTGAGCGCTGAAGAGTTGAATCTTTACCAGCAAATTTACGCGCTACTCAACACCCGGGTGGCCAAGCCGGACTTGGTCGTCTATCTCCAAGCCCGCCCAGAGGTGCTTTACAAACGGGTCAAAAAAAGGGATAAAAAATACGAGCGAGGCGTGACCTTCGAGTACCTAACCGAAGTGGCTCAGGCGTACAATCAGTTTTTCTTTCATTACGACGAGACGCCGCTTTTAGTGGTTAATACTTCGGAAATTGATTTCGTTGCGAGCAGCAAGGATCTGGCTGACTTGATCAAGGAGATCAATAATATGGGGGTGGGCACGCAGCACTTTATACCGCTTGGATCCAGGTAACCCGGACCGAGACGGATGCCAAAAGGCGCCAATTGGGAAGAGTCAGCGGTTCTTCCCGTGCCCTCGTTGGTCTTCCGGCTTTGTTCGGAAGGCCATTTGTTTTTTTTGGAGGGTAGATCATGAGCGATAAGATCACCGTACCGCATATTCTAAAAATGAAGCAGCGCGGCGAAAGAAGCACCTGCCTAACCGCCTACGACTATTCCTTCGCGCGTATTCTCGACGAGGCGGGAGTCGAAATGCTGCTGGTCGGCGACTCCCTCGGCTGCGTGGTTCAGGGCGGTCAAAATACCTTGGCCGTGACCATGGACGAGATGATCTATCACACGCGTGCGGTGGTGCGCGGGCGCAAGCGCGCGCTGGTGATCGGCGACATGCCGTTTATGTCTTATCAAGTGAATAAGGAACAGGCGCTCGTAAATGCCGGACGATTTTTCCAGGAGGCGGGTGCGGAGGCGGTCAAGTTGGAAGGCGGTGTCGCCGTGCGCGACGCGATTCAGGCGATCGTCAACGCCGGCATGCCGGTGATGGGCCATGTCGGTCTCACCCCCCAGTCGGTGCACCAGTTTGGCGGCTATAAAGTCCAAGGCCGCGAGAAAAATCGCCGTGATATGGTCTTGCGTGACGCCCTGGCGGTGGCAGAAGCAGGTGCCTTTGCCGTCGTCCTGGAAGGCATCCCGATGGACTTGGCCGAAGAAATCACCGAGCGGTTGACCATTCCAACCATCGGCATCGGCGCTGGCATGCACTGCGATGGACAGGTCTTGGTGATCCATGACATGCTCGGTTTGTTCGATGACTTCACACCGAAATTCGTCAAACGGTATGCCGATGTGAAGTCGATAATGAGCGGTGCGGTGAAGCAGTTCATCGGCGAGGTAAAAGCGCAGAAGTTTCCGGCCGAGGAGCATTCGTTCAGGTAAGATAAGAATGGGTTGATGGAGTATTGGAGTACCGGAGTGTTGGGTGTTCGGAATTTCTGACCCATTACTCCATCACTCCTGTACGCCAATTTTTCGAGTTCACGCCCATGCAGATCATTGAGCAGGTTTCGGAAATGCGCGATTGGAGCGAACGGCAGCGCCGCGGGCGCCAGCGCATCGTTTTGGTTCCCACCATGGGGTTTCTCCATGAGGGGCATCTTTGTCTGATGCGCGAAGCGCGCTTGCGCGGCGATTTGATCGTCGCCTCGATTTTTGTCAATCCGGCGCAGTTCGGGCCCGGCGAAGATCTCGCGACGTATCCGCGCGACTTCGAGCGCGACCGCCGAATGCTCGAAGTTGAAGGCGTTGACGTTTTGTTTCACCCTTCGGTGGCGCAAATCTATCCCGCCGGCGCGCAGACATTAGTCCAAGTCGAAAAACTAAGCTTGCCGCTTTGCGGCTCGGTGCGTCCCGGACACTTCCGCGGCGTGGCGACCGTAGTTGCGAAGCTATTCAACATCGTGCGGCCGCATGCGGCGATTTTTGGCGAGAAGGACTACCAGCAGCTGCAGGTGATTCGCCGCATGGTGCGCGACTTGAGCATGGATGTGGAAATTGTCGGCCATCCGATCGTACGCGAGGCGGACGGCTTGGCGATGAGCTCGCGCAATGCCTATCTAAATTCCGCTGAACGGCAAGCCGCGCTCTGTCTGTCGCGCGCGCTCTGCAGGGCTGAGCGCTTGGTCAGACGCGGCGAGACAAATGCCGGGGCGATCGTCGACCGGGTGCTGATGGAACTAAATAAAGAACCGCTCGCGGCCGTCGAGTACGTAAAGCTTTGCGACGCCGAGACATTGGACGAAATCGATGAAGTTGGTGAACCGGGGTTGCTCGCGTTGGCCGTGCGCATCGGCAAGGCGCGTCTGATCGATAATCGAGTGCTCAAACATTGAGGAGGCTGTTGGCGCTGGTGGAAGAGGTTTCGGTTAAGGCGAAGACGCGTTGGGGCGATCGGCTGCGAGGTTATTTTCTTGCCGGCTTGCTGGTGTTCTTGCCGGTGGCGATCACGCTCTGGTTTATCGGTTGGGTGATCGACCTTTTGGACAGCGTGTTGGCCGTGCTGCCGGTGTCGTTTCATCCCAATAGCCACCTGCCGTTTCCGATTCCTAAACTCGGCGCGGTGGTCACCCTGCTGCTGATTTTGTTTCTCGGCGTGCTGACCCGCGGTGTGGCCACGCGCAAGTTTCTCGAGGCGTGGGAAAGTGTCTTTGTCCAGATTCCGGTTTTTCGCGGCATCTATTCCGCCGTGCAGAAACTGGTGCAGACCTTTCTCGGCCCGTCGAATGCCCAGCGCCAGGTGGTGATGGTCGAATATCCGCGCACCGGCGTCTTCACCATCGGCTTTGCCATGGGGCGCGCCTGGTCCCACTTGGAGGAGAAAAAGAATGCTCCGCTGGTCAACGTGTTCGTGCCGACGACGCCCAACCCAACCGCCGGCTTCTACCTGCTCTTCCCGATCGACCAAGTCACGCCGCTGAACATGACGATGGAAGAAGCGCTCAAGTTGATTACCTCGAGCGGTCTGATCACGCCGGACGACAAAAATAAAAATGGCAACTAAGAAAACCACGGCGGCCGGTGAGCAAGTGGTTTGCGTCAACCGCCAAGCGCGCCACAACTATTTCATCGATGAAACTTACGAAGCGGGCTTGGTGCTGGTCGGCAGCGAGGTGAAGTCATTGCGCGACGGCAAAGCCAACCTCAGTGACAGCTACGCGCGTATGCAGAAAGGCGAGGCGTTCTTAATCAATTTCCACATCAGCCCCTATCCCGGCGCCAACCAGTTCAATCACGAGCCGACGCGCACGCGCAAACTTTTGCTGCACGCGCGCGAGATCGACAAACTCACCGGCAAGACCAAGGAACGCGGCTTGACCTTGGTCGCGCTCAAAGTCTACTTCAAAAACGGGCGGGCCAAAGTCGAGCTCGGACTGGCGCGCGGGAAAAAGCTCTACGACAAGCGCGAAACGCTCAAACGTAAAGACGCGGAGCGCGAAGTTGAACGGTCGCTGAGCGCAAGACGCTGAGTTACGAGTTTCGGGTTTCGAGTTCCGGGTCTCGATATCGATTCTGTTAAAAAACTATCCGTTCATCCTTCGAGAGCCTCAGGACGAACGGAAGAGCGATCGAAATCATTGGAGATTTTTCCGTTCATGCTGATTCCTCGACCGGCTCGGAACTGAAGGCCGTCGAGGAAGCCTGCCGTGAGGCTTCTCGAACGGTCGAAGCATTCTTGGGGTTTTTCAGCAGAATCGATATCGAGGATTCGATGGGGGCCTAGCAACTGGAAACTCGAAACGCTAAACTATCTACAAGGGGGCGATATGGGTTCGACGAGGGCGGGAAGACAAGGTGGCATGCCGGGGTTCTGTTATCCCGTTAAACAAACAGACTGCAATATAAACGCAGATAATTTTGAATACCAACTAGCTGCTTAATCGCCGCTAGCGTCTTACCGGTTTTCTCCCGCGGGATCGGATAAGATGTCATTCAGTGGGATGGGCCGATTCTCCTGCCGGAGGGGATGAGGCTGAGATCCAAACCGGATAGTTGCGTGAGACCCAGCCGCTGGGGGCTTGCGCAGCGAGATCAAAACATCGGCTAAGCATGTAGTCATACTTGACGGAAAACCTTCGGACGGGGGTTCGATTCCCCCCGCCTCCACCAATCTAAGTAGCTGATTTTCCACAATTTTTACCTTTTCGTCCGATATGGGTTCCGGCAAAGGTTCCGGTTTTACCGGCCAGAAACCGGATTTTTTAGCTGCGGCCACGGCTGCGTCTCCAAACCCCTCCTGGGTGCCAATCCATTTGCCATAGCTGCGGTATATGACTTCCGGCGAGTTCCCCACATATTCGGCGATGCGCTTGGGGTTTTCGCCATGGCTCAACATCACTGAAATAAACGTGTGCCTGGTATGATAAAAATCACCGTGCCGGATCTTGAATGCCGTGAGCACCTCCTGGAACTGACGTTGTGCGAATTTATCCTGGTTGATGGGATTCCTGCGCCGGTCAACGAACATATAGTTATCGGGCTGAGCGGCTACAGGTTTGATCTGCTTGAGTAGATCAAGCAAAGATTCGAATAGCCTAATCGTCCTTGCGCTGTAGCGGGTTTTGGTGGCTCCCTCTTCTCCTTCAGCTCGTGATGAGAGGATGGTGAGCATACCTCTTTTTTCAAAATCAAGATCCCTCCAGCGTCTGGCTGTGAGTTCCGAGGGTCTCATGCCGCCCCAGAAGAGTACAAAGACGAAAACCACCGCCTGCGGCCAAGTGCGCCAATATCTTTTAAAAAAGTAATCAATAATTCTGTCCCGCTCCGCTTCGGTGAATGGGTCAGGTTCCTCTTGATCGATACGTGGCCACCATTTCGGGGGAACATCTTCGAATGGATTTTTACGGATTTTGCCCTCTGCCTTGGCATCTCGAAAAAACGCCTTTAGTGTTGCATCAATCACATTCCTTGCGGTTTTTACTTTTCGTTTCTTCTCGTGAACGATATTAATTCTAAGAGATTTTATATGGCTGAAGCCGTAATGATCTAACAGAACATCTCCGTGCATCGGCAAAATGTGAGCGTTGAAGTGAGATCGGTACTTGCGTTCACGGCTCTTCTTTACAAGCGGAGGCTTCTTGTCTGCAATCCACTCGTGATAAAACTCGCGTATTGATAGAGGCGCTTGCTGGATCTGGTCCTTCGATCTAAAGAGGTGCGCTTTATTCCCGTTGGAAACCACTTGAGATAGTCAAAAGTATTTAGGTCCATCGCCTCGGAGATAAAAAAGGCTCGTGCCTGCATTTTATCTCGATTCTTCGGCGTATCGGTGAGAGTGCTACCTTCAGTCCAGTCCATCCCGTTCCAATAAAGCCGGAACCGAAGATTACCGTGACGGTTCACATCGACCTTGTACCCCATCAGCGTTTCTCCCCCACCCGAATCTCAACCTTTATGGTGTGGATCAGCCGTGCGACCGGTCCTCTGATTGACCGTTCTCCACGCTCCCATCGGGCCACGGTCGTCGTAGTCACACCGACTTCTCTGGCAAGCGCGGCTTGCGTTAAGTTCAACCGCTTACGAATTTTGCGCAACTCACTGCCTTTCACGCCTGCTTTATATACCATTGGTATACACACGTCAATTCCTCTCTGGTGACCTTCCAAGCTTATAGCCCTTGGCCATCGGAATGGCGTCACCCGCAACCTCTGCCGTTGGTTGGGAACCCTCCAGCCATGCAACAAGAGCGCTCCACTTGAACCGTGGACCCAAGCCATATGGGCTGAAGTAGTGAACACCTTTTTTGAAAATTCCTGCCGCCATTTTATTTTGAATGGTTTTCTTTTTTACTTTAAGTCGTGCGGCGACTTCGTCGAGGGTCAGGTATTCTTCTGCGTATGCGTAGGTACTCCTTGTTAACGGCAGGCCGATCTTGTCTGCCGCTTTATCTTTTTCTTCATCGATTATTAACTCCATGCGCAATACATCCACGATCGCAGTCTTCGCCAAGTTCGTATTAGCAGTTCGGATCGCTAGCGTCTAAAAGTATCGTTACAATCGGACTAGTGTGGCCTCGGTGGATATTTCGCACCATTCCGGCCGGTCATTTCGGAGCATTGTGTAGCCGTCATGAAGACATTTCGCATAGAATTAGGATGAAGTTTGAGTTGCCCTCCGGTCCTTCTTGGATTATTATTTTTTTATGAATCCTAATGTCGATATTTCGAACCTTCTAGTTCGCACGCCGCAGGGAAGCTGGCGCATTGCTGGCACACGCATCTCTCTTGATAGTGTGGTTTATTCGTTTTGTGAAGGAGCAACCCCCGAGGAGATTTGCCAGGACTTTCCCGGTCTATCTCTCGCCCTGGTCTACGCAGCCATAGCCTATTACCTGAACAACCGCGAACAAGTCGATCGCTATCTCCAAGAAGCGGAGCAGTCCGCAGAAGACCTCCGACAAAAGTTGAACAGCCGTCACAGAGACTTCCTCAGAGATCTCCGCCAGCGGCTTACTGTCGCCCGACAATCGGCAACACCGGCGTGAGTGCGGTCAGATACCTCTTCGACCAAGACTTCAACGGGCGAATCGTGCGTGGAGTCCGCCGGCTTGCGCCCAGTCTTGATACGGCAACCGTACAGGAAGCCGGCTTATCTGATGCTTCAGACCCTGCGGTGTTGGAATGGGCGGCAACCCAACACCGTGTCGTGATTTCCCATGATCATAGAACCATGCGAGCCTATGCGGAGGAGCGACTAAAAGCGGAGCTGCAAATGGCGGGCCTTTTTCTGATTCGTCAGCGTGTTCCATTACGGGAAGCTATTGATGACTTGGTGCTCATCAGTGAGACCACCACAGCGGAAGAGTGGGAGGGGAAGATCGTTTTTCTTCCGCTTTAACGAAATCTAGCCGAAAACTTGCGTCCGCATTTATTGCACATTTCTTGAAGCCAACCCCTTCTGAATGATCATTCGGCGGGCGGTGAACTAGTTTCTCCAGCAGACCAGGATCAGTTTCGAATAATTCGGCCGCTCTCCTTCCGGTGGCCGGAATCGGGCGAAACACACGGCTTGTTCAAGATTGCTCAGGCCGCCCTGCGATAGCCCAGCTCCGGCTTACTAGCGCAGACGGATTTTTGCGCGGATCGTTGCGACATCCACCTCTCCCATTCCTTTTCCAACAAGCGGAGCGTTGTTCGCTTGGCATAAATATTATTTAAGTATTTGGCGATCCAGAACGCTGGAATAACCGCAGCCAGAACCGATAGTTTACTTATGAGCCCGGCCGTTTCTGTGTCGACTGAAGTAATATTGACGGACAGGCCGATAAAAACACTGCCGGCCGCCGCGCAGCCGATATAGCAACCGATAAAGGTTCCGGCACGACGCAACGAGGATATCAGTTCTTTTTTCCTTCTTTTTTAGTCGCCATAACAATTGCTTGATTTCTTAGAATCGTCTTCGTTACTGAGCGTTTGATTCTGTAGATGGACAAAACCTGCAAGAAACCGCCAATTAATTTCATCCGTGGCATCCTGGTCGATGGTGGCCTGTCGGGGCGCTTCTTTGCGGCTCGCCTTTAACACCACTTCCCGTTGGACTTCCCACAGCCCCACTAAAGGCTTGCTCTCCGGTGCTATAAAAGCTCCCTGCTCTGGCCTTGCCTCCAACAACTTCTCATCGTGAAAACCATAAAGAAAAAACCGTACCGCTTCGGCCGACGGCAGCTCGCCCACCAACAGCTTTAACCCCGCATCCGAGCGCAGTCGCTCGATATCTTCCAAGCAATCCCCGCCGGCCGCCATCAGCGCGATCAAGCTTTGCACATACTCCGACTCGCTGTAGCCGCGCTGGCGCTGCTTGATACGAACATGCTCTTTGACCAACCGCGCCAACCCTAACGCTTCACAGCTCTCCAGCACCAACGGCAGCCCGCTATACGATGTCAGCGCCTCGCCGGTTTCATCCTCGATCAGCTTAAACGCCAGCAGTCCTTCTTTCTCCGCCATCCTTTCACCTCCTCGGTGATTCCTGATGGCTAACTCTAACATGAAAAACTCTTGCCCTGATTGAGAAATTCCGCGCCGCGATTAAATTACTTACGGATCAAGGTAATGGGGCACGGCACTTACAAATTATGAGCAGATCCTCAGAGCCACGAGAGCGTACATCTTCGCGGTATCCACGATATCTCGCACCTCGATAAATTTTTGCGCAACTTCAGGCGCGCTCTTGCGCGGCATGCCGAAGGTCACTGCGGGAATCCCGACCTCGTTAAAAATCTCGACAGTTTCACCACCGGATAAGCTTTATGGCACACCTCGTTCTTGAACTCCGTGTTTGTCTCAAATGGCTGTTCCAGGCATTTACCATCGACGTCATATTTCCAACCATGATACGCGCAGCGCAGACCATCACTATCGATGAACCCATAATACAAGGAAGCATGCCGGTGTGAGCAGCGTTCACCGAGGAGCCCGTACCGCTCTTCCC
>CAYZJE010000554.1:0-8064 GCA_964478485.1 uncultured Syntrophobacter sp. | reverse complement strand
CGGCAGTCTATTCAGCGGTTACACCTGTAACATCAACGGCCTGGATTTTGTCCGCGCGCCGAGTGCGAAGATTCATTCGGGCGACAAGATTTTTATTCTTTCTGCCGATGCGGGAGGCTGAGCGATGTACGGATTTCATGGCCGCCTGCTGCACATCGATCTGACCACTGGACAAAGCTCTTGGGTCGCTCTCGAAGAAACGCGGCTACGGGCATTTCTCGGTGGCATCGGTCTCGGCACAAGCCTGCTCTACGAATATGCGCCGGCAGGAGTCGATCCATTCTCGCCGGCCAATCCATTGATCTTCAGCAGCGCGCCTCTAGTTGGCACCGGGCTAACCACGACCGCGAAGTTTGCCGTCGTCACCAAATCTCCCCTCACCGGATTTATCGCCGATTCGCTTTCTTCCAGTCACTTCGCTCTTGAACTCAAGCGGCTCGGTCTCGATGCGCTCATCATCACCGGTCAAGCCGCCGCCATGGCGTACATATTCATCCGCGATGACAAAGTGGCGATCCTCACCGCCGAGCACCTGCGCGGCAAGAGCCCTGGCGAGACTGAATCCGCGATCCGCGGCGAACTCGCCACACCAGCGGCGCGCGTTGCCGCTATCGGCAAAGCCGGCGAAAACTTAGTGCGCTTCGCCACCATCAGCAACGAAGGGCGCCACGCCGGCCGCGGCGGCGTCGGTGCGGTGATGGGATCGAAGAATCTCAAAGCCATCGCCCTGTGCGGCGATCGTGTCACCACGGTGGCCGATCCGGCGGGCGTCGAGAGGATCGCCGAAGCGCTGCGCGAGCGTAGTTTAAGTTCGCTCACCGACAAATATCGAAAAATCGGCACGGTCGCCAATCTTGCGGTCTTCAACCGCCTCGGCACTTTGCCCACGCGCAATTTCCAGCAATCGACCTTTGACCACGCTGAAGCACTGAGCGGAGAAACCCTCACCGAAAACAACTTCAGCCGCAGGCACGGTTGCGCAGCCTGCACAATCCAATGTGAGCGACTGTTCAAAGCTCTCAACGGCGCGGAACAGCGGCTGGAATATGAAACTCTTTTCGCCCTCGGACCGCTCTGTGGCATCAAAAATCCCGAGGTGGTCCTGCAAGCCGCGCAGCTCTGCGATCTCTATGGCCTCGACACAATCAGTACCGGCGGCACTTTGTCCTGGGCGATGGAGTGCAGCGAGAAAGGATTGCTGCCGCAAGCAAGGGATCTGCGCTTCGGTGAGCCAAACGCTCTTCTCGCCGCGATTCCGATGATCGCGGAGCGCCAAGGGTTGGGCGCGCTACTGGCCGAAGGCTCAAGGCGGGCGGCGCTTGAGCTCGGCAATGACAGTTCGTACTGGGCGATGCATGTCAAAGGATTGGAGCTGCCCGGCTATGAACCGCGCAGCTTGAAAACCATGGCTCTGGGTCTAGCGGTTAGCCCGCGCGGCGCCTGCCACAATCGCTCCGGCGCCTACGAGGCCGACTTTTCCGGCGAAGTCGATCGCCTACGCGCGGACCCTGGCAGAGGCGCCATTGTCGCCGCATCCGAAGATTACGCCGCCGTGCTCGATTCGTTGATCGTCTGCAAATTCCTGCGCAAGTGCTTCGGCGATTTCTACAGCGAGGGCGCAGAGCTGCTCAGCAAAGTCACCGGCTGGGACTGTTCCAGCGCTGAGCTCAAGCGCATCGGCGAGCGCATTCATACGTTAAAAAAACTTTTCAACCTGCGGGAGGGCTGGCGCGCCGAGGACGACTGGCTGCCAGAGCGGCTGCTCAGCGAAACCCTGCCCACCGGCGTCGCCCAGGGTGTTGGTTTAAGTCCTGACGAATTACGAGGGATGATCCAAGGTTACTACCGGGTACGAGAATGGGATGAAAAAGGGTTCATTCCTCAGAGCAAGCTAAGGGAGCTAGGGCTAGACGGGTGATAGAGTTCAAGTCGTTCAAAACGTTCAAACTGTTCAAGCCGATTAGGACGTTTCGCCTGACTCCGAATGTTGACGTTTTAAACTGCTTGAACGGCTTGAACTGTTTGAACGGAGGTAGCACTTATGCCCACCGATGAAACGCGACGCGTGCTGAAAGTGTTTGGCGTTGCCGTGACGGCATTCGAGGATGCGGTCGATAAAGGCGCAGCGCCCGAAGAACTGAGAAAAGCGGAGACCGAAGTGAAAACGCGCCTCGACGAAGTCACCGCGCTGATCGAACAGCTGCGCGCCAAAAGGAAGTAGTTGCCGTTGCTTTTGCTGCTGGCTTTCATTCTCGCAATCCCCTTTCACCTCTGCGCCGGGGACGCCGCGAGCAGGTCCGTCATCCTGTCGACCACCACCAGCACGCAGGACTCAGGACTCCTCGACGTGCTTGTGCCGCTGTTCGAAAAGAAAACCGGTTACAGCGTGAAGACGATTTCCGTCGGCACCGGCCAGGCGCTGGCGCTGGCGGCCAAGGGAGAGGCGGATGTGGTATTGGTCCATGCGCCAACCCTCGAGAAAAAATTAATCGCCGACGGCAAGCTGCTTAATCGACGCCTAGTGATGTACAACGATTTCATTCTCATCGGTTCTCAGTCGGATCCCGCCAAGATCAAATCTACCAAAAACAGTATCGAGGCGTTGAAGCTGGTCCGGCAAAGCCAGAGCAGGTTTGTCTCCCGCGGGGATAATTCCGGCACTCACAACCTTGAAAAGTCGCTTTGGAAACAAGCGGGAATAGAGCCAAAGGGGTCGTGGTACATCGAGTCGGGGCAAGGGATGGGCGCAACTCTCGCCATCGCCAACGACCGCAGCGCTTACACGATTACCGACCGAGCGACCTACCTCGCTTATCAAAAACGCTTAGCGCTTGTCATCCTCTTGGAGGGGGACAAGCCGCTCTTGAATATTTATTCGGTGCTGGAAGTAAATCCCGCCAACGGACCGAGGATCAACACCGTTGGCGGAAAAGCCTTCGCCGATTTCATGGTCGCGCCGCAGACCCAGGCCGCGATCAAGAGCTTCGGCGCGGAAAAGTTCGGCCAGCCGCTCTTCATTCCCGTCGCCGGAATGCGCGAAGAACAGGTGGGCGAATAGCATGGAACTCGTCTGGGAAGGGATCAAGCATGCCTGCTGGCTTTTGCTCACCGGCGACGCCGAGGTGCTTGGGATTACGCTTTTCTCGTTGCTGGTTTCCGGCGCCGCCACCGCACTATCCCTCGTCGCCGGAATCCCGCTGGGAATTTTACTCGCCATGAAGCGCTTCCCGGGCCGGAGCCTCGTCGTCAGCCTCATCAACACCGGGATGGGGCTGCCGCCCGTGGTCGTCGGTCTCTTCGTCACGATCTTGCTCTGGCGCAGCGGCCCGCTCGGGTTTATGGAATTGCTCTACACGCCGACGGCGATGATCATCGCTCAGGTGGTGATCGCATTTCCCATCGTAGCCGGCCTGACGATGGCCGCCTTCCAGAGCCTCAATCCCAATTTGCGGCTCCAGTTGCTGGGCATCGGCGCATCGACCCCGCAACTTCTCTGGCTGCTCTGCAAAGAAGCCCGGCTGCCGCTGCTCGCGGCGATCATGGCCGGGTTCGGTGGAGTCATCTCCGAAGTCGGCGCTTCGATGATGGTCGGCGGCAACATCCGTGGACAAACACGCGTGCTGACGACCGCGACCGTTTTGGAAACCGGCAAAGGCAACTTTGAAATCGCCATCGCCCTCGGTTTAATCCTTCTCCTTCTGACCTTTGTGGTCAATCTTCTCCTCACCCGTATTCAGCAGCGCGAGCAGTTGCGATGGCCGAAGCAGTCTTGACCCTTCACGGTATTCGCGTTCGCTACGATGAGCCCACGGTTCTCGAGGTCGATTCCCTTGCGGTTTATCCCGGTGAAATCCTCGCCATCATCGGACCCAACGGCGCGGGAAAATCGACGCTGCTGCGAGTGATGGGTCTACTTGAGCAGCCGACTCAAGGAAGAGTCTTCTTTCATGGGCGGGATGTAACGCAAGAAAATGGCCTCGCGATCAGGCGCCGCATGGCGAGCGTGTTTCAGGAGCCGCTGCTGTTAAATGCCTCGGTCTATGACAACGCGGCGTTGGGGCTAAGACTCCGCGGTTTGGACCGCCGCAACATCGAACGGCAGGTTCAACCCTGGCTCGAACGGCTCGGCATCGACCATCTTGCGCGCCGACAGGCCCGAACTCTCTCGGGCGGCGAGGCCCAGCGCACCAGCTTGGCTCGCGCCTTGGCGCTCGATCCCGAGATCCTCTTCTTAGACGAACCCTTTTCTCCTCTCGACCCGCCCACGCGCGAGGCCCTCCTGCTCGATCTGGAGCGCATACTTCGCGAGCCGGGCATCACCACAGTATTCGTCACTCACGACCGCGACGAAGCGTTCATGCTCGGCGACCGCGTTGCGGTGCTCATGAGCGGTAGCCTTCTCCAGACCGGGCCGACAACGGAAGTCTTTGCTCATCCGGTGAACCTTGAGGTTGCTCACTTCGTCGGGATCGACAGCATAATTCCAGGAGTCGTGGAGAGCGCGCCCGAAGGATTGGCCCAAGTCCACATTGATGGATTGACCCAAGTCCGGATAAATGGCGGCTCGGCGCAGGTGGTCGGTAATTTTCAAGCCGGAGAGCAGCTGATTCTTTGCCTTCGACCGGAGGATATCACTTTGAGTCTGCCGGGAACGGAGGACCCGAAATCGAGCGCGCGCAACCGGCTTGGTGGCAAGGCGCTGAAAGTCACTCCCTGGGGCGCGCACTACCGGGTTGCGGTCGCTTGCGGCGAAAATCATCTCGTGGCTTTTATCACCAGGCCGGCGTTCCTCGAACTTAAGATAGCCGAGGGAGACGAGGTCGTCGCCTCGTTCAAGGCATCAGCGGTCCACGTGATTATGCGAAAATGAAGTGTTGGAGCATCGGCTCAACAACTACTCCATTTTTTTGCTTGACAACGACTGCCGCAGCGATAGTATGCGAGCCGTTTTAGTGCCGTATCGTTTTAGGTTCTGTGCGGAAAAAATTCATCTGTTGATCCATTGTGAAATCATGTCATTTACCGGCGTCTTCCTTTTTTCGGTCCATCCTCCCGCCTCAGAAAAAGGAGTCAAAACATGGAAGTTTCACGACGAGATTTTCTTCGGCTTTCAGTCACGGCAGGCACCGGCACCGCGCTCAGCGGCCTGATCGGTTCAGGCGTAAACTTAGGGCCGGCTGTCGCGCGCGCGCAGGAACTCAGGATCAAGGACGCCAAGGTCACCCCCAGCGTCTGCCCCTATTGCTCCGTGGGCTGCGGCACCCTCGTACATACCGTCAATGGGCAGATCGTCAACATCGAGGGCGATCCGCGCAGTCCGCACAACGAGGGCACCCTTTGCCCCAAGGGCGCGGCGATCTTCCAGCTCCACGTTAATCCCAATCGTCCGACGCAGGTTCTCCATCGCAATCCCGGCGCCACCGACTGGGAAGTATGGGACCTTGAGCGCGCGATGATCCGTATCGCCGAGCTGGTGAAAAAGACCCGCGACGAGAGCTTCATCGAAAAACTCCCCAACGGCAAGCTCGTCAACATGACGCCCGCCATCTTCGCCCTCGGCGGTGCCACCCTCGAAGCCGAGTTCAACCATGTGCACCAAAAGCTCATGCGCGGCCTGGGGATAGTCGCCATCGAGAATCAGGCGCGGATATGACACAGCTCTAGCGTCCCCGGTCTGGGGACACGCTTCGGCCGCGGCGCGGCCACCCTCTACCCGCGCAGCATGTACGACTCCGACTGCATCGTCGTCATGGGCTCTAACATGGCAGAGAACCATCCGGTCGCCTTCCGCTGGCCGATGAAGGCCAAGGTCGAGCATGGCGCCAAGATCATTCACGTCGATCCGCGCTTCACCCGCACCAGCGCCGTCGCCGATATTTACGCGCCGGTGCGCGCCGGATCGGACATCGCCTTTCTGGGCGGCGTCATCAAATACGTGCTCGACAGCGAGAAGTGGAACAAGGACCCGTTCTTCAATAAATTTGTCGCCAACTACACCAATGCCGCGACCCTCATCAACGATGACTTCAAGGACACCGAAGATCTAGACGGAGTGTTTTCCGGCCTGGCGCCAGCCAAGGGCGGCGCCGCCGAATGGCCGTTCAACGGTTTGACTAATCAGTACGACGGCGCCACCTGGCAATACGCCCGCGAGAAGGCCGGCGCGGCGCCGGCGGCAAAGCTTGAACTCAAACCGGGCGAAGGCTTCGCGCCGCTAGTAGCGTCACTGGTTCGGCCGCCGGTGCTGAAAGACGAGACGCTGCAAAGTCCGCGCTGTGTGCTGCAGATCGTCAAGCGCCATTTCGCCCGCTACACGCCGGAGATGGTCGAGAACGCTACCGGCTGTCCGAAAGAAACCTTTCTCCAGGTCGCCGAGACCATTCTGGCAAATTCAGGCGCGGAGCGCACGACTTCATTCGCCTACGCGGTCGCCTGGACGCAGCACACCTACGGCGTCCAGATCATCGGCGCCTGCGCGCTGCTGCAACTTCTGCTCGGCAACATCGGCCGGCCGGGCGCGGGCGTCATGGCGCTACGCGGCCACGCGTCCATTCAAGGCTCCACCGACATCCCCACCCTCTATCACTCCATCCAGGGCTATATGAACGCGCCGTCGGCGCTCAGGAAGCACGACACGCTACAAGATTTCATCGCGACCGAATTGATACCGACGGGCTACTGGGCCAACATGCCGAAATTCATGGTCTCCTATTTGAAGTCCATGTACGGCGAAGCGGCGACGAAAGAAAACCAGTTTGGCTATGACTGGCATCCGAAGATTCTCGGCGACCACTCCCATATGGCGATGTTCGCGGCGATGAACGCCGGCAAGGTGAAAGGGATGATCTGCATCGGCCAGAACCCGGCCACCTCGATCAACGCCAAACTGGAGCGGACCGGACTGCGCAAGCTCGAATGGCTAGTGGTGAAAGACAACTGGATCACCGAGACCGCGACTTACTGGAAGAACGCGCCTGAAGTCAAAAACGGCGAGGTAAAAACGGCGGACATCAAGACCGAAATTTTCTTCTTGCCGGCCACCCAGGTCGCCGAGCTCGAAGGCACCTTCACCAACACTCAGCGGCTATTACAATTCCATCATAAAGCTGCCGAGGCCCCCGGCGATTGCCGCTCCGATACCTTGTTCAGCTACGATCTCGGCAAGCGGCTTAAGAAGCTTTACGCCAATTCCACCCTGCCGCGCGATGAAGGGTGGAAGAACCTGGTGTGGGACTACGAGCACGAGAACGAAAGCGAGCGCAAGAAAAACGAGCCTTCGGTTTTGAAGATCCTGAAAGAGATCAACGGTTTTTTCACCGACGATCCCGCGCGCCATTGCGTCGGTTTCGGCGAACTCAAGGACGATGGTTCGACGACCTGCGCGTCATGGATTTATTCAGGCGTCTATCCAGGTGTGGGAAAACTCCTCTCCGACCGGCGCACCCCCGACCCGCCCGGCAAACCCGGCGCGCAACTCAATTGGGGTTGGGCATGGCCCGCGAACCGGCGGGTGATGTACAACCGTGCCTCGGCCGATCCCGAGGGCAAGCCGTGGAGCGAAAAAAAGAAGTGGGTATGGTGGGACCCTGAGGCAAAGAAGTGGGTCGGCTACGACGTGCCGGATTACATCGGGGTGAAACCGCCCACCGACAAAGCCAAGCCAGGCACTCCCGGCATGGATGCGCTTCCCGGCACCGCGCCGTTTATCATGCGGCCGGACGGGCTCGGTTGGCTCTTCGTGCCTGGAGGGCTGGTCGACGGGCCACTGCCGACGCACTACGAGCCGGTCGAGTCGCCAGTCGCCAATTCGCTTTATAAACAGCAGACGAGCCCGGTCTATAAACATTGGAAGGGAGACGGCAACGAGCTGGCCAAGATGGGCGATCCCAAGTTCCCCTATGTCATGACAACCTATCGCTTGACCGAGCACTACCTCGCCGGCGCCATGAGCCGCTGGCTGCCGTGGTTGAACGAGTTGCAACCGGAGCTTTTCGTCGAGATCAGTCCTGAGCTGGCCCAGGAGAAAGGCATCAAGAACCTCGACTGGTGCAAGATAACCAGCCC
>CAYZJE010000553.1:0-4131 GCA_964478485.1 uncultured Syntrophobacter sp. | reverse complement strand
TGTTTGACAACAGCGTTGGCGCATGATTCCTAATGTGAAACTCATGAGCTTGGGTTCAAACTGTGTCGCGAAGTCGCTGATGAAAATAGCTGCCTATTTTTTCATTCTTTTATGTGCTTTATCGGTTGTCCCGCGCCAGGTCGTGCTGCTCGCCGAGGAAAAGCCGGTTCGGCTGGTGCCGGTGCTCAAGATCAACAAAGATCTGGACAAGCGGACGGAAATTAAACCATCGGCGATCCCTGGCTCGGGCAATGGCTTGTATGCCGTGGCGCCGATCGAAAAAGGCGACGTGATCGGCGAGTTGGGCGGACAGCTGATCGCCGAGGAGGATTATCCCCTGGGCAATTATTATTTAGCTTCCATTCCGGAGTGTGCCTGGGGGGAAACCAAGCCATACAAATATCTCGACGCCAAACACTTTGGCGCCAACGTCAGCCGGATCAATTTCGCGCCCAAAAAAATCAATGACATGGAAACCCATTTCCAGAACGCCGCGATTAACCAGCTTTGCAATTATCCCTATGTCATCTTTGTCGCACTCAGGGATATCAAACCCGGCGAGGAGATCTGGGCGAGTTACGGGCCATACTATAGCTACGATAAATTCATGTACCTACCGGAGGTGCGGGATTATTTTTGCGGTCTGATTAAAACTGATTGCAGTGAAGAATATTCTTTCGAACCGTGAAACATTGCAACAGTGAACACCGGCAGTGCGGCTATCTAGAAATAAGGCTATTCAAGGTTTCCTGTGAAGAAACATTCACCACAGAGGCACAGAGATCACATGGTTCGACAAGCTCACCATGAACGGAGGAAAGCCGCGCATCCTGAGCCTTAGTCGAAGGACGCGCCTCGGCGGTGCAATCTCCCAGCCCCGCTTCACACAGAACCCTGAAGACCCAGAAATAATAATCATCGTAAGGAGGCGACATGGAAATTTTCGATATCCATCATCATTTGGGTTCACTGACCGGCGGCAGTTTGCAGGAAGGCGACGGATGGCAGGAGCGCGATTACGCCAATCGCGTGCGGATTATGGACGCCAATGGCGTCACGTCTGCGGCGATCCTGGCAGCGACGGGATATATTCAAGCGGACGGCATCAAGGACACCATGCGCTCAAACGATGTCGTCGCCGCTTATCGCAAGCGCGATCCCAAACGCTTTCCGGTCGCCTGCGGCATCGTCGAGCCGCTGCACGGCACACGCTCGCTGGGCGAGCTCGAACGGATGAAGCATGAGCTGCGTTTGGACGGTGTCGTCTGGCATAGCCGATTTCAAGGCGTGGCGGTCGACCATCAGCTGATGCGGCCGTTATTGAAGAAGGTAAGCGAGTTAGGGCTCGTGCCGTTGATCCACACCAACGCTGAATCGAATCTTGAGGCGGTGTGGCGCTTGGAGCGCTTGGCGTCGGAATTCCCCGAGCTGACCTTTGTCTCGATGGATGCGCTGACGACCAATACCAATAGCCAGCTCGCCTTGGACATCGCCAAGCGAACGAAAAATATTATTTTTGACACCGCGCACGTGCGCGGCTCGGCCTACGTCAAAACTTTTGTCGACGCCGTGGGCTCGGAGCGGATGATCTTCGGCAGTCTTTTTTATTCAACTCCACCGAGCTATGAGCATTGCGCTACGCTGGAGGAGATCAAAGAGGCCAAGATCAGCGATCAGGACAAGTCGAATATTTTTGCGCTCAACGCCAAGCGGCTGTTCAAGATCGCCTAGAAGGTCCGTCATGCCCGCCCCCGATCAAAGTCGGGGGCAGGCCCCAGCGGGCATCCAGGCTGGCGAGGATGGGTGACGAACACGGAGAACCTGGATTCCCGCGTGCGCGGGAATGACGGGAAGGGGCAGTCGACTTCCTGTCGACATTGTCGAAATCCGTCGTCTGCGAGCCAGGGTTGTTTAATTGACAAGCTAGCTACGCCATGATTTCTAATATTGCACTACTTGAATTTGAAAGGGCGAGTTTCGCGCTAACAAGGCATGAAAAAATATTTTGTAATTTCTTTTTTCATTTTCGCGCTGATTTTTGTCTGGAGCACGGCGACGCTTTGGTCCGCTGACGCGCCTGCCAAACCGGGGCCGTTGCTTAAGATCAATAAGGAACTCGACAAGCGCACGGTGATCAAGAAATCATTGATACCCGGATCGGGCAACGGGTTATTCGCGGTGGTGAAAATCAAGAAGGGTGAAGTGATCGGACATTTGGGCGGCCGACTGCTGGAGGAGTTTCCCCAAGGCAACCATTACGTCGGCGCGCTGATCGAATGCGCGCAGAAGGAAGCGCACCCGTATAAGTATGTCGACAGTAAGGATAACGGCGCCAACGTGAGCCGGATTAATTTCGCGCCGAGCAAGATCAACGGCGTCGATACCCACTTTCAAAACGCCGGGATCCGGCGCTTGTGCAAGCACCCGTATTTCGAATTCGTCGCGTTGAAAGATATCGCGGCGGGGGAAGAGCTTTGGTCGAGTTATGGCCCGAATTATGATTACGAACGGTTTATGAGAATCCCCGAAGTGCGGGAATTTTTCTGCGGGTTGTTAAAGACCGATTGCCGGGAAAAGTATAGCTACGAGCACTAGCCGGCGCCGATAAATTCCAAGAATGCTTCGACTGGCTCAGCATGACCGGAAATTCGCAGTTATCCCAATGCTATTTCCGTTCGTCCCTTCGATGGACTCAGGGCAGGCTCTGAGCCGGTCGAAGGACGCCGAGAGAGTTTGGCGGCAACCTGTTAGTTATTTAACGGAGGACAGATGAGCCAAGAAGATTGGGCGAAAAAGTACGCGGCGATGGATAAACGGCTGATGCTCAAGTACGAGCACTTGCCGAAGGGCGAGCAGATCGGCAAAAAACCGGAGCTGCCGAAGCAAGAAGTGAAAAAATCTTAGAAAGTTTTAGCGCCTTATTACTTTGTCAGGCGCGCGCCATGCGGCTTGTATTATGACTTATGTCAAAGTTCTCATGACGTGAGTTCTCCGACAGCCGGCCTGGCACCGACAGTTTTCTGGGGAAGCTAACTTACCAGGGGCGGGAAGAATTCTCTTTTAGAAATCTGCCAATGCCTTGATCCTGGTGGCTGAGTTGAGGAAAAAGAAATAAAGAAATTTGATTCACGGGAACGTCTGTGCCTACTTGACCTGCCGGCTAATGGGTGACCCCTTTCCCCCCTTTCCCACGCTCGCTGTGCCCCAGCTGATTTTGGCAACATAAGCTTGGTTTGCGAGGAGTATTACCTCGTGGTATCGTCAAGCCATAGGACTTCGCATGAGTCGCATAGCAAAGACAAAATCAGTCCACCCCTACGTCGAACGCAACAAACGCGTGTGTGGCGGTCGTCCCGTCATTCGCGGCACCCGTTTCCCCGTCAGTTCCATCGTGTGGAACCATAAATTAGGCTTCACTATCGAAGAAATGTTGCGCGAGTTTCCCGATCTCACGCCAACTCAAGTGTATGACGCCCTCTCTTACTACTATGATCATCAACGTGACGTCGAAGCTGAGATCCGTCAGGCCCATGATCTTGAGACGTGGATGAAGAAATATCCCCCGACGCTCAAGGTGAAACATGGCCGTCGTGCAGCTCTACCTTGATGAGGACGTGCATACCTTTATCGCGGAAGCGCTCCAACTACGCGGTTATGACGCTACCACGACCCGCGATCAACGTCGTCGCGGCGCTGAAGACCCAGATCAACTGGCCTTCACTCATCAACATGGCTACACACTGCTGACCGACAATGTCCAAGACTTCCCGCGCCTCCACTATGAATGGCTGGCAGCCGAGAAACATCACGCTGGCATTATCATCGCTTCGCGGGAAAATTCCACGCTCAATATCCGCGCTCTGCTGAACCTTCTGGCGCTAGTGACGGCCGAAGAGATGGCCGATCAACTTGAGTACTTAAATTTCTGGGAATGAACTCCCGAACCTATTGGACTCCCGCGTGTTTTCATCTCAGCGACCGACAGCGCAAACTACGGGTCATCAGTAAGCTCGGCGTGTCTGTGGATGAAGTTAAGGGCGGCGCAATACAGGAAGATCGACCGAAGGCCTCGATGCCTCACTGACGCGCTGGCAAAAAGCTAAAGGCGGACTTGACCCCTTTCCCCATGTT
>CAYZJE010000552.1:0-4003 GCA_964478485.1 uncultured Syntrophobacter sp. | reverse complement strand
GGATCGGCGAAGATATCCTCCACCGGCCGGAAGTAATCGTCGGAGGCGTCGAAGCGCGCGAGAAAATTGTGATTGCAGTTCATCACGAAATCGGTGTCGCGCACCAGATTGATGATGTTAGGCGCCGTGGTGGCGGCCAACAATAACGCCGGCGAGGAAGTGGCGTTGACCACCCGATGCCACGCGTTGAGCGGAATCGCGAACAGCGAGCCGCGGCTCCATTCGAAGGTGAGTTTTCTCTGGCTCCCGTCCTGCCACACTTCCGTGGTGCCGCGCCCCTCGACGACATAATAGATCTCTTCGTATACATGGCGCTCGGCGTTGAGCGCGCCGGCGCCCGGCACTTCGACGATATACATGCCCCAGAGATGTTCCGTGCCGAGCAGTTGAATCGCCGTGCCGCGCCCGCCGAGCCGCTTCCACGGTTTGAGCGGCAGATCCTGGACTTTGTGCACGCCGATGTCCCGGTAAATCGGAATGCCCTGGGCTTCGATGAATAAATCGTATGGCGATTTAGGATTTTTCCACTTGCCGAAGCCGGCCTTTTGGCCTTGCTTCGGCGCTTGCCAATCAAATACTTGCGCGCCTGGTTCTACGCCCATGAGAGTAACCTCCTAATTCCAAACTTTGCGACTTGGCGCCTTTGCGAGAGATTTCTGATTCCGAAATTCCCCGCTATTTTTTCGGATGCCAGTCGTAGCTGGCGACTTTGTACGCTTCGTCCGGGATCAAACTGGTGATCCCGCGCTGGCCGAGCTCGCCTTCGAATTTTTGCCGAATCCACGGATCTTCGTCGATGTACTCGATCATATCCTTGGCGCGGTCTTCGATCTTCTCGGCGTGGCCGCGGAACTGGCGCGGCGGATGGAGCGCCAGATAGCGCGCCGGGATGGCGCCAACGTTGAAGTGCTGATGGAACCATTTGTTGGGCGGCACGAACATGCTGCCCTCATGCCACGGCGCGACAATCTTATCTTTGCCTTCTTCCCAGAGGATCGAATAACCCTCGCCGGCGGGAATCACGATCACGCGCCCTGGCCCGTGGCGATGCGCCTTTTTGTAAGTGCGGTCGGGGAAAACCGACATGTGACAAGACATTTCCGAATTGGGAAACATGATCGTCACGCTCATGCCGCCGCGCCGGTTGGTGCTAAGATTGTCCCACGCCGCCATGTCGGGGAAAAAATTGCCGAACCAGTAAACTCGTTTGCCGCCCCAGGCGAGCGCCGGATCGCCGTTCTCGACCAGTTTTGCTTCGGAGTAAGTATCGCCCTCGGTGGCGCTGTCAGCCTTCTGATAGGGATTGTTGAAGTAAAAACGCGGATCGGTGATCAATGACGTAGCCAATGGCAAATAGCTGTAACGCAGCACCCGCGCCGGGCGGTCGCCGCGCATGTTGCCCAGTTGCTGATATTGGTTGGAGCTGATCTCAAAAAGACTGCGGTCTTGCCACTCGAAAGTCTTCTTCGGCCCGCGGTCATCGGTCCAAACCGTGGTCACGCCGCGTCCTTGCAAGACGTAAATCACTTCGTCGAGGGCGAATTTCACTGGCGGCAAAGTTTTTCCCGGCGGTATTTCCATGACGGTAGCCGAAGTGATGCCCTCCTGCCCCATGAGTTGAATGAATGCCGCGTTGCACTGGCGCTCATCCCACCAGCCCAATTCGACGGTGCGCAAGTCTTCGATAAAATAGCCGCGATGGATCGGGATCCCGATCGAGTCCATCCAGTGATCGTAAGTATAATTCTTGGTCTCGACCGCTATCGGGCCCGGTTCGAAATATTGGTTCTTGGTGATCTGCTCAGCGATTGTGGTCATAATTTTTTCTCCTCGGTCATCGTTTGTATATGAATCGCCGACAATTTTCCAACCGGCAAATTGTTCGCCACGAGCATTTCGGAAGTTCCGCCCGCAAAGGCGCCAACGCGCAAAGGTGGAAGCGAGGCAGAGAATTCGATTCTGGCCTCTTTCGATTCCGAACTTAGCGTCTTTGCGCCTTTGCGGGAGATCTTGCGAATCCGCTTACACCTCCGGCCGAATGCTGACGTGGATCACTCCCGACGGTCCTTCCTCGCCGGCAAACGCTCGGATCGCTTCGTTGACGTGATTGAGATCGAACTGGTGTGTGCTGATCTCGCCGAGCGGGTAGCGGCCCGAGGCCATCACTTGCAGGCCCAACTCGAAGGCCGTGAAGGAGGAGCCTTGGACCCATTTCATCGTGATGAGCTTGCGGCCGAAGCCGCGCGTCGGGATTTCTTGATTGCCCGGCCCGGCAAGCACGATGGTGCTGATCTTGGACGCGCATTCAAGCGCATCGCGCACCGTCGATTGACCGCCGCGCGAAACGTTGACCACCACGTCGGCGCCTTGGCCGTTGGTGATGTCCTTAACCCGCGCGCTCAAGCTTTCTTTCTCGACGTCAATTGTATGATGCGCGCCGAGCTTGCGCGCCAACTCAAAGCGCGCCCCATCGCGGGTCAGGCCGCTGACGATAATGCAGTGCGCGCCGGCTTCGCGCGCGGCGACCACACTCGACAAGCCCATTTGACCGGGACCTTGAATGACGACCGTCTTGCCAGGTGCAGCGCCACCCTGAAGATAAGCCCACTGCATGCCGTTCGCTAATGGGACGAATAACGCCGCCTGCGTCGCCGGCACATGGGCGGGAATTTTGTGCACGATCGCGTTGGGTGGCAGATACAAATACTGACTGAAACCGCCCCAGAGCGACGGCGCGACGTTGACCGGCGTATTGCCGTAGCGCAGAATCGTCCGGCCGGGCAGTTTGTCGGTCTGATCGCAGAAGCGATACTCGCCGATCCGGCACCAGCGGCAGGTGCCGCAGGGCAGATACTGCTCGATCACCACGCGGTCGCCTTCCTTAACGCCCCAGCGCTCGGCCGCGTTGGCGCCAAGCTTGGCGAGGAAGCCGACGTTTTCATGGCCGCGGATGCGCGGCGCGCCGGCAAACTCTTGATAGCCGCCGATGTCGCTGCCGCAAATCCCCGCGATTTCCATTTTCACCAAAGCGTCGTCCGAGGAGATCTCCGGCATCGGATAATCCCTAAGTTCCATCTTCCGCGCGCCAACCTGCGTCGCCGCCATAACTCTTTCACTCATTGTGTGCTCCCTCTAATCGGTACCCGGATCTAGGAGTTTCTCCCGCAAAGGCGCAAAGACGCTAAGTTCGGAAGACCAAAATTTTTCTTACCTTCGCGTCTTTGCGCCTTTGCGGGGTATATTCCGAATCTCGTCTCCCCGCCAACTACTCCAGGCTCTTCAATTCGCGAAAGCGATGCTTGGTTCGCTCGATTTCACTGAGCGCATCTTTGACGCAGTCCTCGAACGACACCTTCTGGTCGCGGATCAGCGACACGCCGCGCACGCCGTCGTAAAAGTCTGGATTAAGCGCTTCCGCCGGCTCCTTGCCTTCGCATAGATCGTTGGCGGCGTTGAGCAAGAGCTTGCGCATCTCGATAATGCCCACGTCGGTAACGCCGAGCATTTCCTCAGTGCGATCGGTGATCGGCCCCATGCTCACCTGCGCCGCCATGTCTTGGTTGCCGGTGCCGTAGATGCCGGTAAAGTTAAACGTGCGCTGCAGCTCGCGGTCGAGCTGAAAGTCATTGGCCTTGTTCGCCAGCGGTTTGTACTCTTTGTCCACCGGCGCGCCGAAGCGGCCGTCGGTCTGCCCGGTGCGCATGGCGTAAATCTCATCGTTGGTCAGCGGCCGATTCATGGATACGCGGAACGTCCACACCCAACAGTTCTCATCATCGATCGGCACGAACGCATGACCGCCCGGGTCGCGCGGCGGCATGGTGTAAAACGGCGTGAGAAATTGATTGATGCGCCAGTAATAGTTTTGCTCGCTAACCGTGCCGCGCGCGCCAATGGCGAGGCCATAATTGGTCCGCTGCGCCATCACCCGCGGCATCTTGTCCGCCATGCGAAAGAGAATATCCAATTCGCGCGGCGACAGACTGTCGGGATTTTCTTGGTA
>CAYZJE010000551.1:0-2936 GCA_964478485.1 uncultured Syntrophobacter sp. | reverse complement strand
GCGGAGATGAATTAAGTATTTCGAGGTCTTGGAATTGTGCGCTATCATAATCCCGAACCGCATTTTTCTAGTTGTAAACAAATTAATCTGTTGTTGTTTTGGGGATTTTGAGGTGAATTCGGAGTTGGGCGAAGTTAAGTGCGTTTAGCCGGTTGGCCGTTAGGAAAAAATGATGGAGCGTTTCAGACAGGAATCTAGAATCGATGCGCCGGCAGCGGTGGTTTTCAAGTGGCACGAGGCTCCGGATGCATTTGAGAAATTGACCCCGCCTTGGGAAAAAGTGCGTATCGTCGAACGGACCGCTCCGGGAATCAAAAATGGCACCAAAATAATTCTTGAAATGCGCCTGGGACCGTTCAAGAGAAGGTGGGTTGCTGTTCATACGCATTATGAACCGGGCCGAATGTTTCGTGATGAGCAGGTGTCCGGTCCTTTTAGCGCTTGGGTTCATACTCATGTTGTCGAGCGGCGCGGCCCGCATCTTTCCTTACTGACTGACGACATAAGCTACAAATTACCTTTAGGTCTTATCGGCCAGATTTTCGGGGGCTGGTTGGTTCGACGCAAACTCAAACGGTTGTTCGATTACCGCCACCGCGTGACCCGGGAGGCGTGTGAGCGCCACGTCGACCGCTTTTGAATATAACTCGTCAAGAAAATTATCCGGCGAAGAAGAACGTCATCTTTATTGGCTGCGAGCTTAAGTTAGAGCAAGTGGGTGTGGAGTAGTTGAAGGTTCGTGCGCCGGCGCGCGAGCCCGCTCTTTATGCGGCAGCGCAGTTCCGCGCGACCGGAGGGATCGTGTTTTACCCGCAAGGCAAATGGAGCGATAGCTGGCTTAACGCTGGAGTTCGCTGAAGAGTTTGCTCCTGAGTTTAGGGCAAATGCCATTGAGGGGTCGCTTACGCCCATCTCGCTTGGAGATCGCAATACACCATTCAGCTTCACAATGATCCAGGCTTGGCTCGACGCGGGTTCCTTGACTCGGCCCAACTGTTGAGGTCTAACTGGAGTGTGCCTATGACCTGAACTGAGATCGACAGTTTCTAGCTTTAAAATCGACAGTTGCCTGTAATGTTCAGTGTCGACGACTCTTTCTGGCTCATAGGTGCGCCGAACCTGCGCAGGAAGATGGAGCAAAGAATTTGAGTCAAAGCCAAGTGCTCGAGCCGGGGCAACTGCTGAATCTGCTGGAGACCGCTGTGGCGCAGGCGCACGAAGCGGTGGTGATTACCTCCGCCCAACTCGAGATGCCCGGGCCTGAGATTCTTTTTGTCAATCCGGCATTCTGCGAGATGACCGGATACAGCCGAGAGGAAATAATCCTCAAGACCCCGCGCATTCTTCAAGGTCCCAAATCCGATCGCGTTATGCTGCAACGCTTGCGCGAGGCCCTGGGACGGGGAGAAGCTTTTTCCGGCGATACCGTCAACTATCGCAAAGACCGCAGCGAGTACTACGTCGAGTGGGACATCACGCCGATTCGCGGCGCCGACGGCCGGGTCGCCTATTTTCTCTCGATCCAAAGAAACGTCACGGCGCGCAAGGAAGCCGAGCAACAGCTCCAAGAAATGTTCCGGCAGCTTGAGAAAAGCCGCAGCGATCTTATCTCGATCCTAAACGAGTTCCGCATCGGCACGGCCATGACCGACGATAAAGGACGGGTGATATTTCTTAATGCGAGCGCGCAGGAAACTTTTATGCGGCGCGACACGATTGCCGCCAATCAGGCTTGGCGAGATCTGTTCGATTTCGATTCTGAAGATGCGGATGCGTTAAATGCCATGATCCAAAGGCCGGCGCCGGAGCGCGCCAAGGTTGCGGTGCATCTCGATCGAGCCGAGGGGCGGCGTGTTTGGCTGGAAGTGGACGTCAAAGATGATCCCCGCGACGCGGGGGGCAGGATTTTCTTTTTTTACGATGTCACCCAGGTTCATGATTTGCGCCGGTTAATCGATGAACGCGCGCACTTTCACGATCTGGTAGGCAAGAGCCAAGCCATGCAGACCCTCTACAAACAAATACCCGACGTGGCCCGCGTCGACGCGACCGTCTTGATCGAAGGTGAGACCGGTACGGGAAAAGAGCTGGTCGCGCGCGCGATCCACTTCTCTAGCCACCGCAAAGAGAAACCCTTCGTTGCAGTGAATTGCGCCGGTCTCACCGAGTCGCTTTTAAGCAGCCAACTCTTTGGCCACAAACGGGGCGCGTTTACCGGCGCGGTCGAAGATCACCGCGGCCTCTTCGAAGCAGCCAACGGCGGCACGTTGCTGCTCGATGAAATTGGCGATATTCCGATGCCGGTACAAAACCAGCTGCTGCGGGTTCTGCAGGAGCGCGAGATCGTTCGGCTGGGCGAGACATTGCCTAGAAAGATTGATGTGAGAATTTTGGCCGCGACGCACCGAAACTTGAGCGAAGAAGTCGCCAACGGCCGCTTTCGGGCCGATCTGTTTTACCGCATTCGGGTGGCGCGGATTACTTTGCCTCCTTTGAGGCAGCGGCGCGAAGACATTCCATCGCTCGCAGTTTCTTTTCTCGCGCAGTTTTCCGCCGCCAGTGGAAAACCTGTGAGCGAAATAAGTCAAGAAGCCATGCGTTTGCTTGTCGACTATGATTGGCCAGGGAATGTGCGCGAGCTCAGAAGTGCCATAGAATTTACCGTGATTCACTGCACCGGGGCGGTGATCCAGGCCGACGATCTGCCGCCGGAAATTTTTCAGCCCGTTGATGTCATTGCCGGAGATCCGCTAATGGATGAGAAGTCGCGATTTCTGCAAGCACTTGAGCGATCGCGGGGCAACCGAGCGCTCGCCGCTCGCTTCCTCGGCATTAGTCGCGCAACGCTTTATCGTCGTTTGGCCGACCTTAAGATCAATCCGGATAATAGTTAGATCGTCCTGTTTCACTTGATACAACCTTGAGACACTGTTGAG
>CAYZJE010000550.1:0-6956 GCA_964478485.1 uncultured Syntrophobacter sp. | reverse complement strand
CCTAATTTTCGGCTTTTTAGAAATTAGTTTCGGCCTCGGCAGCGCGTTTGGCTCCTGGATCGGCGGCTATCTATTCGACGTGACGGGCTCATACGCGTGGTCGTTTACCTTATGTCTCATTTGCTTCGTCATCTCCGGCCTAGCGATCCACGCCTGCGTGCGCTGGCAGGTCAGAGAAATGGCTAGCGCAAGTTGACACTCACCGTTGAACCCGCCTAATAAGCGGGAATTACTCCCGCAAAGGCGCAAAGTACGCCAAGTTCGGAATCGAAAGATAGAAAATTTTACAAACCATCTTATTCATGTATTCCGACCTTTGCGGCCTTTGCGTCTTTGCGGGAAATATTCCGAGATTGACCGGTGCGCGAAGCGCACCCTACGAAAACATCCTTTGCGTTCTTTGTGGTAAATTCTTTTTTTCTGCGGTGAAATAATCTATTTTATCGCGACAGGGAGACGACATGAACTTTTGTTTGCATGGTTCGGTGCGCACGGTTGGGGAAGCGGTCGACCGCGCCCAGCGCGCCGAGGCGCTCGGCTTCGAAGCGATCTTCCCTCGAGCCTCGACGCTACTGCTACTTGGCGCCTTGGTGGTCATTCCCGCGCACGCGGGAATCCAGGTTATTCTGTATCGCCTAGATTTCGCGTCGCCCCCGGCCATCGCCGGGGTTGCCCGGAATGACAATTGAATGATGCTGCGGACTTTCTGAGCGGTCACGCGAGTTCTTGATTACTTCATTCACCAGTTTTCTACAATTTCATTGTGTTCGTGGCCGTCAACGTTTAAACTTAGTCATCGACGTGACAGAGACTTCCGCACTGAATGGAGAATTGCATGCGCATTTACCGATTTTCGCTCGCCGCGTTGTTCGCTTTGATTTTTGTTTACCCGGGGATTTCCGCCAGCGCTGAAAAAGCCAAGAACGATCGCGTCGTCAAAGATGGCATGAGCGTAAGCTTCGACTACACCCTGAAGGACACGGATGGAAAGGTCATCGAGACCAGCAAAGACAAAACGCCGCTCAATTACATTCACGGACAAAAACAGATGATTCCGGGGTTGGAAAAGGAACTTACCGGCATGAAAGTCGGCGGAGAAAAACATGTCACAGTGAAACCGGAAGACGCCTATGGACCGATCAACAAAAACGCCTTTCAAGAAGTCCCGAAAGAAAAAATTCCCGCCAACGGCCTCAAAGTCGGCGCCATCCTCGCGCTCAAGAGTCCTGATGGTCGGGTTATTCCGACGCGGGTTGCCGAGGTCAAGGACAAGACCGTCTTGATGGACATGAACCATCCGATGGCGGGAAAAACTCTGGTTTTCGACGTCAAGGTCGTTGACATCCAACCCGCGCCGCCGCCAGCGTTACAGCCAGCTGCACCAGAGAAATCCGCCGCGCCAGCGCAGCCGGCCAAACCGGCGGAACCAGCAAAAAAATAATCGCCAGCCCATGCCAGACAACCAATGGACCTGGACCAATTTGCCAAGCGAGTAAGTAGCTCCAGTGCCATCGTCTTTTTCACCGGCGCCGGTATCAGCACGGAGTCTGGCGTGCCCGACTTTCGCAGCCCAGGCGGAGTCTGGACCAAGTACCAGCCCGTGCTGTTCCAAGATTTTCTCGCCGGCGAAGCGGCGCGCGTGCAACACTGGCAGCTCAAAAAAGCCACCTACGAGTTGTTCAAGACGGTCAAGCCCAACATCGGCCACTACGCGATTCGCGAGTTCGAGCAGCGCGGCCAATTGCTCGGCCTGATCACCCAGAACATCGACGGCCTGCACAAGATCGCCGGCATCTCCGAAGCAAAATTGGTCGAGATCCACGGCACCGATCGTTTGGTCACTTGCCTCAAATGCGGCAAACCCTTTCAGCCCGCCGATCAATACGAGAAATGGCACGAAGGATTAGCGACTCCGACCTGCGACGCCTGCGGTGGTTTTCTAAAATCGGCCAACGTTTCTTTCGGTCAATCCATGCCCGTCGAAGCGATGCGTCGCGCGCAACAATGGAGCGAACAGGCCGAAATTTTCATCGTTATAGGCTCATCGCTACAGGTGCAGCCCGCGGCCAGTTTCCCGGTGCTCGCCAAGCGCGCCGGCGCGCTGCTCGCCATCGTCAATCGCGATCCGACGCCGCTAGATGAAATGGCAGACTTCGTTTCCCGGGAACCGATCGGAGAGTTTTTCCGTGAGTTGCGGCCGCTCATAGCGGATGGTTAGAGGATAACGCAACCTCATCGCCTCAGGCGAACAATAGCCGGATTGGCAAGTCAAGCCCTGATAAAAGGCGGGAGCGAAGGTTCTGGTTAGCTCTGAATCGTTTTGCCGGGCCATATCTTCCCGCGCTAAGCTGTAAAACCGTCACTTCACGACGAAGTGGATCTATGAGCCAGTATTCGTCTACGCCGTTGAGCTCGTAAATCCTCTTCTTTTCTACGCGGTCCCGTTGGGCGGTCGCAGGAGAGAGGATTTCGACTACCAAGTTGGGCACGATCTTAAGAAATTGGTGCCGTCCGACCTGAGGACCTTTGGACCAGCGCTCGTTCGATACGAACGAGGCATCAGGCTCGAGTGTGTCTCCCGAAGGCAGATCATATCCAGTGCTGGAGCCAAAAACTTTTCCCAAATTATGACTGGTAACAAAGTCACCCACAATACGAATCACCGTTGCTTCAATCTCCCCATGTTCCCATCCCGCAGGGGGAGTCATAACAATCCTCCCATCGATCAACTCATAATGATTGATGTCGGCGGAAGGGCGCTTCTCCACCCACCGTTTGAACGCCTTCTGACTAAATGTCGCAGTCGAAACGAACGCTGTCTCGTTAATCTTGACCGCCTCTGCTCTCATAGCCGCCACGATACTAACGTTTCCTTCAAAAAGCCAGGCGCTTTTGGCCATCAGCAACCAAACGGCGGAAAAGGAACCATTTGTCCCGTGGCGAGTTTTCCGGTCATCGCCAAGCGCGGCGGCGCGCTGCTCGCCATTATCAACGGCGACCCCACGCCGCTCGACGACATCGCCGACTTCGTTCATAACGGCGCCATCGGCGCGTTCATCAGCCAGCTGCAAGCTTCGTTACTCGACAGCTCACAGTGAATCAAGGCCGCAACAAAATCTTTCTGGCGCCCGCGCGGGCGGCGTGCTGCAATGCTTCAACGCCGTCCGCCAATGCATAGACCTTTTCGATCAACGGCGTCACCGAAACCTCCTGCGCCGCCAAGGCTCCGAGTGCGTCGGCAAACGGTCCGCAGCGCGAACCGATGAAGTTGATCTCGTTGACGACGATGGTTGCCAACGAGACTTCGTGATTGCCGGCGATAGTGCTTTTGAGAATCAAGGTGCCGCGCGGGCGCACGGCGCTGAGCGCAAGCTCAAGCCCCGAAGCTGAACCCGTCGCTTCGACGACCACGTCGAACCATCGTGGTTGCCAGTTATTCAATAGCATCGTTCGTACGCCAGATTTCTTGATCAAAGCCAGTTTGTCGGCATGTTTGCCGAGCGCGGTTATCTTGGCGCCACTGAGTTGCAGCACCTGCGCGCACAAATTACCCAGCTTGCCGTCGCCGAGAACCAGCACGTCGTCTCCAGGGTTGAGTTGAATCTGCGTAAGAATCTCAAACGCCGCCGCCAGCGGCTCGGCAAACACCGCGGCTTCATCGCTCACGTTTTCCGGAACGGCGTGCAAATTGCCCGCGGGAACCGAAAGATATTCGGCAAAGGCGCCGTCAGCGTTAACGATCCCCATCACGCGGCGGTTCGGACAATGACGGCTCAAATCGCGCCGGCAGTTGCCGCAGTCGCCGCAGCCAAAATTGATTTCACCGACCACGCGCTTGCCGATCCATTCGCTCGGCCCCGCGCGCACTGAGCCGACGAACTCATGCCCCGGCACGCCGGTGAAGCCCATGTAACCTTTGAGTATTTGTAGATCAGTGGAACAAATGCCTGCGAGGTGAACCTGCACTAGCGCGGCAGCTTGAGGTGCGGTCGAGGATCGAAGATGGAGGATAGATGATGGCGCGGGATAGGATGCCGCGAATTTCAGTTCATGACCGTTCCAGTGTAAAGCTCGCATGGTCGAATCTTTTGCTAGAACCCCTTTGCGTCCTCTACATTGCTAACCCTAAAAATTTGCGCGGCTCGCGAACATCTTCGGAGATTCCTTGCGCCAAGGACGCCAAGTTCGGAAAAGAATTGTTTTCCTAAATACTTTGCGTCTTAGCGCCTTTGCGAGAGACATTCCGAGATTCGGTTGCGCCTCAGCCGCGGAGCGGCCGCGCCCATTTGGTCTTGGGCCGCTCGACCAACTCGCCGTCGACATAGATCTCGCAGCCGCGCTCATGAAAAAAGCAGACGAGAGCTTTGATCTTCGGACACTCGGGAATGGTTTCCAGGTAGCCCCAAACCACATCGTTAAAAGTTTCACTGCCCAACCGCACCGACCAGTAAAACGCCGGCCCTTTGTAAGGGCAGCGCGACTTGGTCGCGCTCGGAATCAGCAGATCCATCCGCACATCATCTTGTGGAATATAGTAGCGGACGGGATGATTGGTCTCGAAAACTAGATGCGGCCGGCGGGTTTCCGCCACCGTTTGTCCGTCGATGACGACGCGAACATGGCGCTTGCTCGGCATGGCGTCCACGCGTTTGTATGGATCGCGCGCGTGGACGTAGAGTTCTTCTTCCTCTTCCATCCACTTGTCCATCTTCGGCCACTCGAAAGCGAAATGGTCGCTAATTGCGCTGGCCGCCGGCGACGGATTCAAGTAATTCCAGACGACATTCTCCGCGTCCTTGCCGTTAGCTTTTATCGACCAGTAAGAAGCTTCGCCCTTGACCGGGCAAATGGTTTTATGTGCGCCGGCGACCAACAAATCGGTGCGCACGTCTTCCTTCGGAAAATAATAAGCCGGTAACACCTCTGCCTCGCGCACCAGCTTGGCGCGCTTACTGCTCGCGATGACCTCACCGCCAAAGAACACCCGCACATGGCGCGGACTCTGCGAAACATGCACCCAATGGCCCGAATCGCCATGGACCGGCACGCGCTCTTGAATGATATGGCTCTGCATAATTCATAACCCTCAAGCCAAGAGGGCGGGTTTAAAACCCGCCCCTACATCCGGACTTCCTCTTAGGATTTATTTTGCGCCCTTTGCGCCCTTTGCGGTTAAATTTCCGACTCTTAATGCAGCTTCTTTAGCTTCTGCAAGCTGCGCAATTCGCGCGGCGGCTGCAGGCGCTGGCCCATGATCGTCCAGGACACTTCGCCGACGTAAATATCGCCGCGCGAGTCGATGGCAAGGCCATGCGGCGCGATGAATTGCCCAGGTTTTTCGCCGGCAAAAATATCACCGAGTCGCGCCAGCCGTTTGCCTTGCTTATCGTAAACATCGACGCGGTTGCCGAGATTGGGCGCGTTCAGGTTCACGCCCAAGCCCGGTCCAAGCTCGCCGACGTAGCACACCGGCTCGCTCTTCGTCGTGTCCATGTAGAGCGCGCAGGGCCGGTGCAGGTTGTTCCACTGGGTCTCGTATTTGCCATTGCCGTCGAACACCTGCACGCGATTGTTCTCGCGGTCGGCGACGTAAACCCAACCCTCTTTGTCGGTGACGATGTTGTGCACGATGTTGAATTGTCCCGGATCGGCGCCCGACTCGCCCCAAGACCGCAACAACTTGCCGTCCGGTGAATATTTATGCACGCGCGAGTTGCCGTAACCATCCGAAACATAAATCTCACCCTTGGGCGAGAAGGCGACATGGGTGCAGCGATTGAACGGCTCACCGCTCTGATACGGTGCGGCACTCCCTGGCACGCCGATGGTCATGAGAATTTTTCCGTCCAATGAACATTTGCGCACCGTGTGATCGCCGTCGTCGGTGAGAAAGATCGTGTCGTCGGGACCGATGGTCGCGCCATGCGCGCGCTTAAACACGCCGTCGCCCCACGAGCGGAGAAAATTGCCGTCACGGTCGAAAACGATCACCGGATGTTTGCCGCGGGTGAAGCAATAGAGCTGGTCTTTGTCATCCACCGCCACCGCCGCCACCTCATGAAAAGTCCAATCGTCGGGTAATTTTCCAAAACCTTCGATGACTTCGTATCGATACTCGCCGCTACCTAAAATTACCGACATGAAATTCTCCTCCGTTATTTCGTCTAGCGTCTGGAGTCTAGCGTCCGGCGTTGGATTCAAAAAACACCAGATACCAGACCCTAAACGCCAGACGGTTCTGACGATGTTTCAAAGACCGGCCGCCAAGCTTCGAAACCGCCGCTCATGCTGACAACGTTGGTAAAGCCGTTCTCGATCAAGAACGCGGTCGCGTCCATGCTGCTATTGCCGTGGTAGCAATAGACGACGACGCTTTGGTCCTTCGCCGTATTTTGTAGAAATTCCTGCACCTTGCCGTCGCTTAAATGAATCGCGCCGGGGATATGCGCCTGGCCGTACGAACCGGGATCGCGGATGTCGACAAAGACGCAAGTCTTGTCATCGAGTTTCTTTTTCGCCTCGTGGATTTGAATCTGCGGGATTTCCATCGGTAACTCCTCTACTAAGACTGTCCTTTTATCAAGCTCACACTTGGCTGTCCACAGTGGGATTTCCACCCACCGTCGTAGGCGCGGCGAGCATCAACTGGTATAATCCGGCGCCATGAAACTTTCGCCGATCGCTTACTACGTCGCCGCCGCCGTCTGTCAGACCGCCGGATCGTCAGGCGCCGCGATGCTCGCGCCATTCTTCATGAAAGAACACGGCTATTCCGTCGCGCTGGCCGGCATACCGCTGGTCGCCAACGGCGTCGGCCGGGTATGCTCGGATCTGTTTTCCGGTGTGATGGCGACCTACTTCAGTTCTGGCACTTTGCTCATCGCCGCGGTAGTGATCG
Organism: uncultured Syntrophobacter sp.; assembly: GCA_964478485.1. Taxonomy (GTDB): domain Bacteria; phylum Desulfobacterota; class Binatia; order UBA9968; family UBA9968; genus DP-20. The sequence continues at coordinate 58 of CAYZJE010000550.1, read as the reverse complement.
GCTTCGCCATGAGCGTGATCGGCTATCTTTTTCTCGATGCCATGCCGGTATTTCTCGT
>CAYZJE010000549.1:0-1699 GCA_964478485.1 uncultured Syntrophobacter sp. | reverse complement strand
GTGTCTCGGTCCACGCTTCAACACTGGCTTTTGCGCAAGGCCACGATTGACGCCGATCCGGCGGTGATCGCCTTCTTTGAAAGCCCGGTCGGGCTGGCCTTTTTGCATCGGCTGGTGGTGGCCCTGCATTTGGTCTTTACTCAAATCGGTCCGTGCGGAATCCGACTCCTGAGCCAGTTTCTAGTGTTGAGCACCTTGAATCGCTTCGTGGCCTCTTCTTACGGCGCGCAGCATCAGGTGTCGAAAAAGATGCAGGCGGAGATTGGAGCTTTCGCCGAAACCGAGCAAGCTCGGTTGGCCAAAACCATGTCGCCGAAAAAGATCACGATTTGCGAAGACGAAACCTTTCACCCGGAGATCTGCCTGGTGGCGATCGAGCCGGTTTCGGACTTTATCCTGGTCGAACAATATGCCAAACGTCGCGATGCCGAGACCTGGAATCAAGCGATCGAGCAAGCCGTTAAGGACCTGCCTGTGGAAGTCATTCAGTCCACGGGCGATGAGGCCCAGGGCATACTGGCCCATGTGCGAGACGGCCTTGGCGCGCATCATTCGCCGGATCTTTTTCATGGGCAACGCGAATTATTCAAAGCGACCAGCCTTCCGCTCCAGGCGCGGGTCTCTGGGATGAGTCAGCAGGTGGAGCAAGCCGAGAAGCAAACACAGCGCGCGGAACAGGAACGTCAACTCTTTCTAAAACAGCCGCCGAGACCAGGCTTCCCACCCGACTTCCCGAAACGGATCGCCCAGGCCAAACAGGCCGAAGCGGCGGCTCGCCAGGCGATGGAAGCCGCCCAAACACGGCGCGACCAAATGCAGGAGGCCATCAAGGGGATCAGCGAGGTCTATCATCCGTACGATCTAACCAATGCCCAATCCGTGCAAGCCGCCGAAATCGAGCGGCGACTGGAAGCGCAATTCAAGGAAATTGATCGGGTGGCGGAAGACGCGCAATTGTCCGACAGCAGTCGAAGACGAATCGAGAAAGCGCGGCGCTTGCTTCCGAGCTTTGTGGCGACGATCGCGTTCTTTCATCTGCAAGTGAAGATGTGGATCAGCCAATCGGCGCTTTCGCCGGAGGTGGAATGGGCTGTTGTGAACGAATTGATTCCGGCGCTCTATCTGCAACGCTCGGCGAAGAAGCTTCCCACCGCCGAGCAGCGCGCGAAAGTGGAGGCCGTCCATGCCCCCTTGCTGACACGCACTCGAGACCCGGCGGGCGCCTTGGGCAAGCTCCCGGCTGAAGAACGAGCCAAGATCGAACGTGTCGCCCAACAAGCGGCGGACCTGTTTCAACGATCCAGTTCCTGTGTCGAAGGGCGCAATGGGCAGTTGGCCTTGCGTCATCACAGCTTGCATCGGCTGACCAAGGGCAAACTGGCCGCCTTGACCGTGGTGCACAACTATTACGTGACCCGATCGGACGGGACGACGGCGGCGGAGCGATTCTTCGGTTCCAAACCCGCGGACCTTTTTGATTGGCTGGTGGATCACCTCGATGTGCCAGCCCGCCCAGCGGCCAAGCGGTCAAAAGCGCCTGCAAAAGCAGCGGGATAGGCGGCCATGGCCGAAACGACGATCAAGGCCACCCGGGGAAGCCAGAAAGGTAAGATATGGGTTGATACTTCAACTGCAGCAGTCGTGAAGAGCGAAAGCTCAAATGACATTACAAACCAAAGAGGAGAAAAGGCTAGTGGAG
>CAYZJE010000548.1:0-19506 GCA_964478485.1 uncultured Syntrophobacter sp. | reverse complement strand
GCACAGCCGCAACTGAAGAAGATTGGCCGCAAAGAACGCAAAGGTCACAAAAGGGGCGTAGGGGCGACCGGCTGGTCGCCCTTGGGATCGGCGGCGCAGGAGTTTGCGCAGGCTGCGCAAATATCGAGCTATAGTAGTACAAAGATCACAAAGTAGGGGCCGGTCGGGACCGGCCCGATTCGGATTCGGACAGTTAGCCGCACCCTTCGACAGGGCTCGGGGCGATCGGGACGCAGAGGGCGCAAAAAAGAATCGGAACTCGGGCGGGTTTGAAACCCGCCCTCTTGGCTATGGCACATTGAAAAATTCGCCCACGTGGGGGCGGTTTGCGGTATAGTGGAAACTTCCGAGCCATGAAGCTGCGCAAAGACACACAGGCCGACAATACTTTTTCCGTGCGCTTTTGGGGCGTGCGCGGGAGTTATCCGACTACGGATCAACTCACCCGTGACTTCGGCGGCAACACTTCCTGCGTCGAAGTCGTGGCCGCGGGTCACCGGTGTATATTCGATGCCGGCACCGGCATTATTGCGTTGGGCAAGGAAATTTGCCGCGACGTTTCGTCACAGTCGACGGCCTACGTGTTTCTCAGCCACACCCATATCGACCATGTGATGGGGCTCTGTTTCTTCGAGCCGCTGCTGACCGCCAACTCCCGTTCATATATCTATGGTCCGGGCAACTCACATGGTGCGCTGGCCCGAAGCCTGCAACAATTGACCCACAGCGACCTTTTCCCGGTTTCGTTCGACGAGCTTAAGGGGAAAAAAGAGGTCCATTCGCTGACCGGCGGCGAGCTGATCCGCTTTCGCGCGCCGGGCAAAAGACCGTTAATCGATAAACACCCCGCGCCGACTCGGCACGACACCGAGGAGCTCACGATCACCACTCATAAGAGCGCCGCCCATCCGCGCTACGGCGTCATGCTTTACCGAGTCAACTACCGCGACAAGAGTGTCGTCTACGCGACCGATGTCGAACAACGGGACGGCGGTTATCCTGAAATCGTCGACTTCGCGCGCGGCGCCGATCTGTTGATTCACGACGCGCAGTATTTGCATGAAGAATATTTTTCCACCACGAAACCAAAAAAAGGCTGGGGGCACAGCACCATCGAAATGGCCGCCGAGGTCGCCAACAAGGCCAAGGTCAAGCGCTTGGCGCTGTTTCATCATGAGCCGGTGCACGACGACCGCGCCATGCGCGCCATCGAACGGCGCGCCAAGCGCTTGTTTTCGGGAGCCATCACGGCGCGCGAGGGGAGCAAGATCGAGCTGTAACTTCGAAGCAAGTCAATAAACGCAGCCACTTCGCGAACTCCGTGCCACTGCGATGAGTTTTTCTTTTTTTGCGTTCTTTGCGTCCCGCTCGCCCTGAGCCTGTCGAAGGGTGCGGCTAATGCTCCGAATCTGAATCTTTTTACATTGAGGACCGGTTGTGAAGATTTGTTTCACTCTGTTGCTGCTGCTGATCGCAACGTTTGCCCAAGCGCAAACCGGCGTGCCGCGCATCGGCGTTTTGGTGCAGGAACTGGGCCGCTCCCAGTCCCAGGCAATCAAAGGGCTCAACCTCGAACTCAAACAATTCGGTTACTCGGAACGAAAGAATTTCCACTTAGAAACCCGCAACGCCAGGGGCGATCGTAGCGCCTTGCAAGCCGCCGCCAAAGAGCTGGCGACGAAAGGGGTCGAGGTTATTTTCACCATCGGCACCCGGGCGGCTTTAGCCGCGGCGGCGGCGACCCAAGCGATCCCGCTCGTGTTCGTTCTTCCTGGCGATCCGGTCGCGTCGGGCTTGCTTAAGAACTCCGCCGACGCGGCGCGCAACGTCACCGGAGTGGCGGCCTATGGCGGCGAGACCACGGAGAAACGGCTGGCGCTATTTAAACAAATCCTCCCGGCGCTTAGCAAAATCTATGTTTTCTTCGACGCCAACAGCAATGCCGCCCGCGATCGGGTAGCGCTCGCCGAAAGTGCCGCGAAAAAAATCGGTTTGCAGTTCGTCGGCCACGGCATCAAGTCAAGCGACGAGTTGAAAACGACTTTGAGCAATCTCAATAGTGAAGCCGGCGCGGCGATTTTTCAGATTAGCGACGACCTTGTCGAAAGCGAAGCCGAGTTCGTTTTTGCCACCGCGCGGCAAAAGAAGCTGCCGACGATGTTTAACGAAGAGTCTTGGGCCATCGCGGGGGCCACCGCGGCCTATGGGCCGAGCTATCTCGAGATGGGCCGCCACGCCGCGCGGATCATCGATCAGATCCTCAAAGGCAAAGCGCCGGCAGCGATCGCCGTCGTGCGTAGCGACAAGTTCGATTTGACGATCAATTATCGCGCGGCCAAATATATCGGCTTGCAGCTGCCCAACGAATTGTTGAAAAAGGCCGATAAGGTGATCCGTTAGCGCTCTCAAGCGATGGAACCCCAAGCCGAAAGCATCATCAGCATCCCGATCTTCTCCGCCCTGACGCGCGAGGACATCGCCAAAATCCTCGGCAAGTTGGAAGAGGCCAGCTTCGACGCCGGCGCGGTCATTGTCCGTCAAGGCGATCCCGGCGATGCTTTTTACTTGATTAAATCCGGCGCGGTCCAAGTGGTCATCGATAGCGGCGCCGGCAATTCGGAAATCATCGCCATCCTGGGACCGAAAGATTCGTTCGGTGAGATGGCGCTGTTTTCCGGCGACCCGCGGTCGGCAACCATCGTCAGCGTCAAGGAAACCATTCTATGGCGGCTCAAGCGCGCGGATTGGGACGAGCTCATTGAAAAACACCCGAAGTGGCTGCTGCAACAGTGCGCCACCCTCAGCAAGCGCCTGGCCGCACTCGATCGGCAGTATTCCACCGGGCGGGAGGCGTTCAATTCACTTGCTGAAGAGTTTTACAGCTCGCGCTCCGAAGAGGAGCAGCGTTTCTTCCGCCAGGCTTCGCTGCTCGGCGCCATCGATGCCCAGCACTTCGATAAATTGTTCAGGAGCGACGGACTTAGCAAGCTGATTACTGATCTCGGTAACAGCCGCTTCCCTCTGATTCGCCACCTCGGCCATGGCAAGTTCGAGTTGCATAGTTTCTTCAAGGATTTTTTACATGAGAAATTGATCTCAGTAGACGGCGCTGAAACTAAAAAGCAGCTTCACGCTGAGTTCGCCGAGCGTTTTGAAGCTCTTGGCGACTATCAGCAGGCGCTGCATCACGCGGTGCAAGGCCAGGATTGGCCGACGGTGATTCGCCAATTAACCGGCCACGGCCAACGACTTCTCGCCGACGCGCCGATAGTGGCAAAAAATACCCTGGATAGCCTGCCTCAAGATCAATTGCTTGCCAACCCGCGTTTGGTCAATCTCAAGAGCGACGCGTTAATCAAACTGGGCGACGTTGCCGGCGCATACAAGATGTACCACGAAGTTCTGGCGCAAAAAGCCTCAAGCGTCAACGGCGCCGAAGCGACCACGGGTTACCGGCGCATGGCGGAAGCGCTGGCGCAGCGCAAAGAATATCTCCAGGCGATCAATCACCTGCGCGCGGCGCTCAGTGTTCTGGAGCAAGACCGCTCGGCGTCTTCCGGTTTCGCTGAACCGAACCAAGATATCCAGCGGCTGGAACAAGCCGAGTTGGCGTTGGGCGACCCGAGAGCTGTTTTAGGTGGTCGGACCAGAATGTTGACGAAATTTGCCGGGCTGCGCTCTTCGTCGGGGTCGAAATGGTTTGGCGCAATGTTTGGGCTGATTGCCGGGGGTTATCTCTGGTTCGGCCAACCGGATATCGGGCTCGATGTTGCAGCGACGAAGCTATTGGGTTTGATAACCGGCACGCTGATTTTTTGGGTGTTCCAATCACTGCCGGACTACGGCACCGCTTTAGTCTTCGGCATGATCCTTATTCTTACCGAACTGGAATCAGCCCAGGTCGTCATGGGCGGTTTTGCCAGTACCACCTGGTTCATGACTTTGGGGGTCTTGGGTCTCGGCGCGGCGATTACCGGCTCGGGTTTGTTCTACCGAATGTCGCTCCACTTAATTCGCCTGTTCCCGCTTAGCTTCCACTGGCAAATTATCGCCACCGGCATCATGGGCGTGGTCGTCATGGCATTCATCCCGCAGCAAACCGCGCGTACCGTGATCGCCAGTCAGATGCTCGTAAACCTCTCTGAGAGCCTTGGTTACAAGACACCCTCGAAAGCTTCGACGGGATTATTCACCGCGAGCTTTCTCGGTTTGGGCCAACTGTGTTTTCTGTTTTTGACCGGCTCGACCACCAGCCTGATCGCGTGGGGGCTTTTGCCTACCGACGTGCGCGAACAGTTTACCTGGGGCTACTGGTTTCTCGCTGCACTGCCGCCAACGCTGGTCGTGATGGTGATCATACTCGCGTGTACCGCCGTGATCTATCGGCCGGACTCGCAGCTAAAAATTTCCTACACAATGGTGGAAACCCAATTAGAAATATTGGGTCCGTTATCGCACAGAGAATGGATCAGTCTGTTTGTGCTTTGCTTCACGGTTGGCGGCTGGCTGACCGGCTCCTACCACGGCATAGACGGAGCCTGGATTGCGATTATCGCTTTTGCGATTTTAGTAAATACCGGCCTCCTCGATTGGAACATGATGCATAAAGGCATCGATTGGGAGCTGTTGATTTACATGGGTGTAACTCTGAGCCTGCCAACGCTTTTGAAACAAGCGAAAATCGATCAGTGGCTGGTCGAAGTGATCTCCCCGATGATTCTGCCATTTGTCGACAGTCCGGCCTTGTTCTTCGTCGTCATCGCGATCTTGACTTACGCGGTCAAGCTCGTGTTCACAAGCTTTTTAGCAGTCGTCACTTTGTGCGTCGCCTTGCTCCCGCTCTCGATCGACGTCGGCATGAGTCCGTGGATTATCGCCATGGTTATTCTGATTGCGTCGGAAGTTTGGTTTTTCCCCTACCAAGTCGATTGGCATATGCTCGCCTATTCAACCACCGACGGCAAAGGATTTTCCTACCCGCTCATGTGCCGAATCAATCCGATCTACGCCATCGCCTATATCATCGCGCTCATCGTCGCGATTCCGTATTGGCGCTACTTGGGCTTGATGGGTTGACTCTCCAAGCGATCTCCGGCGCGCTTTGCGTGCTGTAGTGCGTTTTCTTCTGAATAAAACATCCGTTGAATTTTTTTAGCTCCTGATTCATCCGCAAATTCATCTCGCCCGCGTAAAATCTAACGATAGGGTAGCCGGGCTTTTTAAAAAAAAATTTCTAAAATGATATTTTTTTCTTGACATACAATTTGTTGTGTCACTATAATCGCGCCAGATACAAAATATGGGAGGGTTTTAGACGCAAATTCTCTTCGCCTGAGTCAGTTTTTCTCCCTGTCACGTTAAGGCCCACCCGCGGAATCTTACAAGGAGGTGCTTATGGCTGCAAAGAAAAAAGCCAAGAAGAAAGCCAAAAAGAAAAAGTAACTATTGAGATGTGGGGTTGTGGGGTTGTTGTAAACCCTCCTTACTCTCAGGCGACAAGGTAACCGTTCTGGTTATCTGATACACAGAGCCCTCCAGGCTCCCCGCTTGGAGGGTTCCGTGTTTCTGGCTCACCCGCGAGACACTTTCGTGGTATCGTTTCCCTTCTAGCAACCATCAAATCGAAGATGCGGCCGGAGCTGACACCCTCACGGGGGTAATTCCGCCGCCCAATGAAGGTGTATTGCGTCGCTCCGATCAAATGGATAAAGTGATCTTTCGTGAAGCCAAGATTTTTCCATACCCTACGGGCATTGATTTTGCTCGGCATGAGTGGAGCATCGCCGAGCCTGCCGGCGGCCTGGGCGCAGTCCAAAGTCGACTATAAAGTCGTTCCCATTCTCCAGGCGATGAAGGACACCGCGCCGACGCCGGAGATCGCTCTCGGCACGCTGGAGGACAAGAAGATCTCCCTAAAGGACTTCCGCGGCAAAGTTGTCTTGCTAAATTTCTGGGCGACCTGGTGTGTGCCCTGCCGCGAAGAGATGCCGGCGATGGAAAAGCTCTATCAGGAATATAAAGATAAGAATTTTGTCATCCTCGCCGTCGCTGTCAAAGATAGCAAACCAGATACGCTCAACTTCGTCAAAGAATTCAAGCTCACCTACCCAATTGCCCTCGATCCTGAAGCGAAAGTCGGGCAAGAATACGGCGCCTGGGGTCTACCGGTCACCTATTTAATCGGCCCTAAGGGTGAAGGTTTGGCGCGCGGCTGGGGTCCGGCGGATTGGTATGGCTCGGCGGCGCGCAAATTGATCAAAGATCTGCTCGATGGCAAAAGATGACCGAGGTCAACGTTTTCGTCGCCTTTGCCGCGGGCATCTTTTCCTTTCTCTCACCCTGCGTCTTACCGCTGATCCCTTCCTATCTCTCGTTCGTCTCCGGTGTTTCGCTCGAGGAAATGCGCAGCGACCAAGCCCGTGCGCGAATGCGCCTGCGCGTGGTGCTCAATTCGCTAGCGTTTATCATCGGCTTTTCAATCGTCTTCATTTCCTTCGGCGCCTCGGCGAGTTTTCTCGGCGGTCTGCTGATGGATTACCGCAGCACCATTCGCATCGTCGGCGGCAGCTCGGTATTTTTGGTGGGGCTTTATCTCGTCGGCGCATTCAAGATCGCCGCGCTCGAACAGTATCTTCAATTCAATCTCAAAGACAAACCGGCCGGCTATCTCGGTTCGGTATTGGTGGGAATCACCTTTGCCGTCGCTTGGACGCCTTGCGTCGGCCCGATCCTCGGCGCCACCCTGGCCCTGGCCAGTACCGAAGGAGAGGTTGGCCGCGGGATTTTTTTGTTGAGCGGTTATGCCGCCGGTCTCGCCTTGCCGTTTTTCTTGAGCGCTCTGGCGATTAATTCCTTCTTGCAGTTCGCCCAAAAACTGCGCCGCTACATTCATGCGATTCACGTCATCGGCGGCGTGCTTTTGATCATCGTCGGCATTCTTTTAATTACCGACTACATGACTTTTTTCAATGTCTACGTGCTGCGCTTTACGCCCGCCTGGCTGCTGCAGAGACTCTAGCGCAGTTGGTTTGACCCTCCTCCAGCTAAATGTTAGCGTTTTGAAACTTTGCATTAATGTCAGAGTCGAAGTGTTAGCATGGAAATGGGGCAGTGATGGAAGAGCAGATTCGACACATTCTCAGGGCCATCGGCGAAGATCCCGACCGCGAGGGACTCCAGCGAACGCCGCAGCGGGTCGCTCAAGCGCTGACCTTTCTGACCCGCGGTTACGCGATGGATCCCGCCAAGGTCATCAACGACGCGCTGTTCACCGAAGAATATGAAGAGATGATCGTCCAGAAGGACATCGATTTTTACTCCCTCTGCGAACATCACCTGCTGCCATTTTTCGGCAAGGCTCACGTCGCTTATATTCCGAATCACAAGATCGTCGGCATTTCCAAATTGGCGCGCCTGGTCGATGTCTACGCGCGCCGTCTGCAAGTACAAGAGCGCATGACCAGTCAAATTGCCACGACGATCATGGACAAACTCGACGCCTTGGGCGTCGCCGTGGTCCTGGAAGCCGAGCATTTGTGCATGCGCATGCGCGGCGTCGAGAAGCAGAACTCCTATGTCATCACCAGCAGTTTGCTCGGCGCGTTCCGCAGCCGCGTCGAGACGCGCAACGAGTTCATGAACTTGATCCGGCGCAAGGATTGACCGAGGTTTTGATGGAAATCCGCTTTCGCGACACTCAGGTTGACCGTATCAAGACCGATCTGCTGGTCCTCCCAGTGCGGGAAAAAAAACTTGACGACCCGGTGCTGCGGGCTTTGGACCGCCGTCTCAAAGGCCATCTGCGCGGACGGATCGAGAAAAGCAAATTTACCGGCGCCGACGGCAGCGCGCTGCTCTATGCCACTGCGGGAACGCTGCGCGCCGGGCAAATTCTATTGATCGGTCTCGGCTCCGATGTAACCACGTCCGACGACTGGCGCAAAGCCGGAGCGCGGTCACACAAGGAAGCCGCGGCGATCGGCGCCACAGAATTGGCCATTTTGTTCGCGCCGGAAAAAGATCCGGAGAGCGCCGCTGGCGCGATCGTCGAGGGCGCCCTGCTCGCTTCCTACCAGTTCAATAAATATCGCTCCCACGCAAACGCGCCGGCAGAGCCAAGAGCGCTCACGTTATTTCGCTCCGGCCTAAAAATATCCGCGGCGATTCGAAAGTCGGTTGAAATCGCCCAAACGCTCATCCCCAGCGTATTTCTCGCTCGCGATCTGGTCAACGAACCGCCCTCGGTCACCACCGCGCGGTTCCTCGGCGCACGAGCACGGGAGCATTGTCGTGGGCGCGGTCTCACGGTGGAAGTGTGGAACAAAAAGAAGATTGAGGCGATGAAGCTTGCCGGGCTTTTGGCCGTGAACCGGGGCAGCCTCGAAGAACCGCGCTTTATCAAAATTCACTACAAGCCCGCGGCAAAACCAAAGAAGCGAATCGCGTTAATTGGCAAAGGCATCACCTTCGACTCCGGCGGATTATCGCTCAAACCGTCGAAGTCGATGGAGACCATGAAGCTCGACATGGCTGGCGGCGCGGCGGTGATCGCAACGATGGCTTGTTTGCCCAAGCTCGGACTCGATGTGGAAGTCACCGGTTACGTGCCGACGACGGATAACTTGCCAGGGCATAACGCGCAGAAACCCGGCGATGTGATCCGCTACTTGAACGGCAAGACCATCGAAGTGCTCAATACCGACGCCGAAGGCCGTTTGATCCTCGCCGACGCTTTGGCGCTCGCCGCCGCTGAGAAGCCCGACTACATGATCAACCTCGCGACTCTCACCGGTGCCTGCATGACCGCGCTCGGCACCCAGGTGGCGGGAATTTTCTCGAACCATCAGCCGCTCGCCGACGACTTGCTCCGTGCCAGTCAAGCCGCGGGTGAAAAACTTTGGCAACTACCGCTGGTCAAAGAATACAAAGACTTAATCAGGAGCAGCGTCGCCGACATGAAGAACATCGGCGGCGCCCACGGCGGCGCCATCACCGCCGCGTTGATCCTGCAAGAATTCGTCGGCACCACGCCGTGGGCGCATTTAGACATCGCCGGGCCGGCATTCGCTGAAAGCGACAATGCGCTTTGTCCCAAGGGCGGCACCGGCTTCGGCGTGCGCACGCTGATTAAATTCTTATCGGCGCTTTAAATTGCTGCAATCACCTGAGCATCTGCGAAAAACCCGAAACCCGAGACTCGAAACTGTATTCGTTAAGGAGGCTACGACAATGGGCAAGATCACTGAAGTAGGCGACAACAATTTTGAAGCGGAAGTGCTTAAATCCACCGTGCCGGTGTTGGTCGATTTCTGGGCGCCCTGGTGCGGCCCTTGCAAAGCCATAGCGCCGATCGTCGAGGAGATCGCCGGTGAGTACGAAGGCAAACTCAAGGTCACCAAGCTAAACGTCGACGATCATCCGGCCACTGCGTCGCGTTATGGCATCCGTGGTATTCCCAATCTGATCATCCTCAAAGGCGGTGCGGTCAAAGAACAAATCGTCGGCGCCGTAGCCAAGACCAAACTGGTCGCGGCCATCGACAAAGCGCTGCAGTAACGGGAATGGAGTGATGGGTTCGGACTCCGCAACCCAATACTCCATAACCCCAAGACTCCATCACTCCAGTTTCAAAAGATGAAGCGGCGCATGCTCACGTTCATAATCACCCCCACCGCGAACATCATCGTGGCCAGCGCTGAACCGCCGTAGCTCACCAGCGGCAACGGCACGCCGACCACCGGCATGATGCCGGAAACCATAGCGACATTGATCGCCACATGCCAAAAGACGATCGCGATCATGCCGAAGACGAGCAATGCGCCAAAACGGTCCTTGGCCCGCTGCACCACCCGCAGGCTGTAAGCGACCATGACGAAGTAAAGCAGCAAGAGCACCGCGCAACCAATCAAGCCCCATTCCTCGGAGAACACCGCGAAGATAAAATCGGTATGCTGCTCGGGCAAAAAGTTAAGCCGGTTTTGTGTGCCGTGCATGAAGCCTTTGCCGAAAAGCTTGCCCGAACCGATGGCGATCTGCGATTGAATGACATGATAGCCCGCGCCCAGCGGGTCGCGATCGGGATCGAGAAAAGTCAAGATGCGATTGCGCTGATAAGTCTTGAGAAATTGCCAGGCGATCGGCAAAAATGCGATACCGGCGCCGACTAAGATGGAAAACGAGCGCAGCCGCAGTCCGCCCATCAAAACCATGCTGACGAAAACTACGCCAAGAATGATCGCGGTGCCGAGATCGGGCTGGATCAGGGTCAAGAAAATGAGCGGCACGACCAAAGCAAAGGGCACCCAGAGGTCGCGCAGATAGTAGCCTTTCGGCGGTTCATCGGTCTGAAAGTATTTGGCCATCAGCAACACGATGGCTAGCTTAGCCGGTTCTGAAGGCTGGAGGCGAAACAAGCCGAGATTGATCCAGCGCTGGGAGCCGCCGCCCGAATGGCCGATCACGAACACCAGCGCCAACAGGAGCAGCATGACACCGTAGAATGGGTAAACCAGCCGGTCGATATAGTGATAATCGAAACTCCAGGCGGTGAACATGGCGATCAGCCCGAGTCCCAACCATGTCGCCTGGCGCATCGGCAAGACGCCGGCGTGGCCTTCGGCCATGTTGAAGTTGGCGCTGTAAATAGTCGTGATGCCGATGCCGACGAACGCCAGCGTCAGAAATAATAACAACCAATCGAAATGGGCGATCATGCGTCGGTCAATTTGCACGGTGGCTAGCCTCAGCGCGCACCTGTTGCTTGTCGGTCGCTTGCTTTTTTATCTCGACATACTTTTCATAGACCTTCTTAGCCATTGGCGCGGCGGCATCGCCGCCATGGCCGCCATGTTCGACTAAGACCACGATCGCGATCTCGGGATTTTGTGCCGGCGCGTAGGAAACGAACCAGGCGTGGTCGCGGCTGAAATAGGGCAGCTGCTCGCTCTTGACGTAAGCGGCCTTCATCTCGACCACTTGAGCCGTGCCGGTTTTACCGGCGACTTCGACGATCGCCGAACGGGCCATGCCGCCTGTGCCAACTTTGACTACGTCGGCGAGGGCGTTGCGCACGCGGGTCAATGTATCCGGTTTCAATTCGATGGTACGGATCAGTTCCGCGCCATACTCGCGCACGGTGGCGCCGTCGACCGACTCCACTTTGCTGACGATCCTTGGACGAAACAATTTGCCGCCATTGGCGACCGCCGCCATCATGTTGGCAAGCTGCAGCGGTGTCACCGTGACGTAACCTTGGCCGATCGCGACTGAGACGGTTTCGCCGGGGTACCAGGGTTGACGGTAGCGTTTCATTTTCCATTCGGTATCGGGAATCGTGCCGCCCCGTTCGTCGTCCAGCGCGATGCCGGTTTTTTCTCCCAGGCCGAAGGCGCGCGCCCACTTGGCGATGCGATCGACGCCCAGCTTTGGACCCAATTGATAAAAATAAGTGTCGCAAGAGATCACAATCGCTTTGTGCAAGTTGACCAAACCATGACCGCCTTCCTTCCAATCGCGAAAGCTGCGGTTGCCGAAGGGAAAAAACCCCGGGTCTGAGATCGTGGCCTCGGGGTTGATCACGCCTTCTTCCAATCCGGCGATGGCCATGACGATTTTGAATGTCGACCCCGGCGGGAACTGGCCTTGGATGGCGCGGTTGCTGAGCGGTCTCAACTTGTCCTTGAGCAGCGCGCTCCACTCATCGCCCTTGATCCCGCGCGCGAACACATTGGGATCGAAGGCCGGTGTACTGGCGAGCGCGAGAATCGCGCCGGAGTGAACATCGATCGCGACGATCGTGCCTTGTTTGCCATTAAGCGCTTCGAAGGCGGTTTGTTGCAGTTGCCGGTCGATGGTCAAGTGCATGGTGTATCCGGGCACGTTGTGGACTTCGTGCAGGACGCGCACGCGCCGCCCCAGCGCGTCGACTTCCACCTGCTGGCCGCCGTTCTGGCCGCGCAAGAACTCTTCCCAACGTCGCTCTAGCCCATAATGGCCGATCTCATCGCCGCTGCCGTAACCTTGCGCTTTGAGTGTTTTTAACTGTTTTTGGTTGACCTCGCCGAGATAGCCGAGCACGTGGGCGGCCGCCGGACCGTCGGTGTAATTGCGCCGCGGCCGCGCGCGCAAAGTGACCCCCGGCAAATCGAGCTGATGCGTCTCCACGGCGACGATCGTCGACCATTCGACGTCTCGCCCTAAAGTAATTTCATCGAAGGCCGCGCGGCTCTTATTGTCTTCGTAGGTCTGCAATACTTCGTTCTCGTCCCACTTGAGATAGCGCGCCAGCAGGCGCAAGGTAATTTCCGGCTGTTCGCTATCCTCCGGGACAAAATACAGATCGAAGGACGGCCGGCTATCGACCAACAGTTGTCCCTGGCGATCGACGATCATACCGCGCGATCCGGGCACCCGCTTGAGGCGGATGCGGTTGTTCTCCGACAGATAGGTATAGCGCTCGCCGTGAAACACTTGGAGAAAAATCAGCCGGGCGAAAAGACCGACGAACACAAAGATCAGCAGCGCATAGAGCAGCACCGCACGCCGGCGAAGTTCCGGCGCGCCGTCCTGTTTATTTATTTCGGTAAGTGCCATCGTCTTTATTGTGCCGCGGGACCGGGTTTGGCCACAAGGTTTTCACCGTACTGTAGTAGCGCAAACATGAACGGCGCGAGCACCGCGGCGATCAACGCTTCACTGACGAGATATTTTACCGCGCCTTGCCAGAATCCGTCAGTGCTCAGAAAAACGATCCAAACCAATACCAGACCGGCGCCTTTAACCAGGGCGGCGAACAACACAATGATCGAACTGACGATCGGATGGTGCAACCAAATCGAGCGCGAACCCAAATAAACCGCTAGGAAAACCAAAGACATGGCGAAGGCATTGACGCCAAGCAACCGGCTGGAAATGATATCGACTGAATATCCGAGCATGAATGAACCGAGCGCGGCACCGGCGGTGGGATGATGCAGACCCCAATAAACGCACAGCACCAAAATCAGATCGGGCACGACCGGACCGATCGGCAGCAGCCGCTGCAAAGTCGTCTGCACAACCACCAGGACGATACCAAAGCCAAATAATAGTAATGATAACTTCATCCGCAACGTTGCACAAATTCAATTTTTGGCCGGCTCAGTTTCACCGCCGCTGCCCACCACAAACACTTCCTCGACTAGCGCCGACTGTACCGCCGGCATGACTTCGATGGACTGAAACAAGCCGAGACTCTGCTTGTTCACTTTGATGACGGTGCCCGCCATCAGTCCCTTGGGAAACACGCCGTCCAAGCCGGAGGTGATCAAGCGGTCGCCCACTTGGACATCCTCGCTCCGTTTCATGTATTTCAAGACCATGCCGCTATCTAATGAGCCCGAGACGATGCCGCGGCTGCGGGTGCGCTGGACCATCACATCGATGCCGCTGTTGGCGTCGGTCAACAGAATCACCTTGGCGCTGCGCGCGCTCACGGACACGACTTTGCCGACGACACCTAACGGCGTCACCACGGCCATGTCTTTTTGCACGCCATCGGCGCTGCCCTTATCGAGAATGCAGCCTTGAAACCAACTACTGGCGCTGTTGGCGATGATCGACGCAGTCACCGGTTTGCCGGGCAATTGGACGCGAAAATCCAGCAGTTGTTGCAACTTGCGATTGGTCGCTTCGGCCTCAAGCAAGCGTTGCCTTTCCACTTCCAGAGCTTGAATGCGTTTGCGTAGTCTCTCGTTCTCGGACTTAAAGCCCGACAGGGTCAAGTAATTTTCTTGGATGCCGATAACCCAATTCGCCGTCCCTTGAGCGACAATCTGCAGCGGCCGGAGCACCCACATCAACACGGCACCGACCGGTTCGTTTTTTAGTTGGCCACGCGCCGAAACGATGAGAATGTAGAAAGATAGCAGCAGGCACAAACCAGAGCTAAGCAGAATCTGATTCTTACGCAGGAAAGCGATCATGGAAGGCTAGAGCGGCTCGAAGGAACCGGAGCTGGACTTAAGCCTAATGAACCGCAACCTCCCGCAAGAGCGAAATCTCATCCAAGGCCTTGCCCGCACCCATCACCACCGCGGTCAGGGGATCGTCCGCCATCATCACCGGCAAGCCGGTTTCTTCACGCAGAAGAATATCGAGATTGCGCAACAATGCACCGCCGCCGGCTAAGACGATGCCGCGGTCAACGATATCCGAGGCGAGCTCAGGCGGCGTGCGCTCCAGGGAAAGCCTCACCGCCTCGACAATCTGGTTGATCGGCTCGAGCAGGGAATCGCGAATTTCTTCGTCAGTGATGACGACGGTTTTCGGCACGCCGGCGACCAGATCGCGTCCCTTGATCTCCATCGTCTGCACTTCATCGCCGGGATAGGCCGAACCGATGGTGATCTTGATCAATTCCGCGGTTCGCTCGCCCACCAATAAATTATACTTGCGCTTGATGAACTGGGCGATCGCTTCGTCCATCTTGTCGCCGCCGACTCGCACCGAGCGTGAGAACACGATACCGGAAAGCGAGATCACCGCGACTTCGGTGGTGCCGCCGCCGATGTCGACAATCATGTTGCCGGTCGGTTCGGTGATCGGCAGACCAGCGCCGATAGCCGCAGCCATCGGTTCTTCGATTAAATAAACCTCGCGCGCGCCGGCGGATTCCGCCGACTCGCGCACCGCGCGCTTCTCGACTTCGGTGATGCCGAACGGCACGCCGACGATAATCCGCGGTCGCACCAAGGTGCGCCGGTTGTGAACTTTTTGAATAAAGTATCGAAGCATCGCTTCGGTAATTTCAAAGTCGGCGATCACGCCGTCTTTGAGCGGCCGGATCGCGACAATACTCCCGGGCGTGCGTCCCAACATACGTTTGGCTTCGGCACCAACCGCAAGCACTTTCTTGCCGCCGCGCTCGTTACGTTGCTGGACTGCCACCACTGATGGTTCGTTGCAAACGATCCCCTGGTTTTTGACGTAAATCAGCGTATTGGCGGTTCCAAGATCAATCGCGAGATCGTTGGAAAAGATGCCAAAGAGGGCATCGAACATCAGCAGGCTCCTTCCCGTGCGCGCAAAAAAACCTTCAGCAGAGCGAAAATAACAGATTTGGCCGGAGCAAGCAAGTAAAGGAAAAAATTAGAGAAAATTCGTTTTAGCGAGGCCATTACCGGTTGCAAAGGGCAGGGCCATTTTCTATCATAAGTGGACTGTTTGTACCACCAATTACCGAAAGGTTCCTTGCCTAATGCTCGATTTTTTACGTAAGCGGAAAAGACATTGGATCATCGTATTTTTCGTTTTCATCATCGCCGCGGTGTTCGCGCTGTTTTACGGCGGCAGTAGTAAATTTGGCGACCGAGGTTCCGCTGAGGTCGCCGAGATCAACGGTGAAATCATCAGTCAGCGCGAGTTCACCGTGCAATATCAGCGCGCGCTAGAGCGCTATCGCGAGATGCTCAAGGGCTCGCTCACCGAGGAGATGATCAAAGGGCTCAACATCAAGGGCAACTTGATCGAGGAACTGATTCAAAAAAAGCTTGTCTTGCAAGAAGCCCGCAGCCTCGGGCTGATGGCGAGCGACAATGATGTTGCCAACCAGCTAACCAAAGTGCCGGCGTTTCAAGTTGCCGGCCGATTCAATAAAGAACAATATTTGCGGATTCTCCAAGCCAATCGCCTTTTTCCGGCCGAGTTCGAAGAAGATCAGCGTGATCAGCTCACTCTAAATCGGCTCTATGGCGTGATTCTCGATTCGATCCAAGTCAGTGAAGCCGAAGTGCGCGAGCGTTATCGTCTCGAACAGGAGAAGATCAACCTGCAATATATTAAACTGCCGCTCAGTGATTTTCTCGCCGAGGTCAAACTCAGCGAAGAAGATCTCAAAAAATTTTACGAGCGCACCAAGGACTCACTGAAGGAACCGCTGAAACTAAAAATCGAGTATCTCGCCTATCCTTACGATCGCTTCATCGCGGCGGCGCAGGTCAGTGACAAAGAAATTGAAGAATACTATCAAGCCAACCAGAGCGGCAAGTTTCGCAAGCCCAAAGAGATCAAGGTTCGTTACATCTCGCTGCGCGGTAAGCCCGACGCCGACGCGAAACAAATAGAAACTCTGCGGGCGCGCGCCGAGGCGATCGTCAAGGAAGCGCGGGCGGGCAAAGACTTCGCTCAGTTGGCCAAGCGCGACTCCGACGACACCAGCGCCGCCAAAGGTGGCGACTTGGGTTGGCTGACTCAGGGTCAATTGCCGCCGCAGCTGGCACCGATCTTTGAACTGGAGAAAGGCAAGGTGAGCGACGTCATCGACTCGCCCATGGGCTTTCAGATCGTTAAGATTGAAGACACCAAGGCGGAAAACACACCAACCTTGAAAGAAGCTACGGCGGAAATCGCCGCAACCTTGAAAACCGACAAAGCCAAGCGGGAAGCTGGTAAAATCGCCGAGCTCGACCGTGAAAAGGCGCTGTCCGGTAAAGACTTCAACACTCTCGCCAAGGAAAGCGGCGCCGTGGTGAGCGTTACCAATTGGCTAGCCAACGGCGAAGTAGCGCCGGAGATCGGCCAGAATCAAGAGTTCTACAAGAGCGCCTTTAGTTTGGGCGGCAAAGAAATCAGCCCGATCATCTCCGGGACCAGCAGCTATTATCTCTTGCGAGTGAAAGATCGCAAAGAACCTGTCGTGCCACCGTTAGAAAATGTTCAGCCGCGAATCGAGAAAGGACTCAGGGAGTCGAAGGCCTACGAGTTGGCGTTGCAAAAGGGCAATAGCTTGCTCGACCAGCTCAAAAAGGAAAAAGAGATTTCCAAGGTCGCCGCCGACAACCACTTGAAACTCGAAGAGACTGGCTGGTTTCAGCGCACCGCGCCGCAGTTGCCAAAAATCGGCGATCTCGCGGATCTCCGAGCGGGCGGAGGACTGACGCTGTCCACGCTGAAACCGATCCCCGATAAACTCTACACCCAGCGCGACGCCGCTTTCCTGCTCGCCTTCAAGGACAGCCAGCCGGCCGACATGGAACAATTTGAGAAAGAAAAAGACAATCTTAAGAAACAAGCGCTCGCAGAAAGCCGCCAACGGGCGCTGATCAAATTTCTCGAGAGTCTTAAAGCCAAAGCAAAAATAAAAATTAACAACGCCTTTCTCGAGGCGAGCTGATTTTCCGACGCAGGATTCAAACATGCGGCCCTTCCCGATTGATTGTGAAGGAGTATTCACCACAGAGACACAGAGTTCGCAGAGTTCGGAGTATTTTTTAATCAAAAACTCTTTACTCCGCGCCCTCCGCGCCTCCGCGGTGCAATCTCCGAGTCCCGCTTCAAACGGAAGCCTGAAGAATCTGACGTGCAGATTGTCTTAGTCCGCCACGGCGCCACCGACTGGAACTTGGAGCATCGCTGCCAAGGTTCGTCGGACCGCGAGCTGAGCGCTGTGGGGGTGCGTCAGGCCGAAGAGATCGCGGCGCTGCTCAGCGGCGAGAGGCTGACGGCGATCTACGCCAGCGACTTGAAGCGCGCGCGCCGCACCGCCGAAGCGATCGGCCAGCCGCACAATCTACGGGTGCGGATTGAAGAGAGCATTCGCGAGCTCGATCACGGCGCGCTTGAAGGGCTGACGTTTAATGAGATCAAGCGGAATTTCGGGGAGTTTTTAACTCGCTGGCGCAGCGAACCGGCCGAGCTGCAAGTTCCCGGCGGCGAGCGATTGATCGACGTGGCTGAGCGCGCCTGGACCGGATTGCAACAAATCGCCGAGCGCCACAGCACCGAAGACAATATCGTCGTCGTCAGTCATAATTTTCCCATCGCCGGCATCGTCTGCCGGATCACCGGCACGCACTTGAATAACTACCGCGATTTTCACCTCGACCCATGCGGCATCAGCCGGCTGCATTGGAACGGCGCCGACCGTTGGCAAGTCACTCATGTCAACAGTCAGGAATACGGACCGCCGTCAGACGCGCCCGAATGACTTGGTTATAGACTAAACTCGTTCTCGTTTAGCGAGCATCCCAATCCCGGCGAAGAGCGCGGCCAGCATCAAATAGGCGGCAAAAAACTCCGGCGCGGCCATCAGTCCGAATCGACTGCTGATCCCGCCGGCGCTGAGATCGTAGGCATGGATAATGCCGAATGCGGCGAGCAGCGCCGCGGCGATCGACCAAGCAGCGGCACGGAAAAATTTTCTTTCGATCAATGCAACGCCAATAGCGGCTAGTATCATTGAAGTGAAAATGAAGCCGCGCTCAAGCGCGATCATGCCGTGGATCGCTAGGCTTTCCTGGTTGAATTTGCTCAAGCCCACATCGAACAGTGATTTACCTGCCGCGCGCAGTCCGGTCTCGACCATCATCAGTCCCCAGCCGGCCAACGCGGGTACAATCCCCAGGGCCACCGCCGGCGCGTGCTCCTTGGGCGTTTCCTGAAACGACTGCGCCACGATGATGATGCCAATGTAGAGCAGGATACCGATCCCCGCCTCCAACGGAATCAAACCCAGCACGGCTTGAATCGTTCCGGTGAGACAAAGAAAGCTGATGAACACGCCGTTGAGCGCGGAATAACCGGAGCGGGCACCGAGCCGCTTCCAACCGGGGTGGCCGATGTAGATCGTCGTCGGGAACACACTGCCGAATAGCGCCGCCACCACCGAGCCGATGCCGTTGGCCATGAGCGATGGAAAAGTCTTGAATCGATCGCCCGCCGCCTCGGCGCTTTCGATATTCTGCAGCGAACCAACCACATTAAAAATCCCCATGGGAAAAATCACTGAGAAGTAATTTAAGAACGCCGGATGCGTGAGCGCTTCCCAGAGCGAATCGCCAGCGAATGCGGGGAGCGACAAAGACCAATGGACCGCCAGCACCTTGCCGTCCATCGTGCCCAGCGCCCAACCCAGGATCGTGCCGACCGCGATGGCGACCATGCCCCCGGGCAGACCGAGCGGCAATCTCTGATGGGAAAAGTAGGCGACAAAAATCAACCCCATCGGCACCAGCGCCACCAACGGTTGAGCAAAAATCTTGAAAGTAAAATCCATCGCGATAAACGTGATCGCAATGCCAGACAATGCCGATAACAGCGCCGCCCGCGGCGTCACCCGGCGCACCGCTTCGGCAATAAACGCGCCGGCGATTTCGATCACGCCGTTGAGAAAACAAGCGACCAAGCCGACCTTCCACGCCCACACCGGATCTTTGGTCTCCTGAACGATCGGCAGCATGATGAAAAAAACGAAAGCGAAAAGACTCACGGTATTAATGCCATAAGGCAACGCCGTGACGTCGTCCCGCCCGGTCTCGCGCGCCAATTGGCGCGCCTGCCATGCGTAGAAAAAATTGCCGACCAGAATCGAGATCGCCGCGCCGGGAAGAATTTTGCCAAATATGAAACTGTCCGGCAGATGAATCAGCTCGCGGCACAAGGTGACGATGAGAATCAGCTGAATCAGGTTATCGATCATCAAACCGAAAAACCCGTCGAGATCCTTGCGTACGAACCAGGGGGGGTTGAAAG
>CAYZJE010000547.1:0-6630 GCA_964478485.1 uncultured Syntrophobacter sp. | reverse complement strand
GAAAAGATCGGCGTCACCCACGTCATCGGCATGGTCAACTTCGGCGGCGTGCCGATGAGCGACGTGCGCCGGACCATGGAGTTGATGTCGAAACAAGTCTTTCCGAAATTCCAATGACTCCCTCCCAACTCTCGTCCCCTCTCCTGAAATGCGGGAACGGGCGAGGATGCTAACGTCAGCCCCGGCGTACCAAACGTTCAAGTAAAAGATCTTCGGCGTTGCGCCGTCCGTCGATGACCATCATCACGTACACCGTCGTATTGGTTATGCGGTACACGATTCGCCAGGGAGTAACCAGCAACTCACGATAGAGGCGAACGCCCAGGTCGGCGAGTTCGGGTACGATGCGTCCTCGTTGCGGAAAGGTTTTGAGCGTCGCGGCTCTTTTACGCAGGATCTGGAGCATCGACCTGGCTGCGTTGGGATTATCACGGGCGACAAAATCTACGATAGAGTTCAGATCTTGTTTGGCCGCGAGGGTCCAAAGGACGTTATGCTTTTTTGCCACGTGCGGCTTTTGGTTTGTCTACTTTCTCGGCAAGTCGCTCGAACACTTCTTCCTGTGTGAAGGTTTTTCCGGAACGAATGTCTGCTTCGCCTTGCACTAAAAGTTTCAGGAGTCCGACGGCGGTTTTCGTCCGTTCATAACTTTCCGGGTCCTGAATCACTGCTCGCGCTTCTCCGTTCTGGGTAATCACCACCGGCCGGTGCGTTTTGTTGAGCTGATCGAGTAGGTCGGCGGCGCGCGACTTGAGATAGGTCACTGGGTGAATATCTTCTCGCATTCTCATGGTTTATATCCTCAGTCCAAATAGAGTACGTGATTCGGACCGTGCCAGCAAGGCAGTCGGAAATAGAAAAGCCCTTGCCCTGGCAATGGCGCCCGCCTTTGTCGCTTCGGTATCGTCCCAGTGAGCCTCGTCACCCTTATCGAAAATCGGTTCCGCAACTGGTAAGAAGAAATGGAGCTAATGATGCGCATCGCACTCCCAAGCCGATCCCCTCGCCCGCCTGCGGGAGAGGGCAAGGGTGAGGGTTCCCGATGCAAGCGGAGTTTTCGAACCGATGACCGAAGTTTATTTCCAAGACACGACCATCCGCGACGGCGCCCAGAGTCTGTGGGCCTACAATATCCGCACCGGCATGATCGCGCCGATCTGCACCCAACTGGACGAAGCCGGCTTTGAAGCCATCGAGCTTGGCGGGCCGGTCGAACTGCCGAAATGCATCAAGGAACTGCGGGAGAATCCCTGGGAGCGCTACCGGCTGATCATTCCGAAATTCAAAAAAACACCGCTACGACTTATCCACGGCACGCGCAGCGGCTTTGCCATTTTTCCCGACGCGCTGCATCAGCTCTACGATACCTGCATGGCGAAGGTCGGCGTGACCGAAGTGCGCATTTCCGACTCGTGGAACGATGCCGCGGATTGGGCCTGGCGCGTCAAGCAAGCCAAGAACGCGGGGCTGAAGCCGATTATCAATTTGATTTACACCGTCTCGCCGCGCCATACCGACGACTACTACGCGGCGAAAATCCACGAGGCGATAGCTCTCGACGTCTACCGGGTCATTTTCAAAGACCCCGGCGGCATCTTGACTCCCGAACGAACCAAGACCGTCGTGCCCGCGGTGCTCAAAGCGGCTGGCAAAATAACCGTTGAACTTCACACCCACTGTACCACCGGGCTCGGCACGCTGTGCTGCTTGGAAGCGATCAAAGCGGGCATGAACCATATCAATACGGCGGTGCCACCATTGGCCAACGGCTCGGGCAATCCGTCGATATTTAGTGTCGCCATGAATGCCCGCGCCTTGGGCTACAGAACCCTGATCGACGAAGAACCGCTGCGCCAGGTCGGCAAATTTCTCAGCGCTTGTGCCAAGCAAGACAATCTCCCCATCGGCAAAACACCGGAGTACGATTACGCTCAGTACGTTCATCAGATTCCCGGCGGCATGATTTCCAACCTGCGCTATCAATTGCAACGCGTCGGTATAGAAAATAAAATCGATCAGACTCTCGAAGAGGCCGCGCAAGTGCGCGCCGATTTCGGCTACCCAATCATGGTCACGCCGCTGTCGCAGTTCGTCGGCAGCCAGGCGGCGATCAATGTGATTGTCGGCGAACGCTACAAACAAGTCACCGACCAGACGATCGAATACGCCATGGGCATTTGGGGCAAAGAGGGCGCCAAATTCATGGACGCGAATGTCAAAGAGAAGATTTTAAATCGCCCGCGCGCTAAAGAGATCGCCGAGCGGCCCCATCCGACCGAGTCGCTCCAAGACTTACGCAAAAAATATGGCAGCGACGGTGCCAGCGACGAAGAGATTTTGCTGCGGTTTTTTTCCAGCAAAGAAGACGTCGACAAGATGCACGCTGCGGGCCCAGCTCGGACTTACCCGGCGAATGGCAATCCGCTGTTAGACTTGGTTGCCCAGCTGGCCAAACAAAAAGACCGCTGCAGTGTGTTCATTCAACGCCCCGGCTTCTCGCTGCGCTTGCAACGGCGCAGCGCGCTCTGAGAGAAGAAAGGCTCCGTAACAGGCAATTCTATTTTGAAACCGCTGCAACCTGTTCCGACGGCTTGAACGATTTGCCTTCGATAAACTCAGGCCCTGAGCCTGCCGAAGGGAACGGCTTGAACTGCTTGAACGTGTTCATTCCCAGAGGTAATCCATGGCGCGTGTGCCGTTAATCGAAGAAAAAGATCATCCTGAACTCGCCGAGTCCATCGCCAAAATCAAAGGCGCGCGCGGCGGCCGGCTGATCAATATCTACCGCCTGATGCTGCACAGTCCCGCGCTGGCCAACGCTTGGTTCGATTTGAATCAAGCGGTGCGCTACGGCACCGAGATCGACGGCCAAAGCCGCGAGATCGCGGTCATCCGCGTGGCGATTCTAAATAATGTAGAATACGTCCAACAGGCCCATGGTCCGGCCTATGCGTTAAAGGAAGGGCTCACGCCTGAACAAGTCGCCGCCATTGCGGATTGGCAACCGTCGAAATTATTCACTCCCCAACAACGCGCCCTGCTCGCCTACACCGACGCGATGACGCGGGCGATCGACGTGCCCGATGCGATTTTCGCCGAGCTGCGCCAACATTTTAGCGAGCGCCGGACCGTCGAATTGACCATGTTGATCGGCGCCTACAACATGCTGACAAGATTTTTAAAAGCGTTGAAAGTCGATCCGGAACCGTCCGCGAAATAAATTGTGTCGTGCATTGACATGATATTTTTGCTATCAGCAATTCTGCCCATCCGATCCCCTCGCCCGCTTGCGGGAGAGGGTTAGGGTGAGGGCACTCCACAATCATGGCGCTCTCACCCCGCTACAAATTCGTCGTCGAAAACGACACCTTCCTGCGTCTCATCAACGTCGTCCTCGATCCGACGGCGTCGCCCGAGCGTTTCGATGCCTTCGCGCATTTTTGTCTGCATGATCTTGCAGATTTTCGCGGCTGGTGCGACAAAATCCGCGCTCAGGCGAAAAATCTTTACCCGTCGGAAGTCCGCCTCGTCGACAGCCAGGAAGAATTGCGCGCCAGCCTCCCCGGCGCCGCTGTCGCGGTCGTCGAAGAACTAAGCTTCGGTGCAAAAGAAATCGCCGCCGCCGGCAGCTCGCTGAAATTCGTCCAGAAATACGGCTTTACCACACGCAACATCGATCACGCCGCATGCGAGAACGCTAGAGCGCAAATCTTAACGATTAGGCGCCGGGCCAATATCTCCACCGCTGAGCAGGGCCTGATGCTCATGCTCGCGCTGGCGCGCCAGGTGACGCAAAACGCCAACCTCATCAGCTTCGATCAGCTCAAAGCCGCCGGCTACCAGCCGACAACTTACAATCGCACCCACACGCCCAACGGTAACTGGGCGCGCATCCCGGGCATGGTCACGCTCTATCAAAAGCAATTAGGAATCGTCGGACTCGGCGAGATCGGCCGCGAACTGGCGTTGCGCGCCATCGCGCTCGGCATGCCCATCGTCTACACGCAACGCACGCGCTTGCCGGTTGAAATTGAACGGCAGTATCAGGCAACTTACGTCACCCTCGACGAATTGCTCGCAAGCTCGGATTTCGCCAGCCTACACCTGCCGCGTAGCCCGGCAACGGTCAACTTCATCGGCGCACGAGAATTGTCGGTCATCAAGCCGGGGGCATTTCTCATCAACGTTTCCCAGCCCAACCTGGTCGAGCGCAAGGCGCTGCGTCAAGCAGTAGAATCCGGCCGCCTCGGCGGTTACGGCTTGGACACTTTTTACGAAGAGCCCGGTGACGCTAGTGATCCGTTGATTCATTTTTCCAACGTCATCGTCACGCCCCACCTTGGCGGCTCACCGCGCTGGAACTCTCTCGACGATATCGAAGAAGTGATCGTCAACCTCGGTCGCTTGCTCGCTTGATCGCAGCCACCAAGCTAATCTTTTGCCGCTGAATCCGAACGTGACTGCCGCTCGGTTAGAAGTTTCTCGATCGCTTGGAGCAGCGCCTGGCGCCCCGCGTCAATTGGCTCACCTAAGATCGGCAACTTGCCGTTAACCTGCAGGGTAAATTCTACGTGGAATTTATCGTCCACCGGTACATGCCAGCGCAAGCAATTTTCACTGCCGGCGATTTGACAGACCACGAGATTTGGCAGCGCATAACTTGTGCGATTGGAGTTTTGCGTGCTCGCATCGACAATCCTATCGAAGAAGTTCTCCTCACGGACAATTTTCGTTAACCCGCCAGGCACTGGCGGCGTGGCGAACAATTGGTAATCGGCCGGCGCCGGCGGTTCGCTCGTGGCCATGTAGGTAAAAATGATTCCACCACTTTCGACGCAGGAATAAGCGGCTTGGCCGACATCCCAGCGCCGTTCTTTTTCCGGCAACCAGTCGCCGCGCAACACCACTTTGCCGCAGTTGTCGAACAGCCAGCCGTGATACATGCAGCGCAACCCGTCTTCCTCGACCTGGCCGTAAATCATATCGACGCCTTGATGCGCGCAGTAGCGGCCGATCAAAGCCGGTTTACCCGCGCCGTCGCGAAACAGAATCAGCTCTTCGCCGAACAACTGAACCGGCAACGGTTGGTCCGCCGCCAATTCCTCCGACAGAGCCGCTGGCTGCCAGTAGCGCCGCATTAGCTCGCCGCATGGCGTGCCGCGCCCAGTTTTCGTCAACAGATCGTTTTCTTCTTGGGTGGTCATGAGTAGCTCTTCAAAAAATGCCAAACGGGATTAACCACGAAAATCACGAATCACACGAAAAAATAGGCAACCCCCCGACATGATTTTCGTGTATTTCGCGCCGTTCGTGGTTAGTCCCGAATCTTCGGTTGCGCCTTCCCGTTCAGAGTTGTTCCAGCCCGCCTGCCACCCATCTTAATCACGATCGCGCGAGGATGCCAATTGTCCAGCAAGAAGCACACACCGGATTGACAGTAAAAACACCCGGACGCTATAGTTCGCGCAGGCTTCGATTAACGTTAGGAGAATAGCATGGGTCGATTCATCGCATTAGTCGTGTCTCTGATTATTAGCGTGTCTCTCGCGTGTGTAGTCTCCGCCCAAGATCGCATGCGCATCGCCTGGGCCGGCAGCACGCCGTCGAACACGCCGATATGGGTCGCCGAGCAGAAAGGTTTTTTCAAAAAGAATGGCTTGAACGCCGAGGTCATCAATATTAGCGCCAGCACCATCGTCATCCAAGCACTGCTCACCGGTGAAGTCGATTTCATCATCGGGCCTTCTGCCACGTTGGTGACATCGCGTTTAGCCGGCGCCGACACCATCATGGTGTCGACCAATCTGCCGTTGTTCATCGATCATATCGTGTCACTGGGCAATATCACCAGCATCGAACAGCTCAAAGGCAAGATCGGCGGCGTCAACCGCTTGGGCACCACGTCCGACATGACGCTGCGGTTGGCGCTGCGCCGTCTGGGCGTCGATCCGGAAAAAGAAACAAAAATCATCGCCACCGGAGAAAACCCGCAACGGCTCGCCGCCCTAGCGAATAACATCACGCAGTTTACCCTGCTTGGCGAGCCGCTGGTTCGAGAGGCCGAGAAGCTAGGTTTCCGCGACCTCTTCGACATTGGCACGCTGAAAATCCAGTATCACGTAAACTCCATTGTCACGCGCGAGAAGACCGTCAAAGAACGAAGGCCGCTGGTCATGAAAGTCGTGCGCGCCTTCACCGAAGCACTGCACTACATTCACACATACAAAGAAGACACCAAGGCGCTGATCGGCAAAAATCTTAGAAGCAAGGATCCCGAAGGATTGGAACGCGCCTATCGCGCGTACAACTCCGCCTTCCCGGAAGTGCCGTATCCAAATGCCGAAGGAGTCAAGACGTTGCTCGATGACATGGCGCCGCGCGATAAGAAAGCCGCCGCCGCCGATCCAAAAAGTTTCGTCGATATGAGTTTGGTGCAGGAACTGGAAGTGTCGGGGTTCATCAAACAGCTCTACAAGAGATAGGGCGACCGCCGGTCGCCCCGACAAATCCGAATCTTGAATCAGGAGGGCGGGTTTCAAACCCGCCCCTACGTTTCGTAATTTTTTTGCGCCCTATACGTCCCGATCACCCTGAGCCCGTCGAAGGGTGCGGCTAATCCATCCGAATCCA
>CAYZJE010000546.1:0-2883 GCA_964478485.1 uncultured Syntrophobacter sp. | reverse complement strand
GCGGTGGCTTTGCCCTTCAGTTCCGCCGCCGATTTTATCTCCGGGCGGGCGATCAGATACACTGGGTCCGAATCCACCGGACAGGCGAGCAGCACCACGTCAGCGCCCTCGATGCGCGCGGCAACGATCGATTCCGCTCCGGCCCCCGAGAACTGGAGCTGGCCGCTCATGATGCCCATGGTGATCAGCGGGCCGCCGCGGATCTGCACCGGCTCGACGTTCAAGCCGTTCTTGGCGAACAGGCCACTGTCCTTGGCGACCCAAATCGGCAAGTGCGCCGTTGAGGTCGACGTGCCGTAGTGAATGCGGCGCAGGTCTTGGGCCGGGGCAGGTGCAGAGTATAGGACCGATAGGACCAATAGGACATATACTCTGCGCGGACGCAGAGAAAAACACTTTCCCATATCGCGCTTTTTACTTGCCAAAAACTTTCGCTTCAGCGCCAGCTTGATCGAACGGCACGAACTGGTTGACGCCGGGACCGCGGATTTCTGGTTTTTCGCCGTCATCGAACAAGGCATTGGCGTGATCGCCGGCGCGGCCACCGATCAGGCCGGGCGCGTGCGCTTCAGCGACGGTGGCGTCTTTGTCCGAGCGATTGAACGCCCAGTGAACGGTGTTCGCCGGGATGCGATGAAAGTCGCCTTGCTTGCATAGATACCCCTGGTCTTTGACGAAGAACCAAATCTCACCGTCCATTACATAGTTGATTTGTTCCGACTCATGTTGGTGCGGCTTGGTATGATAGCCCGGCCGGCGCGTCGCAATCATCAGGCTGCACTCGTTGCCGTACCCCTTTTTAACCACCATCTGCCCGGTGCCGGCTTCGCCGGATTGATCGCGTTGGTATTCCTTCATCTCGCCGTTCTTTACGTGTAGGGACATGGTTATGACACTCCTTTGGGATGCGAAGATGCACTCTTCCTACGCTAAGTCTCTGGGACGGTCAAGCTGAATCTTCGCGTCGGGCAGCCGGGGTGAAATTCCTTTGCGTTGACTTGGCAGAGTGGTGGCGGTAAACCCAGAGCCAAAGAATTATGGTGCTTCACGAATAATAAAAGGAGGATTGAACCATGGCAAAGATCAGACATATCGCGATCAAGGTGGAGGACCAGGAGAAGGCCGCCGACTTCTACAAGAAAACTTTCGGCATGACGGAAGCGTGGCGCGGCCCGGTGCGCGACGACGGCAACCGGGCGATCTATTTGACCGACGGTTATATCAACATGGCGGTCTTGCCGTCGCGCGGCGGGCGCGAAGGCATCGATCACTTCGGCTTTCAAGTGGAAAACATGGAAGAGACGCTCCAAGTGGCGAACGCCTCCGGCGCGAAAACCGAAGCGGAGAAGAAACCAAAAGACGGCCGCTTCGCCGAGATGGGCGTGCACGATCCGGTGGGGCAGTTGGTCGATGTCACGGTACATGGGTGGAAGGCGTAGGGGAAGGCAATAGGCAATGGGCAATAGGTAAAAGTAAGCGGAGAAAACCATGACTAGAAAAATCACTCGGCGAACTTTTTGCTCGATGCTCTTGGCTCTTCCCTTTCCAGCCCGGGCGCAGCAGCCAACGAAAATCCCCCGGATAGGATACCTAGCTGGTGCCTCCCTTTCCGCTATCCCGGCCCGCATCGAGGCATTCCGGCAGGGTCTGCGCGAACTTGGATACGTGGAGGGGAAAAACATTGTCATTGAGTGGCGATCTGCAGAGGGAAAACTCGATCGGCTTCCCGACCTTGCAGCCGAACTCGTTCGTCTCAAGGTCGACATCATCGTCTCGGGTGGTCCGGCAGCAACCCGTCCCGCCAGGGAAGCAACTTCTACGATTCCCATTGTCATGACGCAGGATAGCGATCCTGTTGGAACAGGGTTCGTCGCCAGCCTTGCGCGGCCTGGCGGGAACATCACCGGCTTGTCGACGCTTGCCCCGGAGATAAGCGGAAAACAACTGGAGCTTCTGAAAGAGAGCGTTCCTAAGCTCTCCCGCGTGGCCATCTTCGGGAATTCGACCCAACCGGGCTACGCGCAAGTGTTAAAAGAGATGGAACTCGCCGCAGGGGCGTTGAAAGTGAAGCTTCAATACCTAGACATTCTGGATCCCAAGGATATTGAGACTGCATTCCGATCGGCAAGTAAGGGGCGTGCTAACGCAGTCCTCGTGCTCGCGAGCCCTGTGCTCCCGCCTCAGCGAACACAAATTGCGGACCTCGCGGTAAAGAGCCGGCTCCCAGCGATATACTTCAGGTCAGACTTTGTCGAAGCCGGGGGGCTTATGTCCTACGGCGTGAGCCAGAACGACTTGGACCGGCGCGCCGCTACGTATGTGGACAAGATTCTCAAAGGCCGCACACCCGCAGACCTTCCCGTGGAGCAGCCGATGAAGTTCGAGTTCATCATCAGTCTGCCGGCTGCTAAGAAGATCGGCCTGACGATTCCGCCGAATGTGTTGGTGCGGGCGGATAAGGTGATTCGGTGAGGCAACTGGCATCAGGCAATGGTAGGGGCGGACCTATGTGTCCGCCCGTTCGGAAGGCCGACACGCAGGTCGGCCCCTACACGGGTCCGACAAGCGGCCCCGCAGACCAAAATCGGAACGCGGGCGGATAAGGTGATCAGGTAGGCGAGAGGCATGAGGCTTGAGATGGGAAACAGAGGCCGGATAATTTTTTTGACAGCTTGTTTGATTGGAGCGGGCCAAGCCGCGTTGCGCGCCGCAGAGCCGACCAAACTTTTGCTCGCCCATGGGGCGATCAGCAATAACGTCGCGCCTTGGTGGGTCGCTAAGGAGCAGGGGATTTTTCGGAAGTATGGGATCGACGCCGACTTGGTGTTCATCATCGCCGGGCGGGCGATGCAGGCGATGTTGGCTGGACAGGTTTTAGTTGGC
>CAYZJE010000545.1:0-2129 GCA_964478485.1 uncultured Syntrophobacter sp. | reverse complement strand
GCCATTGACCCGATAGCGTGGCCATAATCCCAGAAATCGGCTTCAATAGTCAAGCTCCGGTTGGTGGTTCAGTTTGGCAAGATCCCTCTCTTCGTTCGGGATGACGGCATCCCAAGTCTGTCATTTCGAGCCCTTCGGCGATACTCAGGGCAGGCTCCGCGAGAAATCTTTCCCACTCCTAGCACCCA
This sequence comes from uncultured Syntrophobacter sp., assembly GCA_964478485.1. GTDB lineage: Bacteria > Desulfobacterota > Binatia > UBA9968 > UBA9968 > DP-20. Next base: position 1,941 of record CAYZJE010000545.1, on the reverse strand, counting down.
GGCCACAATCAAACCGAACCATTACCAAGCGCCGCAGTAGCTTGACAAGCCAGGCTTTTGGGGCTTGCGCCAACAGTTAATTACAACTGTAAAAACCGCGCAACGACGTCAGCCAATTGCCGCGGGTTATCTTGATGCACCATGTGACCGGCGTCGTCGATGGTTACCTGCCGATGATCGGCGAGCGCCGCGTAGCGTTGCGGTTTATCGGTGCGCCGTGTCTGGTGGCTGTCTTTGCCATCGACAATCAGCACCGGACAGTCGATGCGCTGGAGAAACTCGACCGCTTGATCCGTGTAGAATGGCTGTGGCGCCGCGGTTCGGTGCAACGGATCGAACTTCCAAATCCATTTTCCCTTGTTGCCCTTGTCATGTTGCTTCATGGCGGCGCGCGCTAACTCCCGCGCGAAGCCGGCGTTTAAACGGGGATTGGTTTGGCAGAGCTGGCTCGCTCCCGCTTCGATGCTGCTGTACTGGCGAAAATGATGGCGGCCGCGCTGGTTCAATTCGGTGATCCACTGTTCCATGCGCTGCGGCGCGTCGGCGAATTGCATGCTCACCGGTCCAATCCCTTCAATCAGCACAAGTCGCTCGACTCGACGGGGAAACGCGCCAGTGTAGAGAAACGAGACGGTGCCGCCCATGGAGTGGCCGATCAATTTAATTTGCTCGACACCGGCGGCGCGCAACACGCAATCAAGATCGAGAACATAATCGGGAAAATGATAATAGCCGCCGGCACCGACCCAACCGCTATCGCCGTGGCCGCGGCAGTCCGGCGCGATGATGCGCAAGGAACGTTGGGATTTTGCCAATAATTCGCCGACGAAGAGTTGCCAGCTGTAGGCGAGATCGAGAAAGCCATGGACGAGCACCAGCGGTTCACCGTCCGGTTCGCCCCATTCGAGATAATGAATCGTCAGTCCGAGGGAGTCGACGGTTTTCTCGCGCGGCGCCGGCATCGTTAGGTACTATCACGAAGTTTGTTTCACAAAAGAAATTCAAGAAATTTTCCCGCAAAGGCGCAAAGGCGCAAAGACGCGAAGTTTAGGGATCAAACAGATCCTAAAAATTCGATCTTACCTTGGCGTCTTTGCGCCTTTGCGGGAGTCATGTCTCATCCGATTGTCCCGAAATCCCGAAATTTCAAATCGCTTTGGCTAAATTTTTTTGATCGCCACTTCGACGAAATCATTTTTGTCGTCCGACCAGGCGAAAGCCGCCAGGCGTTTTACCTCGCGCTGGTAGATCGACACAACGATCTGCGCGGCGCTAGGAAAAGTCGGTTCGCCGAAGGGACTGGCGAACGCTTTGTCTTCGTCGGAAAAATACGCTTCATGGTCCGGGTGGGAGTGGTAAAAGGCCTTGAGCTTGGCGCCGTCCCTGGCTGCGCTATCGATGATCAGCTCTAACTCTTTGGGATCCATCGCATAAGCGATGACCGCGCTACGCGGATAGGTTTCCGGATCGAGCGCGTGGAGTTTGTTCTGGATGTTTTCCAGAGGCTGGACCCGTTCGTTGGCGCCATTAGAGAGGACCACGCCACAACACTCGTCGGGAAAGCTCTCCGCAGCATGGCGCGAAATCTCCCGCCATGCTTGAGCCGTGAGCGTCAATTCGGTTGGTTGAGTCATCGGTTGACCGAGTCCATGACCACTTCGATCCTTTACCATGAGATCATGCCGGATTGCCATCGCGCCGGCGAGCGCCGCCAAATCAAAGACGATGGGTTTCGTCTGAACTCAACCCATCCGACAAATCGGGGATGACATCGGCGGCAGCCCCGGAAATGCCACGGGATTAAACAACCCTTGGCTGTAAGCCGAGAGATTTAAAAGATGTTGGCTCGAAGCCGAAAATAATTTTCCCTCTCCACCGCGTCTTCGTGGGGGAGAGGGCTAGGGTGAGGGGGCGGTACGGTGTGAAGGCGCAACACGCACG
>CAYZJE010000544.1:0-1772 GCA_964478485.1 uncultured Syntrophobacter sp. | reverse complement strand
GCGCCGCCGAGGAGCGCGATCTCGACCAGGCCCCTTTGCAAGTACAAGCCGAACAGATCCGCCATGGAGACCACTGACGTCGCTCCGCTCACCAAGGTCGGATCGCCGATGGAAAGCGGCAGCCGCTCTGGACGGGCGCCGTACACGCCTGACTCGTAAATCAACTCCAAGTCAGGGGCGACGGTGTAACGCGCGAGGTTGCAGGCGACATTCGGCAGACCGACGCCGACGAAAACCGTGCGCGCTCCTTTCAACATGCGCGCCGCCACCGCGATCATCATCTCGGAATCGGTGTAGGTAACTTCGCTCATCGATACCTCCCGTAGTCAACCGACGGCGCCAGCAAAGGCTCGGGCTTGAGCCTGTCGAAATAAGCTTGACCGAGTTTCCGCACGTAGGCGGCGTGATTCTCCAAACCGTAAACCCATTCGTCGAGCCACGCTAAAACTGCTCCGTGATCCTGGGAAAGCTTGTCCCAAGCGAGATAGGATTGGTTGTCTCGGTCGTAATAGCCCTGGACGTAGGATGGGTGAGCGCCGTAAGGCTCGTGCACCACCGCGTCGACGATCAGGCCGGGAATCACAGTGCGGTTGGGATCGGCGCGAATCACCGATTCATCGACGATTTCTTCCACCACGATGATCACATGCTTGGCGGCAAACGCCACTTCTTTTTGCATGCCCAGCAGACCCCACAATTGTGTGTTACCGCGCCGATCCGCGCGCTGAGCGTGGAGAATGGCGACATCGGGATTGAGCGGCGGCACCACCGCGATCTTGCCCGTGCCGTAGGGATCGTCGATCAATTTGATCAATGGATTAACCGCCAGCATGTCGGAGCCGATATAACTACGGAGCGCAAAGAAAGGCGCTCGCGAAGCGCCCGCCACATACCTTCCAACCAAACCGTAGTGGGAGTACTCCTCCAGATCCAGCGGCCCAGGAATAGATTTCTCCACCGCGCGGCGGATACAGTAAAGCGAGCCGACGCCGGGGTTGCCCGTGTAGCTGAATATCAATTTGCTTGCCATGCCGGCGGCGATCATCTGATCGTAGATCAGGTCCGGAGTCATGCGGATCAAAGTGAGATCCCGCCGCTTCTGGCGGATGATCTCGTGGCCCGCGGCCATTGAAATGAATCCGGTGAATCCTTCGATCGCCAAGGAGCAGCCATCGCCAACGTAGGCGGCGATGGCTTCCCGCATGGAGACGAGCTTATCGGCTTTTGCAGGTTTGTTCATAGCGTAAAATTTGCAGATTCGTCAGCGTAAATATTTTTCCGCGCTCTTGACCACTCGGTCGATAATTTTTTCCGATTCGCCGAGATAGTTCTCCGGATTCGCCAGCGCCTGCCAGTCAACTGCACCAGATTTAATCGAATCGCCAGCCAGCTGTTTCACGACTTCGATCAATGGTCTGTTTTCACCAACCGCAGTGCCGCAAGCTTTCTTAACCAGCTCTTCTGCCTGCGCCCTCGGCATCGCTTTGGCCAAGGTAAACACCGCTGCTTCGGCGAGGATCACGTCGTTAGCGCGCGCGATATTCGCGCGCATCGCCGCGGCTTCGACTTGTAAGTTCTGCGCCAGATAAGCCGCATGCTTAAGCGCGCCGCCGGTGAGCATGATCATCTGAGGCAAGGTCAGCCACTCCACCTGCCAGCCATGGGTCCCACGCTCGTGCTCTTGAATCTGCGCGTTGTGCAACGCCGATAGGAGTGACGCATTCGTCCGCGCCGCGGCGACGATCAACTCGCTGGTAATCGGGTTGGACTTC
>CAYZJE010000543.1:0-5029 GCA_964478485.1 uncultured Syntrophobacter sp. | reverse complement strand
ATTGCCTATTGCCTGCCCCAATGTTTAAACGCATTCTAATCGCCAACCGAGGAGAGATCGCCGTGCGCATTGCGCGGGCGTGCCGCGAGCTCGACATCGAGTCGGTGGCGGTCTATTCCGAGGCCGACCGGGAATCTTTGCATGTTAAATATGCCGACTACGCTTATCTCATCGGTCCAGCTCCTTCGGCGCAGAGCTATTTGTCGATGGACCGGATTATTGACGTCTGCAAAAAGAGCGGTGCCGAGGCGATCCATCCCGGCTACGGTTTCTTGGCCGAGAACGCCGCGTTCGCCCAGCGCTGCAAGGACGAAGGCGTTGTATTTATAGGTCCACCGCCGGACGTGATCGAAAAGATGGGCGATAAAGTCAAAGCGCGCCAGATCATGAAAGCCGCCGGCGTGCCGGTGGTGCCGGGCTCGGACGGGATTCTAACTTCCGAGCAGGAAGTTCTAGAAACCATGGAGTCGATCGGTTATCCCTGCATGCTCAAAGCGGTGGCCGGCGGCGGTGGCAAGGGATTGCGTCTGGTGCGCTCGCGCCGCGAACTGTCGTCCGCCTATCGCGCGGTCGGCTCCGAGGCGTTGTCTTCGTTCGGCGACGCGCGTTTGTATGTTGAGAAATTTATCGAGAAACCGCGCCACGTGGAGATACAGATCTTGGCCGACAAGTATGGCCGGGTAATTCATCTCTACGACCGCGAGTGCTCAATTCAGCGGCGCCATCAAAAAGTCATCGAAGAGTCGCCGGCGCCGGGATTGGAAGAGCGCACCCGACGGCGCTTGGGCCGCATCGCCATCCAGGGCGCGCGGGCGGTGGGTTACGTCGGCGCCGGGACCTTGGAGTTCCTCCTCGACCAAGAGCAAAACTTTTATTTTCTCGAAATGAACACGCGCCTCCAAGTCGAGCATGCGGTGACCGAACGGGTCGTCGGCATCGATTTGGTCAAGGCGCAGATCGAAGTGGCGGCGGGCGGCTATCTGCCGTGGCGCCAGCGTCATATCACGCAGACCGGCCACGCCATCGAGTGCCGGATTTACGCCGAAGATCCAGAGCACGATTTCATGCCTTGCCCAGGGAAGATTGAAGGCTTGCGCTTGCCTGAAGGGCTGGGTTTGAGAAATGACAACGGCGTCTACGAAGGCGCCGAGGTGACGATCTACTACGATCCGATGATCGCCAAGCTGATCGCCTGGGGCGAAAACCGCATCGAAGCGATCCTGCGCATGCGCCGCGCGCTGCGCGAGTATCAAGTGCGCGGCATCAAAACCAATATTTCGTTTCATCAATGGATCTTGCGCCATCCGCGCTTCATGTCCGGCAACATCAACACCGGTTTCATCGATGAAGAGTACCGCGGCGGAGCCAACGAAGAGGTGTTGCCGCACAAAGAGATCGCCTTGGCGTCGGCGGCCATCGCCGCGTTGTTGGGTGAGCATGAACGGACTCTGGGGTTGCTGGCCAAAGGCGCCGCGGAACCCTCCAAGTGGCGCGAGCAGGGTAAGCGCAGCGGTCTACGCGGCGGCGGAGCGCGGGGCAGCTGGCGGCGGAGCTAGCCTGGATTATTCACGCGAGTGGGCGAGCGGGGCGCAACCCTTCCGGAGCGAAGGCGTGCCCTTTGGGATTGCAAATGGCAAATCTCAAATTCCAATATGAAATCTGAAATCTGTGATTTGAAATTCCGAGCGTCAGCGAGGATACATGGCATTCATCGGAAAATTGGGCGAGCAGAGCTACACCGTGGAGATCGAAGAGACCGGCAAGTCGGTCTATCGCGTGTCGGTGGATGGCAATGAATTCGTCGTCGACGGCAAAAAGACCGGCCGGACTAACTATTCGCTCATCGTCGACAACCGTTCCTTCGAGATCGAAGTGGACAACACCGACGACGAGTATCGCGTGCTGGTGGACGGGCGCAGCTACCGTATCAATCTCGTCGACGAGCGGCGCTTACGGGTCGCAGGTAGCCAGTCCGCCGCGCAACTTCAAGGCCAGCAAAGAGTGTCCGTGCCCATGCCCGGTAAAGTGATCGCCGTGCTGGTCGCCGAGGGCGAAAAAGTAGAAAAAGGCCAAGGACTGGTGATCGTCGAAGCGATGAAGATGGAAAACGAAGTGCACAGCCCGATTGCCGGCGCGATCAAGGAGATCAAGGTCAAAGCCGGTGAGACCGTCGAGGGCGGCGCGGTGTTGGTGATCGTCGAATAAATTTCGCGCGGCGAAATTTTTGCCGCAAAATTCTTGTCAGTTTAATTCATTCATGTTATAGCAGCGCACCATGATTCCGAAAAAAGTTTTCTTTACCAAAGGGGTGGGCGTCCACAAGGAAAAGTTGGCGTCTTTCGAATTGGCGTTACGACAGGCGGGTTTGGCTTACTGTAATCTGGTCTTGGTGTCGAGTATCTATCCGCCATTCTGCAAGCGCCTCTCCAAGGAAGAAGGCGTCAAGATGCTCCGTCCCGGCGAGATCGTCTTTTGCGTCTACGACCGCGAAAGCACCAACGAACCGAACCGACTGGTAGCCGCCTCGGTGGGCGTGGCGATTCCCGCCGACCAAGAACAGCATGGTTATCTCTCCGAGCATCACTCCTTCGGCGAGACCGAAGAAAAAGCCGGCGAGTACGCCGAAGACTTGGCCGCCAGCATGTTAGCGACCACTCTCGGCATTGAGTTCGATCCCGATACCGCTTGGGATGAACGGGAAAATCTCTTCAAGATGTCCGGCAAGATTGTCCGCACTTCCAACATTACCCAATCCGCCATCGGCAACAAGGAAGGACTGTGGACCACCGTCTTCGCCGCCTGCGCTTTCATCAACGAAGATAATCAGCAGCCTTCTGAAAAAACCTCCTAACACAGCGAGCCCTATTTTATTGGCTCTTCTGGGTTTCCCGTGAAGCGCGGCTCGGAGATTGCACCGCCGAGGCACGTCCTTCGACGAAGCTCAGGATGCGCGGCTTTCCTCCGTTCATGGTGAGCGTGTCGAACCATGCGAACTCTGTGCCTCTGTGGTGAATCCTTCTTCACAAGAAAGCCGGAATAGCCTTTTTTATTTCCCGTTACTTTCGCGCCGGTTCATTCGAAAGCGCGCCGCATAGGCGACCGCGATGCTGACGAGGTAAAGCAGACCCAGCGGGACCATGAGTAACACCTGCGAGATCAAATCGGGCGGGGTTAACACGGCGGCGAGCAGAGCGATGGCGATAATCGCGTAGCGGCTATGCCGGATGAGAAAACGGTGGTCGATCAGACCGACCCGGGCAAGGAAAAACGTCAACACCGGCAACTCGAACATCACGCCGAAGGCCAGCACCGCGCGCGACACGAGCGACAGGTAGTCGCCGATTTGCAGCATGGGCTGAACGTCGATGACCTCATAGCGGCGGAGCAGAAAGGCCAGGCTGTTTTGAATCACGATGGCGTAGCAAAAAGCCGCGCCGCCGATGAAAAAGAGCGTGCCGACGCCGACAAAACTTCGGCTGTAGCGCTTCTCATGTTCGTAGAGTCCCGGCACGATGAATTGCCAGGCCTGCCACAGCAGCACCGGCGAGGCGACGAGGACCGCGGCGATGAAGGCGATTTTCATCTTGGTGAAAAACGCTTCAGTGACCGCGGTGCCGATCAGCATCAGGCCGCGGATCGGCAAGCGGCGCAACGGCGCGGCTAAGATGGCGAAGATATCGTCGACGAAAGCGTAGCAAGCGAAGAAGGCGACGCCCACCGCCAGGGTGCTTTTGACTAAACGATTGCGCAGCTCGGCCAGATGAGAGGTAAAGGGCATTTGGACATCGGCAGCCTGCCCTTTACCCGGATCGTTGTTCACTTTTTCTCTGCGTTGGCCTGGGGATTGATAGGGATGGATTCGGCGGGTTTGTCCGACGGCTCTGGTGTCTCTAATAAGGGGTCGTCTTTGATGGTGGCGGCCGCGGAAGCGTCTTGGACTTCATGTTCCATCTTGCGGAACTCGTCCTTTAAGTCTTCAGTGGCGCGGCGAAACTCGGCCAAGCCCTTGCCGAGAGTTTTGGCGAGTTCGGGCAATTTCTTCGGCCCGAGCACGATCAGCGCGAGTCCAAGGATCAAAAGCAATTCCGGCATGCCGATACCAAACATACCGTCAAAGTATGCGATTTTCCCGGCCTTGGCAAGATTGCGTAACCAAGGATTCGGAACCGGAGGATTTAACCGCAAAGGTCGCAAAGAGCGCAAAAGAAGAAATCGGATTTGTAGGGGCAACCCTATGTGGTTGCCCGCTCGGAGGGCAGGCACGCCGGCTTGGCAGAGCCAGTAGAGAGATGTTAGGTTTATTCATGGCTAAAACTGCCGTGGTGGTCGATAAAGAATATCTTAAACACCAGCCCGGCGATGCTCATCCCGAGCGTCCGGAGCGGGTCAAAGTCTTGCTCGATCTGGCCGCTGAATTGGATCGTGGCAAGTTTCACTTGCTCGTGCCCCAGCCAGCGAACCGGGCTGATATCGAAGCCACCCATGGTAAAGACTATGTCCGGTTGATCGAGGCGACTGCGGCGCATGATGTTTACGCCCTGGACGGCGATACCATCACGTGCCGTGATTCCTTCAGCGTCAGCGTTCTTGCCGTGGGTGGCTTGCTTCACCTGATCGACGCCATTGCCGCCAAAGAGGTCCAAAACGGCTTCGCCTTGGTGCGGCCGCCGGGCCATCATGCGCTGCGCAATCGGGCGATGGGATTTTGTTTGTTCAACACGATGGCGATTGCCGCCGAGTATGTGAAGCGGGCCCATGGCGCCAAAAAAGTCATGATCATGGATTGGGACGTTCATCATGGTAACGGCACCCAGGATGCTTTTTACGACGATCCATCGGTGCTCTTCATCTCGACGCACCAATTTCCTTATTATCCCGGCAGCGGTGCGGTGAATGAGGTCGGAGTTGACGCCGGTGAAGGGTTTACGCTCAACATCCCGTTGCCGGCGGGCTGCGCCGATGCGGAATATTTGCAGGTGTTTCAAGAAATCGTGGTACCGGCCGCCGAACGCTTTGCGCCTGACTGGAT
>CAYZJE010000542.1:0-6120 GCA_964478485.1 uncultured Syntrophobacter sp. | reverse complement strand
CGACAAAGAAGTGGTCTCCTACTGCCAAGGCGGCTACCGCGCCGCCCATAGCTACATCGCGCTGCGTCTGCTCGGCTTTCCCAGGGTCCGCAACTACATCGGCTCGTGGAAAGAATGGGGCGACCGCCCAGACCTGCCGCTGGAGATTCCGCGGAAAAAGTAACAGGCTGATTCGGAATGTTGAGAGAATTAACCGCACCCTTCGACGGGCTCAGGGCGATCGGGACGCAAAGTACGCAAAAAAGGGACTCGGAATTGTCACACGGTGCGCCGTGCCCCCCATTCCAAAACGTTCGTGACCTTCGTGGTGAGAACATTTCTACAATACATCGGTATGCGCAAAAGAATGAAACGCTTGCTCACACTAACCCTGTTCACGTTCACGCTAGCACAGGCCGATCTCGCCACCAGCGCCGAAGCGCGCCGAGTCACATTCTCCTACTCTGCGGTGAGCATGACTTGGTTTCCCGTCAAGGTCGCGGTGGAAAAAGGCATTTTTCGCAGCGAAGGCATCGAGCCGCAGCTGATTCAGATGAACGGCAACATCGCCACCGTCGCGCTGGCCCACGGCCACATCGATTTTTCGCTGAATATTTCGCCGGTACTCAACGGCGCGATGCAGGGGTTAGCCACCAAGCTTGTCGCAGCGCTAAATTCCCGGCCGCTGTTTTCTTTGGTCGTGCGCCCGGAAATCAATTCGCCGGCCGATCTCAAGGGCAAAGTCTTCGCGGTCAGCTCCTTTGGCAACACCCAGGCGATTCTCACCGAAAAGCATTTGCAGCACCTGGGCCTAAAAAAAGGCGACTATCAACTGCTCGCCATGGGCGCCACGCCGGCGCGCGTCGCGGCGATGGACAAGAACATCGCGCAGGGCAGCTTGATGCCCCTGCCGACCAACGTGCAGATGGAAAACCAAGGTTACCGCTTGCTCGGCAACACCGCCGAGATCGTCGCGCACCCAATCGCCGGCCTCGGCGTGCACGAAGACAAGATCAAAAAAGATCCCGATTTGATCAAGCGGGTCTTGCGCGCATCACTGCGCAGCCTACAACTATTGCAAACCAATCCGAAAGAGACGACGAAAATATTGATGGCTTGGACCCACGCCAACGAAAAAGACGCGGCGCGGTCGCTCGAACTGGCTAAACCGGGCTTCAGCAAGAACGGTCTGCTGACCGACGAGGACCTCAGCATCGAGTGGGGCTTCATCCAACAGCAGACCAAAAAAACCAACGTGCCGGTTGCCGTCGCGCACGACATGACGCTGTTAAAAGAAGTGCAACGAGAAATGGGCCTTTAGGATCACAATAATGAAAATCACCGACCAAGTAGCTATCGTCACCGGCGCCGGCAGCGGACTCGGACGCGCCATGGCGCTTGGATTGGCGCGCGCCGGCGCCAAGGTCGTGATCGCTGACGTGCGCGAAGCGGGCGCGAAAATAGTACAAAAAGAAATTCACTCGCAGGGCGGCAGCGCGGAAATATTTGCCGGCGACTTGAGCCAGGAGATCGCGGCGCGAAACTTAATCGATTTCTGCACTGAGAAATTTACCAGGCTAGATATTCTCATCAACAACGCCGGCCTGCGCATGGAGGTCCATGACGACGGCGCCTACGAAGATTGGCGCTGCCTGCGCCAGCGGCCGACCCACGAAGTGCCGGTCAGCGATTGGGATTTACTCATGGGCGTAAACCTGCGCGCGGTCTATCTCTGCACCCACTTCGCCTTGCCGCACATGATCACTCAGCAACACGGCGTCATCATCGGTATCTCGTCCAACGCCGGACACCAAGGCGTTGCCGGCAAATGCGCTTATGTCGCGTCAAAGCACGCCGTTGAGGGCTTGATGAAAACCGTCGCCAAAGAAATGCAACTCTATAGCATCAGCGCCAACGCAATTCACCCCGGTGGCAGAGTCAATGTCGACGGCCGCGGCGGCCAAGCGCCGGAAGTGGTCGTGCCGCTGGTGCTGCATTTGGCCGGGCAAGATCAACCAACAATTACCGGGAAAGTAATCAAAGCCCAAGAGTGGAATGCGGGCAAAAGAGATTTCTGACGATTTGAACCGAGCGGAGCGGTTGAACGACTTGAACATTTTGAACAAACCCAATACTTAAAAATCAGCATACACAAGGAGAGAATCATGCGCACCCTAGATTTATTAGCCAGCGACTCTTCTCATCTACCCTTTCTTTACGTCTTCAAGGAATCGAAGGTCATGGAGAAATATGGCTACGAGATCGACCTGCACATCGTCGGCGGCGCCAAAGCGCCGACCATGGCGCACCGCGCCAAGCTTGCGCTGGCAGGCGAGATCGATTTCTTGAGTGGTTTACACCATGAAACTTACCGCGAGCGCGCTAAGGGCGAAAAGCGGCTGACTTATTTGGCCCAGGCGCAGAACAATTGGGATGATCGTCTGGTCGCGCTACCGGAAATAAAAACGGTTAACGATCTCAAAGGCCGAAAGATCGTCTGCCACTCCAAGGCTCCCTGCGTCTCCGGCAATCTGCGCGCGGTGTTGCAAGATTGCGGGCTCAAACCCGAAGAGATCAACATGGACGTGATTGACGACACGTCGGGAAAATTTTTGAATTTCGTCGATGAGATTACATGCGGCAAAACCGTCGCAGCATTGGTCGACATGCCTTTCGACCTCTACGGCATCAAGAAGGGCCTGCACGTTGTCGACCTGCCGGACCGACCGGTGATCCACAACACGACACTGCTAGCGACCAGCGATTACATCAAAGAGAATGAAGAAACCGTCTACGCTTTTCTCAAAGGCTTTATTGAAGCGTTGCACTTCTTCAAAACCAAACCGGTGCAAGTCGTGGCGATCCTGAAGAATAATTTAGCGGCGCGCTACGGTCTACAAGATGACGAATATTATATTCATCTACAGCGCGAGTGGGCCAAGCTGCTGTCGAAAAAACCTTATCCGCTGCCGGCCGCGATCCAAAACGTCTACGATCTCGACGTCGGCAAAGATCCCCAGATGCGCCACATCGGCCCGATGGAGCCCTGGGACTTGCACTATCTGCGCAAGATCGACGACACGGGTTTTATCGATAAGTTGTACGCCTAGAAAAGTCTCTTTCAAAGAGGGGGATTGAGGAGGATTTGTTCTTCGACGGTGAAGCTTCGAGGGAAGAAACCGAGCGACACCAATCGATATTCGCTGCAACTTCCAAAACTCTCTCGCTCGTTAACGAAAAGCGATGGTGTCACCGATTTGCCAGAAGTAAATGGCGTGCGCTTCCCCGCCGGCATCGCGATAAGTTTCACTTATCTTCGGCTGCCATTCGCCCATATCAAAAGTATAAGACACAATGCGCGCGCCCGGCCTGAGTTGCTTCATCAGCTGGGGCCGCAGCGCGAGATTGCCGTCGTAGGACAAGTAAAGCGTCACCACCGATGCCCGCGAGAGGTCCGCCGTGAGAAAATCTTGCTCACGGATTTCGACCAACTGTTCCACGCCCTGCTTGCGAACATTTTCACGCGCCAGCTTGACGAGTCCGGGATCAATCTCATAGCCGACCGCTTTGATGCGATATTTTTTTGCTGCGGTAATCACGACGCGGCCGTCTCCGGCGCCGAGATCGTAGAGCACATCGCCGGATTTCACGTTCGCCAACAACAGCATGCGCTCGACCACTTCCTGCGGCGTCGGATCGAAGGGCGCCAATTGCCCCGGGCTCCCCGTCCCCGCTTCGCTCGGCGGCTCTTCCCTGTAGCGCGGCGCCGTGCTGATGACGCCGGGAGTAACTTCGATGATCACCGTAGGCGAGTAGGCGTAAGGCCATTCGACAATCCCGACACCAGGGTATCCGCGAAAAAACCAAGGCGGGCGGTGATGCGGCACGAAACCGGGAACGACCACCGGCCACTGACTGACCGTCAGTGGCGGCGCAACGGACAACCTGCCGCGGTGGTTTGAATGTTGGATCGGATGAATAACGGGAATAGGCGCGATCCTCTGACTCTGAACACCTTGCGTCGGTGCGAAAGATCGCATGGGCGCGGCAGCGGCGCCAGGATTATTAACCACCATCGGCCCGTGACTGACCGTCAGTGGCGGCGCAACGACCACCGTGCCGCTGAGGTTTGAATATTGGACCGGATGATGAACGGGAACAGGCGCGATCGTCTGACTCTGAACACTTTGCGTCGGTGCGAAAGATCGCATGGGCGCGGCAGCGGCGCCAGGATTATTAACCAAACCTTGTCGCGACTGAATGGCTGTGGGAGCCGGTTGCGCCCAGACGCCGGGGCTCCTTGTGCCGCCTGCCGAACCTCTAAACGCTTGGCCGTCCGCGGCCGTGATCCCGATGGACAAGTAGAGGATAATTGTCAGCAGCGCTAATGATCTCATAACGCCTCCCAATGACAACAGTATCATAGGAAAGCCGGTGGGGGTAAGTCAATGGTCCGTGGTCAAGGCAAGCTTACGCACAACCGGCGCGCGCCAGGCAAGCAGAACCGCGAGCACGATCACGGCCAGTCCCATATAACTCACGGTCGCCGGCGCACCGATCCAATGGGCGCTTATTCCCGCAGTCATTGAGCCAAGGGGCATCAGGCCGCGGTCGAGCATGTAAATGCTCATGACCCGCCCGCGCAGATGATCGGGAACGATGACCTGTAACATGGTGTTCGTCGTCGCCATGTAAAAGATTTGACACACGCCGATCATCACTAGCACTGCCAGAGCCAATGGGAACGAAGTCGTCCATGCGAAGATGTTCATGCCGGCGCCGAGCCCAATCAAGCTAATGATCAACACCAGGCCCTGGCGCTTTAGCCGGCTTGAAAGGGTAGCTAGTGCGAAGCCAGCCAAACTCGCGCCCAGCCCCGGCGCCGCCAGTAACAATCCCAAGCCTTCCGGGCCAACCTTCAACACGTCTTTTTGAAACACCGGCATCAGGGTTTGGTACGGCATGGCGATGATTCTCGGTATCAAAGCGCTGGTCATCAGAGCGAACACGGCAGGGTTGGACCAGACGTAATTCATTCCCTCTTTGAGATTAGCCATGGCCGATGAGCGGCGCGCTTCGGTTGAGTTCGACGGGACGGTCATCCAATAGAGCGACAGCAAAACACCGACGTAGGCAGCGCTTTGGACAAAAAAATTGCCACCCGCGCCGAAGATGGCGATCAACAAGCCGCCAATCGACGGGCCGATTATTTTGGTCATGTTGAAGGCCGCCGAGTTGAGCGCGACGGCATTCATCAGATCTTCTTTCGGCACCAGCGTCGGCACCATGCTTTGGCGCACCGGATCGACGAACGACCACGCCACCGCGGTGATCACGGTGAAGGTGAACAGCTGCCAAACTCGCACGAAACCGGCGCTGACCATGATACCCATGCTCACCGCGGTCAGCATCAACACGTACTGGCAGACGATGAGAATAGTCCTACGATTGGTGCGGTCGGCGACCACCCCGGCGATCGGACTGGTTATGAGAAATGGCAGGGCGCGCAACCCATTGAGCATGCCCAACAGCACCGACGATCCCGTGAGATCGTAAACCAGCCAACCCAAAGTCACATTCTGAATCCATTGCCCGGCGCTCATGAAAATCGTGCCGACAAAAAGGTGGCTAAAGTTCGAGTGTCTGAGCGAAGAAAATGTCTGGGCGAAAAAGCTCGGCGGCGATTTGCCGTCAGCGGTAGCTTCAATCGTTACCGGGTCTTCCAATCGAGCGCGTCCTTTTTTATCGTTGCCAGTTGTCGATCAGAGCCAGCGCCGCGAGTATCGAAAAAACTCACTGAAGTGAGAGGCAGGAGGAGCTAATCTGCAAAAATTAAGACCGGCGGCCGTCCCTATGCAGGTTGCTGAAAATAGCTTCGGAATGCTTCGACCCTTCGACTTTGCTCAGGACAGCATGAACGGAAAATCATCAGTGAAATCAAATTCCCCGTTCGTCCTGAGCCTGTCGAAGGATTCCGAGAGTGGTTTTTCAGCAACCTGATTAGTTGGCCTTGCTAACGAACATAGCATCATCGACGCGGATAAAGCCAGGCGGGTTACCATGCTTCGAGCGCACTTCGAGCCAGTCCCCCAACGAGCGCACCACGGTCACCTGGGTTCCTCTGGGGATCTGCGTGAGCAC
>CAYZJE010000541.1:0-2330 GCA_964478485.1 uncultured Syntrophobacter sp. | reverse complement strand
CGTTTTTACGTCGAGGTTCTCGGATTGGAAATCGCTGCCGGTTTCAACACTGCCCAGTACATCAAACATCCGGCGAACCCGTGGTACGTTGTTGTCTTGCAACGCAGCCCGCGCCAATACTTAGCGCCGGTCAACCGTTTCACATTACAGTTGGATTCCGCGGCCGGGGTCGAACAAGCCCATCGCGAATTTAGCAAGAATGGACAATCTCTAGGCGTCACCGATGTCGGCAAACTGGAAGACTCAAACGGCGCCACCAACTTTATCTTCGGCGATCTGGACAAGAACTGGTGGGAGCTGACTAACTAATGCAAAAATTCACACTTCAAATCGTCGTGTTTACCGTTTTTCTGCTGCTGGCGCAGTGGCTCGCCATGGTCTCACTTGCGTTGGCCCAGACGCCCCTTTACGAAGGCAAGAATATTCTTCTCGTCAGCGGTACTGACGCCGGCGGTGCCGGCGATCTGCGTACACGCGCAGTGATTCCGGTCTTGAAAAAACATATACCCGGCCAACCTAACATCGTCGTGCAATACATGCCTGGCGCCGGCGGACGCAAGGCGGCCAATCACATGTACAAGTCGGTTCGGCCTGACGGCTTGACCATCGGCGCCATGCTCACCGGCATGGTTCAGGGCACGATTTTCGGCGAGACCGACGTGCTCTATGAACTAGACAAGTTCATTTATCTCGGCTCCCATGCCCGCTATGCGCCCTATGCTTTTCTTACGCGCAAAGCCGCCGGATTCAACACCAGAGAAAATTTGACTGCGGCCCGCGGCGTGCGCATCGGCGCCCCAGCCGTGGGCCACAGCCTCTACACCATGGCCCGGCTGTTCGCCTACATGTTGGACATGAAAGAGCCGCGTCTGGTCACAGGCTATACGCCGCGGGAAATTGACTTCGCCTTGGAAAGAAACGAAATCGATGCCAGGGTAAGCATCCTGGACAGCTTGCTGACGCGCAATGCGGCGTGGTTAGATAAAGATCTGATAAACATTCACGCCACCATCGATATCCCCAAGGGCATCGACCACGCCGATGCCAGGCTCGCCAAACTTCCCGAGATCGAGAGTTTCGCTCGTGCAAATCAAGACCGCCGTCTTATCCAGCTTTTTCGCGGCGCGCGCGACACCGGCCAGCCGTTTGTCTTGCCCCCGGGCACGCCGGCGGAGCCAGTGAAAATATTGCGTGACGCCATGCGCAAAGCCTTCGCTGACCCGGAGTACGTCAAAGCCTACGAGAAACTCACTTCGGAGCCCGCCATGCCTCTAGCGCCGGAGGATTTTGAAAAACACTTGCGCGAGCTGCCACGCGAAGCGGAGCTGATCGGCTTGTTCAAGAAGCTTTCCGGACCAGGACCTCTGCCAAAGCGCTAGTCAGGAGCGTTGGTCTGAGAATTTAAGATAGCCGCAGGAGAATCATCCCCAGTACCACAAGGACGACACCAGAAATCATTTTTATTGTCATCTGTTCGGCGAAAAGGAAGTAACCGGCAAGAACCGCGAGCAGAGCTTCAAAACCAAGGACAACAACATAACTCGGACCGAGCGGTTCGTGGCGCATCGCCCATGCTTGAATCAGCGCACCGGCGCTAAAGACCACCACCAATGCCACAGACGGCAGCAAGCGCGTGAGCCCGCGAGAGTATTTCATCAAGGTGCCGCCGATGACGTAAAGGGCGGCGGCGAGCGCGTAGAGAGCAACAGTTTTCATCGCCGAGTGGAAAGAAACAGAGAACTCAGACCGCGACCAGCTTAAGTTTATTCTTGGCGCTCTTGCCGATCTTATTGCGGGGAAACTTTTCGGCGACGTGTTCGAGCAGATCCATGCCTAAAACGCGCTCTTGGCCGCTGCGCTCGACTAGGCCGAAACCCAACGAAAAAAGTTCTTCCGGCGCGAGGCTCTTGTCTTTACGCAGGGTTTCGAAGACCGGATAGGCCGAGTTGCGATAAAGCTCGGTGAAAAGCTCGATCGCCGGATGCTGGCGATGGGTGGCCACCGTATGGGAGTGGAGTTTTAGCTGCGCGAAAGCGAGCTGAAACTTGCTCTCCGGTTTACCTGCCGGAAAATCTTTGAGTGGCGCGAGAAACCCTACCGCCTCTTTGTATTTCTTGCCCTTGACCAGTTTCGCGCCTTGGTCAGCGAGCTTGCCGTACACGAACTCCTGATCGGCGTTTTTGAGCACATGGAGAAACGCGGTCTGGATACGCTCCTCCGAGCCGATCGCCTCCTGCAACCGTTTCCACAACAGGTCGAGTGTATCCTGGCGCCACTTGCCTTCGAACGACGGCAACAGCTCGGCGATGCTCCAGGCTTTGCTCGGGTCT
>CAYZJE010000540.1:0-8741 GCA_964478485.1 uncultured Syntrophobacter sp. | reverse complement strand
TGTAAGAAGTGCGCGCGCACTTGTCCGTCGCACAGCATTCCTTTCGGCGATAAAACGGTCGTCAACGGCGTGGAGAAATACGCGATCAACGTCGAGAGCTGCTATAAATACAAGCTCGCCGGCCGCGGTGAATGGACCAATTGCGTCGTCTGCGTGTCTTCTTGCTGTTACAACAAAAAAACCGATACTTGGTATCATGATTTGGCGATGTGGTCGGTTAAGACGACTCCGCCGAAGCTTAGAGTCCTGATCGTCAAGCCGTTACTCTGGATCGACGATCTGATTTGGGGCAAGCGGCCGTGGAAACACATGAAGTGGCTAGGCTACGACAACGCGCCCGAACCAGTGTTCTGTACCATTCCCGATTGCACCGCGAAGCATGCAAAACTACAGCACAAGAAACTGCACACGGCATAGCACGGCACAAAAATCGGATTCGAATGATTGGCCGCAAAGAACGCAAAAAAGACATCAGAGACGTAGGGGCAACCCCCCGTGGTTGCCCTTTCACTTGGTGAAGCAATGACCTACGTGATCACACAACCCTGCATTGGAGTTAAAGACAAAGGCTGTATCGATGTTTGCCCCATGGACTGTATCCACGGCACCGATAGTGACCCGATGCTTTACATCGATCCCGACGACTGCATCGACTGCGGCGCCTGCATTCCCGCCTGTCCGGTAGACGCCATTTTCACTGACAACCAGGTGCCAGAAAAATGGCAGGAATACACCAAGATCAACGCCGACTACTTCATCGGTAAAAAATAACCGCGCACCACCCGACCAGCGCTCGATATTGCCCATGAAAAATGGCTTCAAGATCATCGATTCCGACATGCACATCATGGAGCCGTTGGATCTTTGGGAAAAGCACATCGACCCGCGCTTCAGAGACCGCGCGCCCCGGCCGGTGCGCGTGCCGACGCGGGGCGATTTGAATCTGCTCATGGTCGACGGCAAAGAGCCGCGCCAGAACAGTCCGACCTTGGCGCACGACCTGCGCATGATCAGCGGCAAGCGCAGCAACACCCGCGGCGATGTGATAGATTTCGCGCGTAAACAAAACTTCAACGCCAAATCCCAGCTCGAAGCGATGAACATCGAGGGCATCGACGTCGCCGTGCTATTTCCGACTGCATGCCTGCACATCATGACCATGCCCGACATGGACCCGCTGCTCGCCGAAGCGATCTGCCGCGCCTACAACGACTGGCTCTATGACTTTTGCCAGGAAAATCCCAAGCGGCTCTACGGCGCCGCGTTGCTGCCGCCGCACGATGTCTCGCTCGCCGTGCGCGAAGCGAAACGAGCCCGCGAGAAGCTCGGCTTTGTCAGCGCTTTTCTAAGAGCGACGCCGTTGCCAGGACAAACTTGGTTCAGCGTCTACTGGGAACCGCTGTGGGCGGAATTAGAAGAGACGGGTATGACCGTCGGTTTTCACGAATGCACTAACTCCGGTCACTACCCCCATCTCGAGCGCTTCGGCATGGGCAACCGTTTGCTGCGTCATATCTGCACTCACGTCACCGGTCAGATGGTGACCATGGTCGACATGATCGTCGGTGGCGTTTTGGAACGATTTCCCCAGCTCAAAGTCGGATTTTTAGAATGCAACTGCGGCTGGGCGCCGTCCTGGTTGCAGCGCATGGATCGCCATTGGAGCCAGCTCGGCAAGAACGACGCGCCGCTCCTTACGATGAAACCGAGTGAGTATTTCAAACGCCAATGCGTAATCGGCTGCGAGGGCGACGAGGCCGATATCGGCAACGTCTGCCAACTGATCGGCGACGATAATTTAGTTTTCTCCAGCGACTATCCACACAGCGACTCGGACTTTCCCAAGGCCACGCAGGAATTCATGCATCAGGAAATGCCAACCGACAGCCGCAGAAAAATTCTCTGGGACAACTGCGCAAAGTTTTACGGCATCGAGGGTTAATAGTTTCGGGTTCCGGGTTTCGGGTTTCGAGTTTCGAGTTCCACCCAACGCCCCAACCCGAGACTCGTAACCCAGAACTATTTCCCTTGCCGCTCTTTCTCCACCGCGCGCAGATAACTCATGTCGAGAAAACTCTGCGCCGGCGGCGCCTCTTTGATCTTGCCGTCTTCCTTGAGCACATCGATAATCGATTGGATCGAGCTAACGGATACCAACGGGTAATCCGGATATACTCCTAACAGCGTTTGGTAGCGCCGGGCCAAGATCGCATGATCATGCTCGCGATAAATCTTGCCGAGTAGTTCGATGGTTCGTTTCGAATCCGTTTTGATGAATCGAATGGTATCCACGACGCCGCGCAACAACCGCATGACGGTATCGCGGTTCGCCCGCGCAAAGGATTCGGTTGCCATGATGCCTGAACCCATGAAATCGATGTCTTCGGTCTCGGCGAGCAGCCGCAGCCCATGCTGGTCCAGGAAATGTTTGTCGAAGCTGCTCAGCACCACGGCGTGGACGGCGCCGGAAGTCACCGCCGCGATGCGCGCCGGCACATCGCCGACTTGAATGAAGCTCACTTCCTTGTTGGGCCGCAAATTGAGCTTTCGCAGGCCAAGCCGCATACCGTAGTCGGCGGTGGTGCCGAAAACTCCGATGCCGACTTTCTTGCCGATTAGATCTTGCGGCGACTTGATCGAAGGATGGGCCGCAATCATCTGGCCCAGGCGATTGAGCCCAGCGATGGTAATCAGGTCGGCACCGGAAATCCGTGCGAGAACGGTCTGCGGTCCGCCGGTAAAACCAAACTGGACATCCCCGCTCAACAAAAGATTGATCGACCGGCCGGCGATATAAAGCGGCTCCACGGTGAGACCATGACGGCTGAACATGCCCGCTTGCACGCCGAGGGGGAAAACGACCTGGCTCAGACTCGGCGTGCCGTAGGCGGCGCGAATTTTTGTTTGCGCGTCACTAACGCCTTCAGAGAGTACAACGAGCAGAAAAACCACGAGGCTAATTACTCTGATCATTATCATTCCTCGATCCGCGAAGGGTGCGCTTTGCGCACCGCTTGCCTAATTCACGCCGTACAGCCGCGCGCAGTTATCCCATAGAATTTTTCGCTTCGACTGCTCGGAAATGGGAATCGACAGAAATTCATCCAACGCGTGCGGCCAGCGGCAGTCGATGTGCGGATAATCCGTCGAGATGACGATGTTGTCATCGCCCATGTAGTCGATGACGTTTTTCACCAACTTCTCGTCGACATCGACGGAGATGAAGCATTGCTGCTTAAAATACTCGCTGGGCTTCTGGCGCAAAGGAATATCCGCCATCGCCCCCTGCATCTCCCAGTATTCGTCAATGCGATAGAGCAGCCACGGCAACCAGGAGCAGTTGCCTTCGAGAAAAGCCACTTTCAGTCGCGGGAAGCGCTCCAGCACGCCGCCGGCGGTGAACGCGCTGACGGCGAGGATCTGCTCGATCGGATTGCGCAAAGGATTGACCAGCAGCGCTTGGTTCGGATGGCCGGCGAAGCGGTCTTGGGAAACCTGCGGCTGCTGCGGCCGCGCCGGCGGATGAAAGCAGATCGGGATTTTCATTGCCTCTGCTTCCTGCCACAGAGGATCGAAGTAGCGGTCGTGTATCTGCCGGCCATTGATCGGTTCAGGACACAATGACAATCCCACTGCGCCGTTCCTGACCGCGCGCTTGGCCTCCTTCACCGCCAGATCGACATCGTGCAACGTAATCAGCGCTGAACCTTTGAGTCGTTTTGAATCCGCCTGGCAAAAATCCGCCATCCAATCGTTCCACGCCTTGCACAGATCGTTGGCGTACTCCGGCTCGAAGTTCTCATTGGTGTGTAGCGGCGAGGTGCGAAACAGCACGGCGATGTCGAGCCCTTCCTTGTCCATCGCCGCTAGCTGCGAGACATTGTTGTAATCGCACGCCAACGAATCGCCGAACCGATCAGCCATCTTGTTCTCGTGAAAATCGACCACGTCGCTGGGCGGCCGAATCGGCTTGCCGTCGCCTAAGAAGTAGCGCGTCATACCATGCTTGGTACGCGGCTTACCGACGGGAATCCGTTCGCCCCACTTCGGATTCATGTACTTCGTGTACAAATCCGCCGGCTCGAACACATGCATGTCGCTATCGAAAGCGCGAAATCCATTTTTAGCCATGGGCATCCCTCGTTGCTCGATGATTTAATAGACTCGCGTGCCGAACGCAATCCCAAATTTGTCGCATCGCGATCGCCGCAGAAGATTTTTCACCACGAAAGCATCCTTCGACTTCGCTCAGGACAGGCGCCGAACAGGCAGATTTTCGTAGGGGCGGGTTTGAAACCCGCCCGTCCTAATTATCCGAACCCATCGCGTCCTTCGTGGTGATTACCTCGAGTTAACTTGACAGAGCTTTGTAGGATGCGGTGAGTTCACGAACCGCATCGAGCGCATGCGGGTCACAACCGATGCGGTTCCCGTTGGTCACCGCATCCTACACCGTATTTTCAAAGGAGACACGAAGGGTTTCGCAAGGTGCGCTGCGCGCACCGGTGGGACCTGTCATTTAGTTTTCGGAACTTAGCGTCTTTGCGCCTTTGCGAGAGATAATCCGAGGTCCGGCCCTGATTACCGCCGTTTACCTTGACAGCGAAACGACGGTGGTGATAACCGTGAAGAGAGTACGGCGAGTTTAGGAGGAAACGATGTTGGAAAAAGTCGATCCGTTGAGAGGCCCGATCACCCGGCCGGTGGTCGTGCGCCAGGAGGAAGGCGACGAACAAAGCGGCACGCACCGGGGCGGTGGCCGGCACAGCGAAATCTATGGATTCTTCGATCCCGAAAACGGCATAAGAATGCGCGCAGGAATCACCACCTACACTCCTGAGCGCTACAACCCGCGCCACCGCCACACCGACGAAGCGGTGCGTTTTTATTATCGCGGCGCCGAATGTTACGGCAAAGACGTTTTAGAGGAGGGCGACTGCGTCTACGTGCCCGAAGGAGTCTATTACGGGCCAACCAAGACCGCCGAGAAGTGCGATCACAACGTGCGCATCTCGCTACATTTTCCTGGGCCGTCGGGATTTCCCACACCGGTATGGTCTGAAGTAATGCAAGCGCAGAAAGAAATGCGCGAGAAACAAGTCGGCCAGTTCGAAAAGGGCCTGTTCATCGCGCCCAACGGCAAGAAACAAGATGGCTTCGAAGCGGTCCAGGAATATATCGTCGGTCATAAGCTCGACTATCCCGAGCCACGCTATCGGAGTTACATCATCATGCGCCATGCCAACTACTCATGGGTGCCGCTCGACGGCGCGCCCGGTGTCAGCGTAAAACATCTCGGTTACTTCAACGAAACCGGCCCGAACATCAAGATGGTGCGCATGGAGAAAGGCGCTGAGACGCCCGCCGGCCATGTTGGCTTTCAACAGGTAAAGCTAATTCTCGAAGGCGAAGTGAATTACGACGGCGAGAATTATAAGCCGGTGTCCTGTATGTTCTTCCCCGCGGGCGCGCCTTACTCGCCAACCACCGCGGTGACCGATACAACGTTGTTGGTCACCCAGCTCGGCAAACCGGGCACTTCGCCACTGCCGTTTTGTGTGTTGTAAAGAGTAGAGGATTTCACCCGCGACAAACAACCAAAAAGGAGACCACCTTGAAAACGCGGCTTTGCAGTTTCGTTCTGTTGCTCGCGATTTTTTTTGGGCTCAACCTATCGGCTCCATGCTCTGCTGCGACGGTCCAAGAAGTCATTAAGAAACTGTCGGTGCTGTCGCCGGCCCAACGGAAGAAAGCGCTTGAAGACGGGGCACGCCAAGAGGGGCAATTCGTCTTCTATACCTCCGTCAGCGTACAGGACAATCCCAGAATAATGGCCGCTTTCGAAAAAGCTTTCCCTTATGTGAAGACCGATGTTTACCGCGGCACACCCAGGAGTGCTTTTCTGAAAGCTGCCACGGAGGCAAGAGCCGGACGTCATGCCGTCGACATAGTAGGAACCGCGCCGGTGGAAATGTGGCAGCTCAAACAGGCCAAGCTATCGACCGGCTACTCGTCGCCGGAACTCCAGGCGATGCCCAAGGGCTCTTATGATCCTGAAGGCTACTGGGCGGCTTTCGAAGTGACACCGATCGTGGTCGCCTTCCAAACCAAGCTGCTCAGGGGCGCCGATATCCCCAGCAACTATCAGGACCTGCTCAATCCAAAATACAAAGGCAAGATGAATCTAGGAACTGAGGAATATGACTGGTTCAGCGTCATGCTGGACTCCATGGGACAGGATAAGGGTCTCGCTTACATGCGCGCCTTGGCCAAGCAAGATATCCACTTGCCCGGACCCAGCAGCCGCATGCGAGTGCAATTGATGTTGGCCGGTGAGTCCGCAATAGCTTTGGCGGCGCGCGCGCGCCGCGTCACCGACTTCAAAGAGCAAGGCGCGCCAATCGATTTTCGTATCTTCGAACCCTACGCCGGAGAGCCCAACTCGCTGGCGATGATGGCGCGGGCGCCCCATCCGCACGCGGCGATCCTATTTATCGACTATCTTTTGTCGCAAGAAGGCCAAGTCATGCTGGCGGACATTCCGAGACTCAGCATCCGCAAAGGCGTCAAACAAAAGGGCCGGCTGCAAGACCTGTTCGTCAAGGATTTCACCTTTGTCAACCCAGCTTCCTACGGGGCGAATACCAAGCAACTGATCGACCAGTTCAATCAGATTTTCGGTATCCGGACCTAACCAAGGACATCAGTCTGGAGGGACGACCCATGCTAGTGGACATAAAATATCCCGATCCCGTGCCGGTCAATCTAGAGGCGAGTAAGACTCTGTTGATCATCGTCGACATGGAGAACTGCTCGGCCCATCCGAACGGGCCGCAGTACATGGGCGAGCCGGTCGACAAAATCATTCCGCGAATCGCGCGGCTGAGAGACTACGTGCGAGCCAGCGGCGGACGAGTGCTGCACACTCAATCGGTGCGCAAGCGCGACGCCTTGGAATTTACCGTATTCGGCAATGTCGTGCGCAAACTTGAGGGAACCTGGGATGCCGAATTTATCGACGCGCTAAAGCCGGCCGCGGACGAGCCCGTCGTGGTTAAATACACCCACGACTGTTTCTACCAAACCAGCATGGCCGAGTGGTTAGAGCGGCTCGATATCCGTCCCGGCGACGGCCGAGTCATCGTGACGGGAATCGCCTCGCGCGGCTGCGTGCAGTGCGCGGTGACGGGGTTGAGCATTCGCGACTATTACGTCTATGTTCCGATGGACTGCACCGCGGCAAAAGACCAAACTGAAACTCTCCTGTCGTTCTCGCTCTATCGTGGTTTTGGCTATCGTTACAACGTCACGATGACACAGTCCGACATGATCACGCTGCAACCGCCGGCTACAGCGGCGGATAAGTCGTCAAAAGATACGGTTATGCGAATCATTCAACTATGATCTAGGATCTTCCGTGCGGCGGCCGGTGCGCGCAGCGCAACCTACGAAACCACACCTCGCCACCCCAGGGCGGATCATGATCCGCCCCTACATTCGGATTTCGTCCGCGAATTATTTTTGCGCTCTTTGCGCTTTTTGCGGTTAATCTTCTTAATCCAAAACCTTTCCTATGCGCCCTTTGCGTTCTCTGCGGCCATCACTCTTAAAGTCACCCCGGCTCCATGCCGTGCCGCTTCATCAACGCCCTTTCATCTTCAACGCTCGGTGGAACTTGTTCGGACCAAAGCTCCTGCAACTCTTCAAAGTAAGCATCCATCGCCGGCACGTGGATGATGAGCAGGCGCGACGCCGTAATCGCGGCGTTGCCGAAAGTATGCGAGACGCCGCCGGGCACATGCACGAACGAACCGGGCCGGCCGATAACCGTATCGGCGCCGAGAAAAAACTCGATCTCGCCGTCGAGAACGTAAAAAGCCTCTTCGCAATTGGTATGAATATGCGGCGGCGGCTTCCTGCCACCCGGTGGCAGCGTGCGTTCCATGAACGAGAACGCGCCGTTGGTACTCGCATGAGTCGCCTTGAAAAACATCGCGCTGCCGCGCGCGCTGAGCAACTTACCCTCGCCGGCCTCGATGACGATCGCTTTGTCTCTCATGTGACCTCCATCCTCGCCGAATTCGCATTTGTAGAATAACCAAGAAACCGACCAAGTTTCAGCACCTCGAATTGGAAGCAGTTTCTCCCTGCGCCCCATAGTGATCGAACCGGCAGCCTACTGTCAATTCGAATTTAAAGTAAATGTCTCAACCGGCCGGGTAACTATTCACAACACTTTTGTCACGGGAATTCGCTTACGATCCGAGGAATCCAAGGAATTGTTCTTGATCCATGCGTCCATTATCTCTAAGATAGCGGTGTGTTCATGTATGACTTTGGAGGCTACGATGGCGGCACGAGCTAAATTAAAGCGCAAATCCTATTTTGTCGATGAACGCGCGTTGCGCCGAGCGAAAAAAGCTCTTGGCGTAAGAACTAAAGCTGAGGTCATCCGTTTGTCCGTCGAACGGGTTGCCGAGATGGAGGAATTTTGGGAGTTCATGAAAAAAACCCACCGTTCTCTGCGCCCCGGAAGCCTGGAGCGATCCTGATAGGCTTGTGCGAATTATCGGTGACAAACGACACTGGGACATATACAAGCGGCGTGAGTTTCAAAACGATGCCTTGATAGCCCTCACCGCCCGACGCCATGGCGCTACAGTCGTTACTGCCAATTTTACCGATTTCGAGTTGCTTCGATTGGAACTTCGAATCGCCGTTCTCTCGGTAAGTTAAAGACT
>CAYZJE010000539.1:0-8246 GCA_964478485.1 uncultured Syntrophobacter sp. | reverse complement strand
TCAAACCGGTGCCTTTGCGGCCGATGTGGCCGGTGAGCAGCGCCAGGTGGATTAGGGACATCGCGTTGTCGGTGCCGTGCGAATGTTCGGGAATCCCCAGCGCCCAATAAATTCCCGCGTTTTTTGCCGTCGCGTACATGCGCGCCGCTTGAATAATCAGATTGCGGTCGACGCCGGAAATCGCCTCAGCATATTCGGGCGTGAATTTTTCCATGGACTTGCACAGGTGATCGAAGCCTTCAGTGCGCCGCTCGATGAAATCTTGGTTGTAGAGCCGCTCTTTGATGATCACATGCGCCATGGCGGAAAAAAGCGGTACGTCTGTGCCCGGCTTTTCGGGCAACCAGAGCGTCGCCCAGTTGACCATTTCCACTCGCCGAGGGTCGACGACGATGAGTTTGGCGCCGTGTTTTTCGACCGCGGCTTTCATTTGCAACGCAATGATTGGATGGGTTTCGGCGGTGTTCGACCCGGTCACGAGAAAAACGTCGCTGTGAATGACCTCCGCGGCGGTGTTGCTCATCGCCGAGGAGCCCAACGCCATCTGCAGCGCAACCACCGACCCGGCGTGGCACAAACGGGTGCAGTGATCGATGTTGTTGGTGCGGAACAGGGCGCGGTACAGCTTCTGCAGCAGGTAGTTGTCCTCGTTGGTTGCCTTGGCGCAACAGTAGACCGCCATGGCGTCCGCGCCATCGCGGGCGTAAATCTCGCACAGCCGGCCGGTGGTGTAGTCTAGCGCCTCATCCCACGAGACTTCGCGCCACTGGGCGCGGTCGAAGGCTTGCGTGCGCGCGCCCGGCGCCTGCGCGGTCTTACGAATCAGCGGCGTCGTCACCCGGTCTTTGTTGTAAACGAAGTCGTAGCCAAACCGTCCTTTGACGCACAGGTTGCCGTGGTTCACCACCGAGTCAAAGGGCGAGGTCACTTTGTAGATATAGTCGTCCTTGATGTGGAGTTCGAGACCGCATCCCACGCCGCAGTAGGGGCAGGTGGTCGGCACGCTACGATCGGGGATGATCATGGCGATTTTCTCCGGCGCTTTTTTTCGCCTCTCGTCGCCTGCAGGATTTCATCCAACGAAAATCCCTGCTCCAGCAGCGACTCGCGCTTGGACTTGAGCGCACCGGTGGGACAAACGCCGACGCACTGGCCACAAAAGACGCAGGTCGTATCAGCCATGGGCTTGTCAAAGAAGGTGCCGATGGCGGTATCGAAGCCGCGTCCTGTGAAGTTGATCGCGTAGGTATACTGCGCGTCGTCGGCGCATACCTGCACACAGCGCCAGCACAGGATACACTTGGAATAATCGCGGATATACATCGGGTTGTCATCGAGCACCGGATACTCGCGCCTTTCGGCGCCAGGAAAGCGCGCGCGGTCGGCGCGATAATCGTCGATGAACTTTTGAATTTCCGGCGCCTGAGAAAGATCCACGGCCGAGTCGAGCATCTCCAGGATGGTACGACGGCTGCGCTCGACACGCGCGCTCGAAGTAATAATCTTCATGCCTTCGCTAACCCGGCTCAAACATGCCGGGAGAAGCGGCTTAACGCCGTCCACTTCGACCACGCAGATGCGGCAGAGACCGTTCGCCGTGCAGTGATCGTGAAAGCAAATGGTCGGAACTTTTCGGCCGAGCTTCTCGGCGGCTTTGAGGATTGTCGTCCCCGCGGGGACGGTGACGGAAGCGTCGTCGATGGTGAGCGTGATGTCAGCCATAAGAGATCACCCCTGGAGTACTGGAATGATGGAGTAATGGAGTGTTGGGTCCGGACGCATCACTCCATTACTCCAGTACTCCATCACTCCAACTTGTGCGACTGGTATCATTTGAACATTTCCGGCCACAATTTCATCGCGCTCAATACCGCCGTGGGTGCTGTCTGGCCCAGGCCGCAGAGGGACGCGTCGATCATTGTGTGACCGACATCCGATAAGCGTTCGCGGTCGCCGGCAAGCGCATGGCCAGCCGCGCCCCGCTCTAGAATTTCATGCTGTCGCCGGGCGCCCAACTGGCAGGGGTAACATTTGCCGCAGCTCTCGTCGGCAAAGAAGTGCGCCAGCCGCTTGAGCACGTCGCGTAGGTCTGCGCTATCATCGAAGACCATAACCGCGCCGGAGCCGAGGGGCAAGCCCGCCGCGCTCAGGTTCTCGAAGGACAAGATCACGTCCAAATCTTTCTCTGTGGCGAACGCGCCCGCCGCACCGCCCATGAGCACCGTTTGAAGCTTGCGCCCCTGCTTCAGCCCACCGGCGAGATCGAACAGCAGATGGCGCAAGGTAATCCCGAAGGGCACCTCGTAAAGTCCGGGCTTCTGAATCTGCCCCGACAGGCAAAACAGCTTTGGACCGGGCGAACGGTTTGTGCCGATTTTCCGATACTCTGCGGCGCCCCGTTCGAGGATCAGCGGGACGTTGCAGAAGGTCTCGACGTTGTTGATCACGGTGGGCTTGCCGAATAGCCCGTGTGTGGTCGGGAACGGCGGCTTGATGCGCGGCAAGCCGCGCTTGCCCTCGATGGATTCCAACAGCGCGGTTTCTTCGCCACAAATGTAGGCGCCGGCGCCCAGTCGCATTTCAATATCGAAGTCCAATCCAGAGCCGAAAATATTTCCGCCGATAGCGCCAACCTGGCGCGCCTCGGCCACCGCTTCGCTCATCACCTTAAAAGCGTAAGGATACTCGCCGCGTACGTAGATGTAACCCCGACTCGCGCCCACGGCATAGGCCGCGATGATCATCCCTTCAATGATGCGATGCGGGTCTTCTTCCATGAGAATACGGTCTTTGAATGTGCCGGGCTCGGATTCGTCGGCGTTGCAGACGATATACTTCGGTTGCCCTGGCGCGTTGGCCGCGCCTTCCCATTTGACGCCGGTGGGAAATGCCGCACCGCCGCGGCCGGCCAGTCCCGCCGTCTTCACTTCCGCTAGCACCTCTTGCGGCGTCATGGATAACGCTTTTTTTAGTCCGGCGTGTCCGCCGCGTGCCTGGTAGTCTGCAAGGGAGGTGGGACGACCTTGGCCGCAATTGCTCGTTAGGATGCGGATATCGCCGCCGACAAAGCTTAGCGGCTTCTGCGCGGTTTGTGTGCAGATCGCGGCCGCTTGCGAGGGATCGGCATCTGCAAGCGCGGATTCGCCGACAAGCACTGCCGGCGCGTGGTCGCACAAGCCCAAGCAGGGCGCGTGCTCGATAGTGAACGCGCCATCCGAACTGATTTCATTGGGCTCGACCTGTAAGTGGCGGCACAGCGCGTCCACCACCGCATCGGCTCCGGCCAGGGCGCACACCGAAGCGCCGCATACGCGCACGATAGTCCGGCCCACCGGTTGGCGATTGAACATTTCATAAAAATCGATGACGCCATACACATCGGCGAGCGGCACGCTCAACGCGCGACCCACTTCGGCCGCAACCGGTTCGGGCAACCAGCCATAGATCTTCTGAGCAGCGTGCAAAGCTGGCAGGAGTGCCGGGCGGCCTTGCGGCGCCAACTCGGCAAGGATCGAGCGCAGGGGGATGAGTTCGCTATCAGTCATCTAGTCTTCCCGGCGAGGCCTGGTTCCGGGTTCAAAGTTCAATGTCCGAACTGAATCCAACCTTGAACTTGGAACTTTGAACCAATTCTTAATGATTGTACGGATTGTCCAACGCGGCTTGTTTCATCTGGGCGTGCAAATCGACCATCGTGAGCGCGCAATATTCCAGCGAATAGCCGGCGCGAAACTCGACGCTTTCCTGCAGCGCGCGGGTCAGCACGGTGCGGTTGAAGGCGCCGTGGCCCATTGTTTGTTCGCCGCCTTCGCCGAGCTTGTGGGTGTCCATGTCCGCTTCTTCATGAGTGGAAAAATAGACGGCGTCTTTCTTGCTGAAACCGTAGTGCGTCGTCAGCGCGGTGTACCATTGGCCCGACCACATGGAGAGCGACTCTTC
Source organism: uncultured Syntrophobacter sp. (assembly GCA_964478485.1). Lineage (GTDB taxonomy): Bacteria > Desulfobacterota > Binatia > UBA9968 > UBA9968 > DP-20. Next base: position 4,307 of record CAYZJE010000539.1, on the reverse strand, counting down.
GAAGACGTGCAGGCCCCATAGCTCGACGATCGAGCCGTCGATGAATACTTTATGGCAAAAATCATTGATCGCGCGCGCCGCCGGGAGGTAGGGATCTTCTAGCATCTCTTTCTTGTTTAAGCCCATCTTCTCGGCGGTTTGTAAAAGCACCAGCACATGGCCGGGCGCTCTCGGCGAGATCAATTCATCGGCGATCTTGGCGCAGAACGGGCCTAGCAGATCGAAGTTGCGCACGAAGAAAGGCAAATGGGTGTAGTAGGAGACCGCGTTCAGAGCGTTCACCTCAAGCGAGAAGTGGCCCCAATTTTTAAAAAACTGGCGCATTACGGGCATGGGCAGTCTGCCCTCGCGCAGTTGGGTCATGAAGGCGCCTTGGTAAATTTTTTCGTGGGCGTACTTGTAGAGCGTTTTGTACAGGTAGTCGACGTAAGCTGTCGCTTCTTGCTGGCTAAACTTTTCACCCGCCTTGGGCTCTTTCATCGTACTCACTAAAACCTCCGAAATCTTCGCGTCCGATTCATTTAGCAGTTATCATCGGCCCCAGAACGAGTCAAGAAAGCCGAGCGAATTGCAATCACTCAACCATGCGCTAAGATGGCTCCGTGGCCACTCGACCGAGCAAAGAAATAGCAACCTTTCGCAATCCGCGACCGGAGCGCGATTATGAAATTAACATGGAGTGTCCGGAATTCACCTGCGTCTGCCCGAAAACCGGCCAGCCCGACTTCGCCACGATCACAATCAACTATGTGCCGGATCAACTTTGCGTCGAGCTCAAATCCCTGAAACTTTATCTTTGGTCCTATCGCGACGAGGGCGCGTTCCACGAAGCGGTGATCAACAAAATTGTCGACGATCTGGTGGCGGTCTGCCAGCCGCGCAAGATGACCGTGGTCGGTGACTTCAACGTGCGCGGCGGCATTCATACCACGGTTAGCGCGGCCTACAATCAACCCTAGCGTCGTTTGGCATCGGGCGATGTTTCGTGCGCGCAAGAATATTTGCCATCGGCGCGATTGTGGGTAAGCTGTTGACAAGCTGTTGCTGGAAGCCTCGATGTGGTTGCCCTGATTGACGATATGGCGCGCCAAGAGTTTTTCGAAAGTGTCTTGGTCGTGATCAACGATAAAAAGAAGTTGCCTCAGCTGAGCAAAATTTTCTTGCATTTTAGTTTTTTTACTTTACATTTGCCTAACACAAAAACAATTTATTGTTGACCACGCTGCTTTCAGCGTGGAACCTTTAAATGGGGTTTCCAAAGGGGTTGAACATTCCCTTCGGTCAAGGTCGGGGTCGATACCCCGGCCGCGAAGTGGCTTCGTCTATTTTGATCCGATGTCCGACAGTGCAGTTTAATCGCATCGAATGTTAGTCTCATGGCCGCCTTAGAAGACAATCTCCGCAAAGTACCGCCGCAAAATTTGGAGGCCGAATCATCGGTGCTCGGCGGCATCTTGCTCGACAACGAAGCGATCAACCAGGTTCTCGAACTGCTGCGTGCGGAGGATTTCTACCGGGAATCGCACCGCAAAGTATTTCGCGCCATGAGCGAAATCACCGATCGCAGCGAACCGGTGGATTTGATCACGCTGAGCGAATTTCTCAAAAGTAAAAATGAACTAGAGTCGGTGGGCGGCACGTCGTATTTGGCGTCGCTGGCCGATTTCGTGCCGACCGCAGCGAATATCGCCTACTATGCTCGGATTGTCCGCGAGAAGTCGATTCTGCGCAGCTTGATTTCCACGGCGACCGAGATCGCGACCCGCGGCTACGAAGAACAGGGCAACGTCGAGGAGTTTCTCGACATCGCCGAAAAAGTCATCTTCGAGATCTCCGAAAAGAAAATCAAAGCATCCTTCGTCGCCGTCGGCGACATGATCACCGACACGCTGAAGCTGGTCGAGAAACTGTACCAGCGCAAAGAGATGGTCACTGGCGTGCCGACCGGTTACGAAGATTTGGACAAGATCACCGCCGGCTTGCAGCCCTCGGACTTGATTATCGTCGCCGGTCGCCCGGGCATGGGCAAAACGGCATTCGCCTTGAACATCGCCGCGAACGCGGCCTACAGCGGCGTCGGCGCCGCGGTGTTTTCCCTCGAAATGGCCAAGGAGCAGTTGGTGCTGCGTATGCTGTGCTCGGAAGCGCGAGTGAATAGCTCCAAGGTGCGCTCCGGCTATTTGGGCGAGCGTGACTTTCCGCAGCTCGCCAAGGCGGCCGGCCGCTTGCACGAGGCGCCGATCTATATCGACGATACCCCGGCGATTTCCATATTGGAGCTGCGCGCCAAGGCGCGTCGTTTGCTGCGCGACCGGTCGAAAAAAGTCGGCCTGATCGTCGTTGACTACTTGCAGCTCATGCGCGGCATGGGCAATGCCAACAATCGCGAGCAGGAGATTTCGGAAATCTCCCGCTCGCTAAAAGCATTGGCCAAAGAGCTAAACGTTCCAGTCATGGCGCTCTCCCAGCTCAACCGCCGCGTCGAAGACCGCGGCGACCGCCGTCCGCAGATGTCCGATCTGCGCGAATCGGGCGCCATCGAACAAGACGCCGATGTGATCATGTTCATCTACCGCGACGAGGTCTATAGCAAAGACGAAAGCAAAAAAGGTCTCGCCGAAGTCATCATCGCGAAACAGCGTAACGGACCCACCGATACGATCAATCTAACCTTTCTCGGCGAATTCACCCGTTTCGAAAATTATACCGAGCGGGATTACCGTGGCTACGACGATGCCGAGGAAGCCTAGCGCGCGGCGTGGCGCTGCGCGCATTGCAGATTGCAAATTTCAGATTTCATAACCTCGCCCATTATTTTTAGTCAGGATCCATGGTGATGCGAGCCGAGTTAATTAGGCAATGGCTTTTGCTCGTCGCATGTTCGTTGTTCTCATCGTTCTCGTACGTCGGACAAGTTAACGCCGCCAGCGGGCCGCCGTTGCTGTTGGCCAATGAGTTTGGGCCGAAGTTTGATCCGGCGAAATATCTGGTCAGCGAAAAATATGACGGCGTGCGGGCGATCTGGGACGGCAAGGTGTTGAGCTTTCGCAGCGGCCGACCGGTCAATGCGCCGGCATGGTTTGTCGCCAAACTTCCAGCGCAGGCGCTGGACGGCGAGCTTTGGTTGGCGCGCGGACGCTTTGAGGCGCTCTCCGGCATCGTGCGCAAGACCGAGCCGCTGGACGATGAGTGGCGCCAGATCAAGTACATGGTCTTCGAGCTGCGGGAAGCGACCGGCAGCTTCGCTGAGCGCGCCGAGCGCATTCGAAAAATCGTCGCCCAGACGCAGTGGTCGCAGTTGATTGCGGTGGAGCAGTCTCGCGTCGCCAACCGCGCCGCGCTCAAAAAGAAATTAGATGAAGTGGTGCGCGGCGGCGGCGAAGGACTCATGCTGCATTTGGCCGAGGCGCCCTACGTGACCGGCCGCAGCGATGTGTTGCTGAAGTTGAAGCCCTTGCAAGACAGCGAAGCGGAAGTGATCGCGCATGTCGCTGGCAAAGGAAAATACACCGGCATGCTCGGCGCGTTACGCGTCCGAACGCCGGATGGTAAAGTGTTTGTCATCGGCACCGGCTTTACCGACGAAGTCAGAAAAAATCCACCGCCGGTCGGCACGATCGTCACCTACACCTACCGCGGCCTGACCCAATCCGGTTTGCCGCGCTTCGCGAGCTATCTGCGCGTGCGCGAGAATTTTTGAACCGGGCTATTTTTTGATTCCATTAAACTCCGCCTCTTGAGGCCGGCACAATTAAATGGGGTTTCCAAAGGGGGCGAGCATCCCCTTTGGTCGCGAGCGGGGTTCAAACCCCGCTCGCGAATTCAATGGTTTTGCTCTCGTACCAGTCTTCGTGCAGCGACCACCCCGAACAATTTAAACAGGCTGTCCAACGCCATTGGTGCACGCAACCAGGACAGCGGCCACGCGTGCTGAAGGTATTCCAACATGTGCCGCAGCCGTCTTCGAAGAATTCAGGATATTCGCAAGGCGCGCAAAACCAGCGGTGCGACGGCTTCGGTTGCCATTTGCACAAAGGACAGCGGATGCGGCTGAAGTCGGGAAGGACTGTTTCGGGTTGGCGGTTTTTCTGGAGTTGGACGTTGGACTTTGGCCGCTCCAGTGGAGCCCCACGGCCTTACGGCCGTGGCACCTCTCCACATGCTTCGTCGGGCGAAACCCTCCGACCTTCGTCGGCCGTAGCCGACTTCGGACGGCGAAGGCCGAAGCGTACCCACCTTCGCCAAGGCTACGGAGGGTACCCACCTCGCATTCATCCACGGGTTTACACCCGTGGCCTTCTGCGAAG
>CAYZJE010000538.1:0-9218 GCA_964478485.1 uncultured Syntrophobacter sp. | reverse complement strand
CCGATTTCTCTCTTGGCCGCACATCAATTTAAAACCGGTAACGTTCAGTTATTAGTCGGTGTGTTTAAGTGTGATAGCTTTCAGTATTTTTTTGCTGTCGGGTCGATGGACACTTTCAGCGCGACGCCGAGCGGCAATGGACTCTCGCCGATAGTCAAGATCGTTCCCGATTGTTCCATATCCCAGGATGAGACCTTCTGTTTCGAAATTCCTTCTTTCGTGGCGGCAGCCAAGGCATCGGCTGTGGGTGATTTGATCCGGTATTTGACGGTGCTCCCGTCCTTCAGCGTGACCGAGAGAACGATCTCCTTCCCTTCTTCCAGCGCCAGTGTCTGAAGCGCGGCAATTTGCGTCGTGCCGGTGGTTTTGTCCACGGTATAATTATACAGCCAGATGAAGGAACCGATAATGGCGATCACAAGCAACCAGCAATACTGGCCGATCCTTTTCTGTCTCGCCACCGCTTGCTTTCTCTTTAAATCAAAGAAACGGCGATAAGTGTCCCCTTCAATCTGCGCTTTCTTTGCTGGATCTTGCTCGGCTGAACTTGGCGGTTGATCGAAGGAAAGCCCAATGCTGTTCAAGACCATGCCCACGAACACCAACACGATGGGAATCAATATGATCACGATAGGATGCATAACTCTCTCCTTAATTAGGCTTTTGATAGCCTTTGGATTTTGGAAGAGGAAAGGGTCCGGCAGTGAAAATATAGTCGCCGTGAAACCGGCGCCGAACGCCATCCGCCGTTGCCTTTGTGTGGCCCAGCTTTCTATCTCCTCTTACGCGCCATTAAGATGAACGAAGAATCTAGGATGACTCTATATAGGTCCGAAACCGCTATGGCAAGGGAACCCCGAATTCAGGTAATTAGTGCCAGTAATTAGTCAAGAGAATCTATGATAGCTTTTGGGGCCGAGCTTATGGGGTAGCATCTTTACTTTCGACTTTTCGAACTGATCGTCTCGAAGCTCTCCGAAAATTACGACAGCGAATTCTTCGATGACAGTTGTAAGGTTGTCGGTATTGAATGTCATAGGGAAAGTTGTGACCCGATAAGCTCCCACTATAATCCGCGCGATTTTCATCGCAGAATACTCTGCGGCGATCAGGTGCGGGGGATATCGCTCGGTTAGTAACGCACAACAGCAAATCGCAGCGCGCTATTTTACACCGTAGGCGCTGTAAAGCTGGTCGATGAAGCCGCTTTGATCGAGTTCCTGAATAAGTTTTGCGTCAATTAGACTCTCGGCTTTAAGATCGGCCACTGCGGGATTGCGCAATTTCATCAGACGCTGCACGTTGTTAAGACCGTCCACGGAGGGATAAGGTTTTCGGTCCGTGGCGCGCAGCAGATCTTGGTAGCCTTGCTCGGCGAGCGCTGGGTTGGATACCTTTAGGCGCCGCACGATGGTTTCGATCACCGCGGGTTTCATCCGCGGGCTCAGTGCGTAAGCGACTCCTTCCATCCATGCCTTCAAGGCGTTTCTCGCCCCATCCGGTTGTTGGATCAGGTAACTCGCGCGCACGACAATCCCGTTGCTGACGAACGGAATGTTGGTTTTCGACAGCTCTACCAGGGTCGGAAATCCGCGCTGTTTTAAATCGCTGCTGAAAGCGCTATCGACGACGGTCGCGTCTATGGTTCCCTTCGCCAACGCTTGGCTGAGCATCGTTTGATCACCGGCGGCGACGACCTGGATGTCGTCGCGACGAGAATCGAGTCCCAGGTGTTCCAGTCCCAGCATCGCCGCCATCCAGATGGTCCCGCCGATCACCTGCACCCCGATACGTTTCCCGCGCAGATCTTTGGGATTCTTGATGTTGGGTCTGACTACCAGATCGAAGGGGATACGGCTGGTGAACGTGCCGATGACGCGCAAGTCCAAACCGCCGGCCGCCGCGCCTAGGGCCGCAGTGCCGCCGCTGTTCGCGAAATGAACTTGTCCGCTCGCCATACTGGCGATCATGACGGGAGAGCCGGGCATGTAGACTTGCTGAACGTTCACGCCATACTTGGCAAAGAACCCTTTTTCTTGCGCGATCCAAAGCGGGCTAACCCGCGCGCTGATATTAGCGTAACCGATGACTACTTCTGATGCCGCGATGGCGAATGCCGGTGTGAGGACAACGCTAATTATGAACGTTACTGTGAGGTTAAAAATTCTCATCATAAGCGATCCTCCATGGGATATTACCCAGCCTGGCGGCACGCAAGAATCCTGGTAAGTTATTAGGGATGAGATTTAGTCCTTTTGCTTGTCGATCGGCTTTTGATAATGCGTCATCCGATTTGTTAAAAAATTGTCGGTAAAGTATGTCATTGCGACCCGCTTATTCATAGTGTTTTGTGAAGAACCCACTGTTCTCTAGGGCTGTGACGATTCGCGAATCGACAAAGCTTGCAGGATCAGCAGCTTTGGCCTTGGCGTCCTGATTTTCTAAGGACTCCAGCAAAGTTTTGACGCCCTCAAGTGAAACGTAGGGCACTCGTGAACTCGGCGCACCGTTTCATCCTACTGTGAGAGTGAAACGGTCGCGGCGCCCATTCAGACAATCGACCTCGCCGCCTTCGATCCGCTGGGAAACAATCCGTGCTTGGTGAGAAACTCGATCATCAAGCGGTCGAAGAGCCAAGGCTGCTCGATCTGACAGGCGTGGCCGGCGCCGGGTAAAACTTTCAACTCGCAGTTGGGCACGCGCGCTTGGAGCGCGAAGGAGTTTGGATGGCTGCCGTCTTCACTGCCAGTGAGGATGATCATCGGGCAGGCGATGCGCTCGTGATGGCCTTCTGGGTATCCCTGTGCGAGGGCTTTGAATTGGTGGATGATCGTTTCAGCGTCAGCGTGTTCGTTGCGCTCGGTGAACATGTTGGCGAAGAAATGCGCCAACGGTGTTACGCGAAACGCCGCGCTCATGTCTTCGAATGTGTAGCGCCAACGATAGGCGACGCCCTCGGCGGTGTAATTATCGATGCGCTTCTTGGTAAACTCTTTGGTCGGGTTGTAGCCGGTGCCGCAGAGCACCAGCGCCGCGGTTTTGGTCGGGCGCTGATGATACATGAATGGAGCGATCGACGAACCGACTGAACAGCCCGCTAGGATCGCGCTTTCGCCGGGGCATGCGTCGTCGATCGCTTCCCAACAGGCCTGGGCCATGTCGTCCATGGTGAGTCCGGCGTCGGCCTTGGGCGAGCGACCGTAGCCCGGAATGTCGATGGCGATGCAGCGGTACCAGGTCGACAGATGCGCCATCTGAAATATCCAGCAGGACTGATCCATCGGGTTGGGATGGATGAAGGCAATCACCGGCCCGGTGCGTCCCATCCGTTCGTAATATAGAGGTCCGTGAATATGATTTGCCATGATACTTTTCCTAAACTCTTTCAGACCAGTTTCGAAAAACGCCTAGGTCGCGGTTTGCAGTTCTTGGTTTCGAGTTCCGTGTTTCGGGTTTCGAGTTTTGGGGAGGGGAACGCGAAACTTTAAACCCGAAACTCGAAACCGTTTCAGCTTCGCCTAAACATTGAATGGATTATCTTTTCCCAATCCTTTCATCAAGTCGGGCTGATCGCTCTTGTTCAACGATTGGGCGAGTTCAAGGAGGTAATCTTCCTGTTCGATCGCTTCGTACAATGCCATCGAGTTACCGGCGCTGAGCGGCTTGCCGCCGATGAAATGAAACGAATGACAGTCCCAGTCGTAGAACTCATCGCCGCGGCTGCAGATCTCTTTCCAACGAATACCGACCGGACTGCGATGCAATCCAGTGCGCGCCGGCAGTGCTTCTTGCTCTTCGATGGTGAGATTGAGATCGGCTTTATAGCCTTTCTCTTCGGGAATCCCATCCCACATGCGCCGATAGTCAGGAAGGAATTCCGCTTGGCGCACAGTCAATGCCGTGTGCATGTCCCACCAGGTTCCGTGTCCGGAGACGCGCTCGTCGACTTTATCGACCAGCTTATAAATCAAGCGGCCACCTGCTCGCAGTCGCAATACGAGCGTGCCTTCGGCGGTTTTCGGATTTTGCTCCGGCTCGATGCCGCAGTATTGTTCGAAGAAGGCGGCGTTTCGCGACAAATCGCGAGCGCCGTAGATACAGTGGCTGATGCGGCCGACTTTTTCTTCCGTGGCGATGTCCATGGCGCCAGCAGGCATTTCAACCGGCGCCCAGAACTCGTACTGGTTGCCATCTGGATCGGCTAAATAGATGACGGTGCCTTCGTCGCTATCGGTGGCCGTGCGGATCGCGTCGCTGTGCGCGATCTTATGGCGGTCGAGCCGGCGCAAATGTTTGTCGATGTCTTCGGGTCGGATGTAAAAACCGCAGCGCGGCAGATCTTTCCCCAGCTCCTTTGCCGGCGGATAGATCTCCGGCTGAAGGAACGCACCGATGCGGCACGAGCCGCCCTGCCACCACAGGAAGCTGGTGATCTTGATATTCCTTTTCCGTGCCGCCGTCGTCAGTCCGAGAATGGGCTGTCGAGTGATGCCGGTGGCATTCACCGCCCAATCAACCCATGCCACCATGTTGTTGGTGCCGACGACAAAGTGATCGATCCAATGCACAGCGCCTTTCGGTTCGACATTATTCATAGCGAAGACTCCTCCGAATGCTTGATGGGTTTCAGCCGTTCAAATTGTTCCAAAGGTTCCACCCCCACCTCTTTCCTCCCCCGCGACCGCGGGGGAGGATGAAGGAGGGGGAAGTTCTAGCCGCTCAAGCCGATTGACATCCTTGTCGCGACCGGTACCAAACGCCGGAAAGAGTGTCAAGCGGATCATCTCTTTCAGTCGCGGCTGTGTTCACTTGGATTGAGTTAGTAAATGCCGAGTGCCAACCCCGCCGCAAGCGTCGCGCCGATCTCTTCGCAGCGCTGCAGGTCGAACTCGCCGATCTGTTTCTTTGCTAAGATTTCGTCCGGTGTTTGCGCGTAGGTGCAGACGATTATTGGTTCGGCGACGGGTTTCAAGCGCCAGCCGCTGGCGATTCTTTGAATCTGCCGGGCGGCGTTTTCGCCGTCGCTGCCGGCACAAATTAGCGTCGCGTAGGGACGACCGACGATGCGGTCGAGTGCTGGATAGTATGTGCGGTCGAAGAAATCTTTCATGACGCCGGACATCATGGCGAGATTTTCCGGCGTAGCGAAAATGTAGCCGTCGGCTTGGAGCAGTTCGTTCGGGCCCGCTTCGCCGGCGTGAATGAGATTCACCGCCACGTCCGGCTCAGACGCCGCGCCACTGGCCGCCGCCTGCGCCATCTGGTAAGTGCCGCCGGTCATGGAGTGAAAGACGATGAGAAGCTTTTTCATTCAGAATGATTTAACCACATAGAGTCTATCGCGGCAAAGCCGCAACCAAAATGAGAAAAGTCGGATTCACCACGAAGGCACGAAGGACACGAAGGTTTTCGTAGGGTGCGCTTCGCGCACCGGGCAGTCTCGGATTTTCTCGCGCAAAGAACGTAAAACAAGAATTCGGAGGATCTCCCGCAAAGGCGCAAAGGTGCAAAGGTGACGGGCCGAGGCCCGTCATCCCGAGCGAATGCGAGGGATCTAAGAAAGATTTCTCCCTTCGGTCGAAATGACAAGGAGTCTTCCCTTCCCAACTTAGCGCCTTTGCGTCTTGGCGGGAGGAATATCCGAATCCGAGAAATCTTCGACTCCCGAAAAATTTGCGCAAGCCGCGCAAATTATCAGCTATTGCAGTGCAAAGTTCACATAGAAAGAATTAGCAGATTCGGAAAATTAACCGCGCCCTTCGACGGTGCTCAGGGCGATCGGGACGCAAAGGGCGCAAAATAATTCGGGGTTGTGGGGGCGCAGCATGCTGCGCCCTCAGGATAGGCTAGCAACGAGGCCGTCGATGAAACCTTCGTCGTCCAATTCTTTAACCCAATGCAAATCCCAGAGCGTCAGCGGGTTCTCGACGGTGGGGCCGTATTCTTGGGCGGCGATCTCATTGGTGTTTAGAATCGCTTCGATGGTCGGGTAGGGCTTTACTTGGAGCCACTCGGCGATGGAATCGACTTGGCGGCGCAGTTCCGCGCGGTCGGTTAGCTTCATCAAGCGCATCGGTTCTTGGGCAATGATCTCCCTGGCTTCTTCTGGGCGATAAATTAGCAGCGCGAGCGCATGAATCACCGACTTCATGTAGTCTTTGAGCAGCGCGGAGTTGTTCGCGCCGAACTCGGCAGTGCAGGCTTGGGCGAATAGGCTAACGACTTCCGCTTCCGCCGTGGAAAAAACTTTCAGTCCCGCAGCTAACGCTTCGGGCAAATAGATCGGCGCGACGAAGCACGCGGCGCATTCGCCGCTCATGACTTTCTTCCATTGCTGCCAGCGGCCGATCTCTTTGTCGCTGACGATGATTGTCTCGACGTCTTTCTCCAAGCCGACTTTGCGCAGCCACAGGGTGATCCGGTGCGGCCGGCCGAGATCGCGCACGGCCATTGTCTTGCCTTTGAGATCGTCGAGCGAGCGAAACGATTGCGGCACGACCAGTTGCAAGCCGCGCTGGATTTGCGGCGCGCAAAAGAGCGTGGTCTTTTTGCCCTGGCCGCTTCGCTGTGGAGATACTCGATATGTTCGATGATGACATCGCAATGTCCGTCGAACAGCGCGGCTTCGAACTCAGCTTGCTCTTCGATTTGAATGACTTCGACCGTAACGCCGTAGTGGCGTTCGGCCAGCGCTTTGATGCAGTAGATGACCGGCGTGCGGTCGTGGTCGCGGTAGGCGAGGCGGATGGTACGCATGGTTTACTTCAAAGTCAGATAAGTTTATCCCGCAAAGGCGCGAAGCACGCTAAGTTCGGAAGGAATGTCTTTCGTTTGCGAACTTCGCGTCTTGGCGGGGAATATTTATTTTCAATGCCGCACGCGAACATCAGTTAGAACGGTCCCGCCGGCACGCTCGGCCACGATGCCAACAGTTTGCCGTAGCCCGTGATGTTGTAGCTTAGGCCGAGCTTCGAGAGAATTAGCCAGAGCATTGCTGGATTGCTGGCGACAATGGGCAGCTTCAATGCCGTTTCGAGCTTGTCGAGAATCGGAATCGGGTCGAGCAGTGCGCCTTGAAAATAGATCGCGTCGACATTCGGATATTCGCCCAGCGCTTGGCGCGTCATCGCTTCGACATCGGTCGAGGTCAGCTTCTGGGCGTCGGTGTGGGCGCGCAAAATTTGCGGTGGGTAAAATGATTCAATGCCGAATGCCGCGAGGTAATCGTAGTACATTTTCTTTAGCTGATCGTCGACCGGTGTCATGAGCAGAATGCGCTTGGCCGCGAACGCTTTGAGCGCCGCCACCGATGAACGAAGCGCCAAAGTGACGGGAATACTAAGCGCGCTGGAAACTTGCTCCCACATGCCGGGGTTGAGCGCTTCTTTGGGCGCGCCGCTGATGATCAGGCCGTTCCAGCCGCGCTCAGCGATCAATTGCTTTGACTGGCCGATCAGCGCGTCGACTTTGCCTTTTGCCTCGTAGAGGGACGAGTTGGTGCCCGACTCCTGCATGAAGGTAAAGTCGATGTCTGCGGGGGTGAATTTCTTGAAGCTCGCGTGATGCGGGCTCGACGGCGCACTGGAGCCGAGGAAGCCGATCTTGACAGTTTCGCTTGCTGCCATACGGCTCTCCATTATTTCTGTTCGGATGCCAAAGAGCCGCGCACGCCCCAGTCTTCTTTGGCGGTGTCGTGGAACAAGATATTCGGCGACTCGGGCTTGATACTGGCGACTTCCGCGAAGTCCTTGGAGATGCGTTTGACCAGCTCGTTTTTCTGTTCTTTGGTTTTCCCGGGAAACATGTAGATGTGGACGACGGGCATAGAACCTCCATCTGCAAAGATTGGCCTAGCAATATGCAAGCGCGCGCCGAAAGGCAATGGAAAAGTGCCGTGGTTGCGCCGTGGTTGCGCTTGACAGCCGAGGGCGATTGGGATGATGATGCGCTTAATTCAATCGCGGAGAGAGTTTATGGAAAGAGCGCTGGTTGCCTGGTTGGGTATTTCGCTCTCGGAGCGGCTTTCGTTTCTGATCAAGTCAGGAATATTTCTCTCTATCTGCGGCGCGACTTTGTTTATCGCTTTGGCGTCGAGCTACCCCGCGGTGCATGACACGCTGCACAAAGCTCGTCACGCGTTAGCCGTAGTGCCTTGTCACTAAGATCACCTCTCGCGTTCCTCGTTTTCGTCTTGGCAATCCTGGCTGCGCCGCTGTGGGCACAGGATTTAAAAATTCAATTTAAGACATCGCCGTCGATCGATCTTTTGCGGCCCCACGCCGGTCCGGTCGGGCTGTCTGTGCTTGTTACCGGCGCCGACGGCAAGCCGGTTGACAGCGGTTGGGCCGCCATTCGTCTGGATGCGCCAAAGTCCGGGACTTATTTCTCGACCGATATTCCGCTCGTCGAAGGCACGACGCTTGTCGAAATGCGCTTACCGCTGCGGCAGGGCAACGTGGAATGGCGATACGATTGGCCGATTCGCGGCGAGTATCGGCTCGCCGTCGTGGCCAGCAGCGCCGACGGTAAGAAAGCGAGCCAGACTTTTGATATTACGGTGCGCGAAAGCGCGACGAAGTGGTTGACGCTGGGAGGCTTTACCGTCGGGCTTTTTCTGTTCGGCTTTGTTGCCGGCAGAGTTTTCACGGGCACGACGCCCAGCACAGCGAGTTTAATGCTAGCGCTAGTTTTTTCGGGAACAGCGCCTTCTTCGGCTGTCGCTCAACTTTCTCAAACGACGGACCGAGCAGCTCAGGCGACTTTGACCATCGAACCGGCTGTGGTCGGAAAACCGAGCCGAATCGTTTGGCGCTTGAATAACAGTGAGAGTATGACGAGCGCAGGCGCGGTGCTCAGCCTGGCGATCACACAGCTCGATGAAAATCATACGGTCTTGGCGATTGAAAGATTTCCGGTGGCAGGCGAGTTCGCGCTGAATTTTCAATTCGTCGATGGCTCGGAGCATAGCGTGACGGCGGTCGCCGAGCTGACCGGCCAAGCACCGGTTCGCATCGAGCAACGTGTGTCTGTGACAGCGGTGGAGCCGCCGGTGACAGCCGCGCTGCCGGCGATCACGTTTTTTCTGATCGTGACTGCTCTGGGCCTCGGTGTTGGAAGATGGAGCAAACGGCGGTTGGCAACATGAGCGCGGTCAAAGCGCTAACGGCGGTCAGCGGTTGGTCAAAAAAAAGAAGGGCGGGTTTCAAACCCGCCCCTAC
>CAYZJE010000537.1:0-11920 GCA_964478485.1 uncultured Syntrophobacter sp. | reverse complement strand
TTGCCAAACGCGACGAAGTTCAAACCGCCGGCGTTACCATCGGACCACGGCATCGAGCGGCGCAGAACAAAGGCTTCCGGCGAAAAACTCTCCTGCGCCGTGCGCTTCACATGCGCCGAGCGCGGCGCGTCGTCGATCTCTTTGTCATCGCTTTTACGTCGCCCGATGGAGTTGTCCTGCTCTTTCGACGCCATAGCCTCGAAACGTTCAAAGTCATGCACCCACTGTTGCACGGCGACGAAACTTGATCCGTCGAGACCGGCGCCCTGCCCCTGCACGATCGCAGCATGACGCGCCTTGCTCCCTTTGGGATTTTCCGTCCCGTCGACGTATCCCGTCAGGTCGCGACCCGTGTCGTGTTTAAAACCGTCAATCACGTTTTCGAGATCACAGGCGGATGCAGTTGCAGCCGCGGCTTTTCTCGATAGGTGCAACAACTCGCCTCGGTCATCGCCGCGCAGCCAACACCACAGCGCCGACGAAGAGGAAGGCAGTATCAGGCCAGAGCCGAACTGAGTCGGAAACACCCGAAGCCCGGAAATATTCCCTCCCAGCGCATGTACCAGAGATTGTCCCAAGCCCACGACGACAGATTCGCCGTCCACAAGCTCGACCAGCGCGCCGAGGGCGCGCCTAGGGTGCGAACCAGCCTTCAGCGAAAAACTCAAATAGCGCGCCAGCTTCGGCACCGGCGCAAGAATGCCAAGTTGACAATTATTCATGATGCCTCCTTAAATTGCTTTCGGTCGGATATTTCCTGCATGAAAGCAATCTTCAAGAGGTTTGAGAAGAAAGTTTTGATGAACCCCCGTGGAGAAAATACAGGCAGGCTCTAAAACCTATTGCTTCTCTGGTGATGCGCGAACACTTGTGGCCGCGCCGCGCTATGCCGCTCCAGGCCGTCTCCGAAACACTAGTATCCCCAGCGCCGCAATCGCAGCAAACGCGGCGCCAGCGATAAAAGTGGCGGACGGACCAACGAGTTCCCACAGCGCGCCCGCCATGACACTCGCAAGCAACATTGCTACACCACTGACAAGGTTGAAAATCCCGAACGCCGTGCCGCGCAGTATAGCAGGGGCGTTGTCCGCCACCAGCTTGGAAAGTAAGCCCTGGGTAAGTCCCATATGTAGCCCCCACAGCGCGGCACCGGCAAAGACTTGCCACGGCGTTGCGGCCATCGCCAACACGAGATCGGCAAGTACCAGCATCGCGAGCCCGAGAAGCAGCAGTGTCCAACGGCTCATGCGATCTGAGGCGACTCCAGCCGGATAGGCGGCCGCTGCGTAAACCACGTTCATGGCGATCAACACCAGCGGCACGAAACCTAACTCCAGGCCGACGTTCTGCGCGCGCAAAACAAGAAACGCTTCGCTGAAGCGCGCCAGTGTGAATACCGCGCCGAGTAGCACAATGAGCCAGTAACTCAACTCCAGATGACGGGCGTCCGCAAGCGTGATCGGAGCACCCTTATTCGTTGAACGAGATGCCGAGCCAGGTTCGCGCACGGCAAAAACGAACAGCGCCACGGCTATGAATGCCGGTACGACCCCGACCCAAAGCACGGCTTTGATGTCATTTGCAAACCAGACCATGAAGGCGATAGCGAGCATTGGTCCGATAAAGGCGCCCACCGAATCGAGCGACTGGCGTAGCCCGTATGCGGCGCCAAGCAACTCCGGTGGAGTAATGTCCGCCACCAGCGCATCGCGAGGCGCACCGCGGATTCCCTTGCCAACCCGGTCGACGAACCGCGCGCCGAACACCCACCAGATCGACGTGGCGAGCGGGAACACCGGCTTCGTGACCGCGCCAAGTGCATAACCCAAGACGACGAGGAATTTGCGCTTGCCTAAATAATCGCTCAGCACACCTGAGAACACTTTGGTGATCGCGGCAGTCGCCTCGGCGATGCCCTCGATGAAGCCAATCGTGACCATGCTCGCGCCCAAGATCGTGACCATGTATACCGGCAACAGGCTATGGACGAGTTCGGAGGATGTGTCCATGAACAAGCTGCCGAAGCCAAGCGCCCAGATGCTGATCGGCAAAGAACGAAGCGATTGCCCCGCAGCGGACGAAGTTTGTTCGGCACCACGCCGCTGTTTGTCTATCTGCATCGCTAATCCCACAGGCTATCTAATCAGATCGCACGAACACGCCCAGCCTTTGAGCAGGTCTTTGAACGTTTCGCTGACCACACACTCGCGGCCGGTTCCTGAAACCTTGCGCAGGTCTTGGAGCTGGTTGAGGTATTGTTGAATGAGAACTTGGCTCATTTAGTTGCGAGACGCCGTTGAAAATCGTGAAGCAGATAAGGAGACGACGCTGTAAATTTGGTGAGTCATAGGTCAACCGTTCACGTCAATGGCTCGATCTTAGCCGGAGGATGGCTCTCCCGCAATGCGCGCTTCACTCCTTATGCTTCGCCGCGCTTATCCCGGATGATCTGAATTTCCTCCAAACACCCGGCGCACATGTACGCTGCGTGGGGCAGGAAGATCAGCTCATCGGTCTCGCGCTGCTCCATGCAGATGCCGCACAGACGTTCTTCCGCCGATCCCGAAGCATTCGCCGGATTTTTTTCTACCCCGTCGACGTTTTCCTTGGTCATGATTTCATCGCAGACGTGAACGCACTCGTTGCAAATATGCACCGACGATCCAACGATCAATTTGCCCACCTCTTTTCGCGCCTTGCCGCAGAACGAGCAGCTTTGATCCGCCGTCTCCTCGGCGAACTGCGGCACATGGACGTGCCACTTCTCGCCGTAGGCTTTTTTGAGCGTCTCTTCCAACGCCGCGCCGATCTGAAACAACTGCCGGGCGATCTCGCTCCGCTTCGGCGTCGTCTTCGAGTCGAGAAAATTGGCGACCGCTTGCTGATAGGTCTTTAACGCGTCGCCGTACTTCTGTTCGCTGATCAAGTCAGCGCATTCGATGAAACCGAACTTTGATTGGATTGCTGCCATCAAGAATCTCCTTCCCATGCGCCACTTCGATGCGATTTGGCAGCGCAGCCGACGGAATCAATTTTTCCGAGGCACAAAGCCGGTCGATCCGGCTGGCAATGCTGAGCTGCTTAGAACATGTAGTTGCCGCTGTTGATATTGTACGACTGACCGGTGATGAACGCCGCGGCGTCGCTCGCCAGGAAGACCATCGAGCCGGCGATGTCTTCGGGCTCGAGGATATGCGGCAGCGGCGTTGAGCGCAGGCGCTCCATCACTTCTTCTTCAGAGCGGTGTTGGCGCGGCATGGAAGTGTTGGCCGAGCCGGGGCAGATGGCGTTGACGGTGATACCGTCGGCGCCGACTTCGCGCGCAAGCGATTTGACAAAACCCATAATCGCCGCTTTGGAAGCGGCGTAGTGGGAGAATTGGCGCATGCCGTAGTGGCCGATGCCGGATGCAATACTAATAATGCGGCCACTCTTCTGTTTACGCATGGCCGGCACGAACTCGCGGCAGCAGAGAAAATTGCTGCCAAGGTTGATGTCGATGGTGCAGTCCCAATCCGCTTCCGACAGGTCCACCACCGAGGCCTTGGGATAATAGATGCCGGCGATGTTGCCGAGAATGTCAACGCGGCCGAAGCGCTCGAAGGCCGCCTTGGCCATTTGCTGCACCGAGGATTCGCTGGCGACGTTGACGGCGACGCCGATGGCGTCCACTCCGATGCCCTGCAACTCATTGGCCACCGATTGGGCTTTTTCCCCCTGTAAATCGGCCACCACGACTCTTGCGCCTTCACGCCCCATCATGAGCGCGGTGGCTCGGCCGATGCCTTGAGCACCGCCGGTGATGACCGCAACCTTGTCTTTGAGTCTCATGGCATCACCACCCCGCCGTTGACGTGGAACGTCTGTCCGGTTATCGCCGCGCTCTCGGGCGTGGTGAGAAAGTAATACATCTCCGCGAGATCCCGCGGCAGCGCCGTGCGCCCCAGCGGGATCTGCGGCCACCAGCGCTGCTGGCGCGCTTGCGGTGATTCTTTCTGCATCACCCGCGGCGTATCCGTCGGTCCTGGCGCGACGGTATTGGCGAGCACGTTGTCGGGCGCAAGTTCCAAAGCGAGTGATTTGGTAAAAGCGATAATGCCGGCTTTCGCCGCGGCGTAGGGAGTGCGCAGCGCCGATCCGGTGACGCCGTAATTCGACGCGGTGTTAAGAATGCGCCCGCTTTTTTGCTTCTGCATGATCGGCGCCACTTCACGGCACATCAGGAACGTGCCTTTCAAGTTGGCATCGATGACTTCTTTCCACTCGGCCCAGGTGAACTCTTCGATCCGTTTCGTGTAGGCGCTGCCGCCCGCGATGTTGGCGAGAATATCAACGCGGCCGAAGCGCTTGGCCACATCGGTGACGACCGCCTTCACTTCGCGCGCGACGGTAACGTCGATAGCCAGCGCATCGGCCTTGCCCCCGCCACTTACGATCTCGCTTTTAACTCTCTCAGCAGCGCCGCCGTCGTAATCGGTGATCACCACCGTGATGCCGGCCGCGGCCATGCGCTGCGCCACGGCGCCGCCAATGCCGCCTCCCCCGCCCGTGATCAATGCCACTTGACTCAATGCCCGCCTCCCTTTGGCGCGGTCTGGTAAATCACGTCAATTTCTTGCCCATAGCGCTGCGCCGCCATCTTGCGATCCACTTTTACCTTTTGAAATTGATTGATGCTTCTGACCTCAGGCGGAAAATCGTCGCGCAGCACGGCGATTTTCCTGATCTGCTCGTAAACTTCGAGGCGACTATTGACGCGCGCGATCTGCGACCAGAGCGCCGCTTCGATGATTTCGTCGGACAGATTTTCTATATCACGTTTCAGTGCTTCGGCAATCCGCTGGCGCGCCGCGACGATCAGCGCCGCGATGAACGGCCGGCGGTCGCCGAGCAAGACCGCTTGGCTGATGAACGCTTCGTTCTCCAATTGCAGCTCGATGAAGCCGGGATAGATGTTCGAGCCGTCCGAGCAATTGAACACGTCTTTCTTGCGCCCGGTAACTCGCAGCGAACCGTCGCTGTCGATGGCGCCGAGATCGCCGGTGTAAAACCAGCCGGCGTCATCGAAGGCTTCGCGGGTCGCCTGCGGATTCTTGAAATATCCCGGCGAAACCGTCGGCCCGTGCACCAAAATTTCGCCGTCCTCGGCGATGCGGACCTGCACGTTGGCGAAGGGCCGGCCCAAATTTCCGGGACGGTTTTCGCCGATGCCGCAAAGGGTCACGCCGCCGCACTCCGTGGAGCCGTAGGAGCCGATCAGCGGGATGCCGATCAATTCAAAAAAGCGCATGATGCGCGGTGCCATCGCCGCTCCACCGTAGGTGAGATACTTGATCCGGCCGCCAAGCGCCTGGCGCACGTTGGCTTTGAGAGAAATGCGAATTGCGTCAAACCACTGAGTTTCCGCTTCGCTCAGAACCGCTCCTGAACTTTTCTGATCGAGCATTTCTAGCTCTTCCCATCGAGCGCCGTTATCGCCTTGGCCAAGCAAGCTGTGCCAAATCTTTTCCATCACCCGTGGCACTACCGCCAAGCCGGTCGGTGCGAGCTGCTCGATGACCGCCAAATCCACGTTCGATTCCGCCGCTTCGAGGAGCGCGGTGGTTCGGCCGGTGACGGCGCTCTTGAGAAAGCCGAAGCGGCCAAACAGATGATTCAAGCTCAAGACGTTGACGGTCAATTCCTCCGGCGCGCTGACCGCGATGGCGCCGCCGTTGGTGATATTCGCCAGTAAATTGTCCTGCGTGCGCATCACTCCCTTCGGTTCGCCGGTGGAGCCCGACGTGTACATGATGGTCGCCAGGTCATTGGCATGCACCGCTACGATAATCGCCGTGAATTTTTTCCTGTCGACGCTCTGGCCGCGTTCAATCAACTCAGTAAATGGTAGCGTGCTCGGCAAGTGGACGTCGCACTCTTGCGTGGCGATGATATGTGCCAGCGCCGGCAGCTGCCCCTTGAGATTGAGCAGGCGGCCGACGCTCACGCTATCTTGCACGAAGGCGGCGCGGCGCGCTCGGCGCGGCTGGTTTGGCGCAAGGGTCGGGCCACGGCGATTTCATAGGGGACAGAAAATTTCGCGCCCGGCGAGCTATCGTTCATCTCGGTGCCACTCACTAGCGCCCACTCCGCTAGATAACATGAATCGGCGGCGGCGAAAATACGGTTGATTAACTAATTCGAACTTCCTTGCGCGACCGGCGGCGGCCGCCGGTCGCCTTGGCGCGCCGTCAGCAGCGTCATCGCTCGGTGCACCATCTTGCGTTCGGTGGCGAACTTGAGCTGTTTGATCGTCTGGTCGATGGGGAACCAGCGCGCGTCGTCCGCTTCGTGATCATGATCGCGCACGTCACCGCGCACATAACGCATTAGAAAAAAGTGCACGCGCTTGGAGATGCGAATCGCTTCGCCCTCCTTGGTCTTGTCGCGGTAGGAATAACGGATATCGCCGAGCTTGCGCACGAGCTTTCCTTCCAGACCGGTTTCCTCGCGCACTTCGCGCAGCGCCGCCTGCTCCACCCGCTCGCCTTCCTCCACGTGTCCTTTCGGCAGCCCCCAGCGGCTGCGCACGTGAATCAAGGCGACTTCGAACGCGTCGCCGCTGCGCCGGTAGATCACGCCGCCGGCGGATACTTCCTTGACGGTGCGCGGTTCGCCGTCCGGCGACGGCGCGCTAGGGTTCACCTGTTCGCGCAGCCAGCGCAAGTATTCCGCGTTGCCTTCGAGCACCGGCAGCGCGATGATCTCCGGCACGGCATAACTATGCAGTTCGCGAACCCGACGGTCGAGCGCGGGAAACAATTCCCGGCGCGTCTTGATGGTCAGCAGCTCTTCTTGGCACTGCTCGACTTTTCCTTGCCAACGATAAACCGATTGGATCGGCGCTGTTCGATTGACGCAGGCCGCCAGCCGTTCTTCGACCAGCGTCCGGGCAATCTTCTCGCTCTCGGCGGGCGAGCCCGTGGTAACATATACGACGATAAATTCTTGCATCACTGGCGATCTTACAACTCAGCTTCACCAGCAGTCAATCAACGCGGAAGGCAACAGGTAATGATTCGAAAAGCCTTTCTTCATTATTGCCTATTGCCTAATGCCCATTGCCTGCCAACTTGTTGAAGCCCCCCACTATCTATGTTAGCTAAACAGTTCCGAGGAAAATGACATGGCGGAAGTAAAAATCGATTTTGCCAAAGGCAATGGGCTGGTTCCGGTGATCGTGCAGGATTACCAGTCGCGCGATGTGCTGATGGTCGCCTACATGAACCAAGAAGCTTGGGAAAAGACCAAGGAGACCGGCAAGGCTCATTATTACAGCCGCTCGCGCAAGGGCCCCTGGTTCAAAGGCGAAGAGTCGGGCAATTTCCAAGAAGTCAAAGACGCCTTTATCGACTGCGACAACGACACCATCTTGATTCAGGTCAATCAGGTCGGCGGCGCCGCCTGCCACAAAGGCTTTCGTAGCTGTTTCTTCCGCAAACGCTCCGGCGAGAATTGGCATATTATCGCCGAGCGAGTCTTCGATCCGAAAGAGGTTTATAAAAAGTGAACGCGCTAAAACTGGGCATTCCGAAGGGGAGTCTCGAGCAAATGACCATCGAGCTCTTCAAGAAGTCGGGTTGGAAAATTTCGACCACGAGCCGCAGCTACTTTCCGTCCATCGATGACGAAACGATTCGGTGCAGTTTGGCGCGTCCGCAAGAAATGGCACGTTACGTGGAAATGGGAACCTTGGACGTCGCCATCACCGGTAAAGATTGGACCCTAGAAAATGATTCGGATGTCGAGGTGGTCTGCGAAATGGTTTATTCAAAAACGAGTTTCCGGCCGACTCGTTGGGTGTTGGCAGTGCCGCAAGACTCACCGATCAAAAAGATTGACGATCTCAAAGGCAAACGAATTTCGTCGGAGATGGTCAATTTCACCAAGCGTTACTTCGCCGAACGAAATATCCCAGTCGTCGTCGAATTTTCCTGGGGGGCCACCGAGGCCAAGGCCGCCGAGGGACTTGTCGACGCGATCGTCGAAGTTACTGAAACGGGCAGCACGATCCGGGCCCATGGCCTAAAGATCATTCATGAACTCATGGAATCTTGCCCGCAACTGATAGCCAACAAACAAGCTTGGCAGGATCCTTGGAAAAGGGCGAAGATAGAGCAAATTAAACTTTTATTATTAGGGGCTCTTTCGGCCGAGAACAAGGTCGGCATCAAACTCAACGTGCCGGAAGGTAATCTTGAGAAGGTCGTCGAGCTGATTCCGAGCATCACCGCGCCGACCGTTGCCACTCTCCACCCTGCACCAAACCTAAAGGGCGTAAAGTGGTATTCCGTTGAAAGCGTGCTGGAAGAAGCGAAGGTGAGAGATCTGATTCCGAAGCTGATTCAAGCCGGCGCGGTGGGAATTATCGAGTATCCGCTCAATAAGATTATCTAAGAGGCAATAGGCATGAGCCATTAGGCAATACCACTTCCCCTCCCCTACTATTGCCTATTGCCTATTGCCTGTTGCCTGTTGCCTTTCAGCGGCTGCTTGCTGCCGTCCTGCTCCGTTGTCGCGCCACTGGAAGAAATCCTTGGCGATCTCCGGAAACAGCGCATAGGTTAAAACATCCTCATCGCTCCGCGCCAAGCCCGTAGAATCCTTGCGCGCCTGATCGAGCCCCGGTTTTAGCAGGTCGGCGGGCCGGCAGGTGATGGGTTCTTTCTTGCCGAGCACTTTCTGCTTCATTTCATCGCTTATCTTGCCGGGCGCTTCACCGTACAGTCCCATGACGTAGTTTCGCGTTTCCATGTTGACCACGGAATAACGCTTACCGGTCATGACATTGAGCGCGGCTTGCGCGCCGACCATCTGGCTGGTCGGCGTGACTAGTGGCGGGTAACCGAGATCCTTGCGCACATGGGGCATTTCCGCCAAAACCATCTCCAACTTGTCTTCGGCCTTTTGCTGGCGCAGTTGAGCGACCAGATTGGACAACATGCCGCCGGGGATTTGCGAAATCAGCACGTCGGTCTTGATCTGATTGTTCACCGGACTTTCGAACTCGGCGTAGTTGGGCCGAATGCGATAGAAGTATTCGGCGATCTTGGCGAGCTTGCCGAGATCCAATCCCGTGTCACGCGGCGTGTCTTTGAGCGCCGCCACCACTTGTTCGGTGGCCGGCTGTGACGTGCCCTGGGAAAACGGCGAGATCGCCGTGTCGAGAATATCGGCGCCGGCCTCGATCGCCATCATGTAAGTCATCTGCGCCAGGCCGGCGGTGCAGTGCGAGTGCAGGTGGAGCGGCAGGGCGATGCGAGCTTTAATCTTGCTGATGATCTCGTAGGCGGCATAGGGCGCCAAGAGTCCGCCCATGTCCTTCAGGCAAATGATTTGCACGCCCATTTCAGCGAGCTTTTCCGCCACGCCGAGAAAATAATCCGGCGAGTGCACCGGACTGATGGTGTAGCAAACCGTGCCCTCGACCAGCTTGCCGTTCTTGAGCCCCGCCTCGATGGCGGTTTTCATGTTGCGGATATCGTTCATGGCGTCGAAGATGCGAAATACGTCGACGCCGTTGGCCGCCGCCCGCTCGACGAACGCCTGCACGATATCGTCGGGATAGTTGCGGTAACCGACCACGTTCTGGCCGCGCAGCAGCATCTGAAAGCGCGTTTTCGGCATCGCCGCGCGCAGCTTGCGCAGTCGTTCCCAGGGGCATTCCTTGAGAAATCGCAGCGCCGCATCGAAGGTCGCGCCGCCCCAAGTTTCCAGCGACCAAAAGCCGACCTCATCGAGCTGGGCGGCGATCGGCAGCATGTCCTCGATGCGCATCCGAGTCGCTACCAAACACTGATGCGCGTCGCGCAACACCGTCTCCATGATTTCGATTTTTCCAGCCATGCTCACTTGCTCCCGGTTTTGTCAGCCTAGTCGTAGAGCTCGCTCTGCTTGTCTTCCAAGCGCGCCTTTTCTTTTGAGTCGATAACGTGAACGCCGTTCACTTCCTTAATCTTGGTAATGTCGTAAAAATATTCGGCGACTTCGAGACCCTGGTCGAATTCATACATCTTGATGGCGTCCCAAGGACAAATTTTCTTATCGAGGCGGTCCTCGGATTCGGTGCCAATCAGCTCCAGCTGAAATTTCTTGGGTAGCTGTTCGGTTTCGAGCGGCTTTTTCGAACTATCGTAGTATCGGCCCGCATACTCGCGAAATATTTCGCCAGTTTCTTTATGACGATGGATCTTAGTCAAATCGTCGCTGTAACACATTTGGCAGCCGATGCATTTGTCGTTATCGACCCAGACGCGGTAGGGTTTCAGCCCACCGCCGGGGGTTTCTTCGTAGAGTAGATTGATGCAGTTCTCGACTGGACAATGCAGCTCGCAGATCGGTGAGCCGGCGCAGCTCGAGCAGTTTTCATCCATCACCGCCAACAACGCCGTGCCTTTGCGCTTCTTCGCTTCAGCCATGCGCTTGCGTCCTCGCTTTCATGAACCGTCCCTTCAATGCCCAACCGATGGCAACCAGCAGCAACGCCCACCAATATCGAATCATCACCACCCGCCCCCACTCGAGCCAATAAACGAAATTGGCCGAGCGGGAAATCAGCTCACTCAACGCCTGCTGCGCGCCGGCGTAATCCCTCGCTTCGCGTAGCGCTTGGGAGAGTCCGTAAAGCGCGCCGTCGTCTTTGGCATTGAGCTTGAGCGCCTGCTCGAAATCGCGCCGCGCCTCGGTCCATTTAGCTTGCTCGGCGTAAACGCCGCCGCGGGTCGTCAGCGCCGCGGCGAAATCGGCCTTGAGCTCAAGCGCCTTGTTGAGGCTAACGATTGCCTCGTCCAGATCGCCGCGCTTTTTCAGCGCAACGGCTAAATTGCTATGCGCCTCGGCGGAACTCGCCTTTAGCTCGATGACCTTGCGGTATTCGCGAATCGCCGCGTCTATATCACTGCGAATTTCCAACTCAACGTAGCCGAGCAAGGTGCGCGCCTCGACATGGTTTGAATCAATGTCGATGGCCTTTTTGATCGCCCGGATCGCCGCCTCTGGGTCGCGCAGTCGCAACAGCGACATGGCTAAAAACAAATGCAGGTCGGCCTCGTTCGGATAACGTTTTAGTAAGTCTTCGAAAGCCGCCTTGGCATCGCCGGCTTTTCCCTGCGCCAAATCCTTGCGCGCCTGTTCCCACTGTTTCTCACCGCGTAACGGAGAGTCTGACTCGGCAGCGAAGGAAAACCCAATCCCAAAATAAATAGCGACGGCGAGCGCCGCCAGCCAGGTCCCCACGACCTATTTCCACATTTCTTTTGGGATATCGTCTTGTTTGCCTTGTTCAGCCAGCTTGTCGTTCTTCACGGCTTGTTTCATCCCCAGCCAGGTAAAGAAAATCACTAGAATAAGCATCGCGACGATCGGAATGTTATCCGGCTTGGTCACGATTTCGAGAAAATTATGCAGTCCGCTCGGTTCGTCCATAAAAAGTTAAGCACCTGTAATGTAAGGATTTTCGAAAAATATTAGAATTCACCGAGGAAGTCAACGTAGCACGCTCAATCGGTCGAGAATGGAAGATGGAGGATCGAGGATCGCATTTTCCCATGCGCTATCCTCTATCGTCAATCCTCGATTCTGCTGAAAAACTCCGGTTCACCCTTCGACTGGGCTCAGGGCGAACGGGGAGGGGATTGATAACGTTAAGAATATTCCGTTCATGCTGAGCCCGTCGAAGCATTCCTAGGGGTTTTTCAGCAGAATCAATCCTCCATCCTCGGCCTTCTTTTTAATGCTGAGCATGATGTCCCCGGCCATGCTCGGTATTTCGGAAGATCAGCGATTTGATCACCACCGGCACCGCTTTGGCGTCGGGTAATTCCTGGCCGATATCGATGAAGTCGAAATCCTTCAGATCAATGCCGTCAATAGAAATGATGCC
>CAYZJE010000536.1:0-8180 GCA_964478485.1 uncultured Syntrophobacter sp. | reverse complement strand
AGCGCTTGAATGCCGACGTCAGAGGCGCGAATCACCACCAAATCGACATCGAGCCCCTGGCGCTCGAAAAAGCCCATTTTAGACGCGATCCACAGTGGACCGTAACCTAGCGTCTTGGTCGCTGAGCTAATGCGAAGTTTGATTCTCTCCTGCGCGTGTACCGCGCTAAATTGGCAAACCAAGACTATCGCTAACGCAATCGAAGAGAGTTTGATTAGCATGTTGTCGCCTCCGGAATGGTAAACCGACCGCGAGAATAAAAATTCTTGCAGGTTTACTGTGAAGATGTTTTCACGTCAGCACTTCTTCCTGGCGCCACTGCTCGATGGTGGTCTTATCGTAGCCTAGCAGTTCGCCGAGGATTTGTTCATTGTCCGAGCCGAACCGGGCAGGCAGCTTGAGCGGATCTTCTGGCACACCTTTGAAGAGAAAACCGCTGCGCGGGATTTCAAACGGCCCGATGAGCGATTCAGCAAACGGCGAGAAATAGTTGCGATGACGCAACTGCGGATCTTTGAGCAAGTCCGCTCCGGTTTGCACGACGCTTGCCGGCACACCGGCCGCCTGGCAGCGGCTCATGATCTCTTCCGCCGGACGAGCCCCGGTCCACTCTTTGACGATGGCGTCCAGCTCGGTGCGGTTATTCAAGCGTGACTGGAGACCGGTAAACCGCCGGTCACTGACCAATTCCGCCCGGCCGATAACGCGGCAAAAGCTCCGCCACTCGGCATCGTCGCGCACCGAGATGACGCACCAGCGATCGTCACCCTGGCAGCGGTAGACACCATGGGGCGCGGCCAATGCATAATGATTGCCCCTGGGCTTGGGATCGTCGCCGTTCACGGAGGTTTCCAGATAGGTCGTGCCTAAAACCGCCGCCGTGCCCTCGATCTGAGCGAGGTCGATGGTTACCCCCTTGCCGTTACGCCGGCTGTTTAAGAGCGCTGCGATCATCATCGTCGGCCCCAAAACGAAGCCCAGATGATCGGGATAGACGCCTTGGCTGCCGATCGGACGGTCTTGCTCCGGATGATTCCAAAGGTAAGTGATGCCGGAGAATGCGGTAAGATTGAACCCCCAAGTTCCGTAGCTGCTCTTCGGCCCTTCGGTGCCAAAGCCCGGTAGCTTCACAATCACAAGCTTAGGATTAGCTTTTCTCAATTCATCATCGCCTAATCCCAACTTGTCCAAGACCCTAGGTCGAAAATTCTGCAAAATCGCATCCGATTTACCGGCGATCTCGCGAATCAACCGCGCCCCGGTCGGATGTTTGAGATTAATCGCCATCGAGCGCACGCCTAAGTTGCACTCGATAAAGCGCGGTGCCTCGTCGATGTTCTTATGCTGGCCGTAATGGCGAAAAGTATCGAGCCCGCCCTTGCGCGACTCGATCTTAATCACCTCCGCGCCGTAGTTCGCCAGCAATCGGCCGGCATAAGGGCCGGCATAGCCGGTGGTGAAAGCGAGGATGCGAACGCCTTTGAGTATTTCGTTAGTAATCACGGGACGCTCTCATTTCAAAATGGATAATGCAAAATGCAGAATGCACAATGTCAGACATCAATCCTTCTCCTCACTTTTGCATTATGCATTTTGCAATCTGCAATTTGCCTTCATTCAAATGACTCCTTCCGCCGTCAGTGCCGCCAAGTCGCTCGCGCTCAGTCCCAATTCGCTGCGCAATATTTCATCGGTATGCTGTCCGACGAGCGGCGCGGGAGACGGGCCGGCGCGTTGGCCATCCACCGTGTAGAAGTTCCCCGGCGCGTCAAAAGTACCGAGCACCGGATGCGTCACTTTGCTAAAAAACCCGCGCGCCTGGATATGCGGGTCTTTCATGAAATCCGACGGCGAGTTCACCGGCAGGCCCGGGATGCCATGCTTCTGCATCAACTCCGCCAGATTCTCTTTCGTATAACGCATGGTAAACGACGTCACCTGCGCGTTAATGTAGTCGGCATTCTGGCGGCGCAGGTTGCTATTGATCCACTTGGGATCGTCGAGCTCGGCATCGTGATTGTCCCAAACTTTGAGCAACAGCGGCCAGTGCGTCTGTGTCACAAAAAGGGCGATCCAGCCGTTCTGACACTGAAACAGATTCGCCGGCGCGTTGTGCTGGTGCTGGCTGCCGGCTCGCTTCATCACGCGGCCTTCAGCCGAATAGTTAAAAGCGACATGCTCGTGCAACGACATGCTCGCTTGCATCGATGTATCGATCCACGCGCCGATGCCACGGCTCTCGCGCTGCCAGAGCGCCAGCATGGTGCCATAGCATGCCATCAGGCTGGCATAATAATACGCCTGGGTTTCCGGCGGATTGCAGGGCGTCATCGATGGATCACCACTGATATACAGTAACGCGCCCATGGCATTGCCGACAATATCCGGCGCTTGGTAATCGGCGTAGGGCCCGTCCTGGCCAAAACCGGTGAGCGAAACCAAGATCAGCTTGCCCTGCTTATCGAGCAATTGCTCGTAGCCGAGATTGTGCGCGGCGAGATAGCCCGGCGCAAAAGTCTCGATCACGACATCGGATTTCGCGACGATATCTAAAAATATTTCTCGCCCGCGCGCTTTTGTGATATCGAGCGCAAGGCTCTTCTTACCGCCATTGAGATAAGCAAAGCGCAAGCTCCCCTCTCGGTGCGCATGACCTCTAGCGAACGGCGGTTCCAAGCGCCCGGCATCGCCGCCGGGCGGCTCGATCTTGATCACTTCCATGCCCAGATCGCGCAGCACCTTGGCGCAAAACGATCCCATCGACGAGCTCAAATCGAGCACGCGGTAGCCGGGAAGGAGGGGGATTGCGTCGGTAATTTCAATCATGTGCAGGTTGCGATCGAACTCTTCCAAGCGGCTAGGGTCGAGGATGGATGATCGAGAATCGCCTTCGGACCAACGCCATCTTCCATCCTCGATCCTCCATCCTCGACCGTTCTTCATCCCTTATGATAAGGTCGAGGATAGACGATGGAGGATAGAGGATCGAAACCGCTATCATCCATCCTCAATCCTCCATCCTCGACCGTATTCGTCTTCCACCTCACCCCTTGTGATTCCGAATGATATGCTGCGCTAGCCTCCAGCGCAAAACTTCCGGTGTGCCTTCGGTGATGCGGATGCTCCGCACTTGGCGGTACCACCACTCTAGTGGCAATTCGCGCATCAGTCCTAAGCCGCCGTGCACCTGGATCGAGCGGTCGACCACGCGGCCCGCCATCTCGGCGCACTGAATCTTGGTCATATAAGAAAGCTGGCGAATATCTTCGCCGCGATCGTGGCGCCAGGCGCACTCGTAAACCATCAGCCGGCAAGCGTGTAATTCCATTGCCGAATCGGCGATCATGAACTGAATCGCTTGGCGATTGGCCAGCGGCTGGCCGAAAGTAGTGCGAACTTTGGCATACTCGATCATCATGTCGAGGGCGCGCGAGGCGATACCGACGGGGCGGGCGCCGTGGCCGCGCACACGCCCTTCTTCGATCCACTTTTGCGCGATGGAAAATCCTTGTCCCTCGCCGCCGATCATATCGGCGGCGGCCACTCGGACGTTGTCGAAATGAATCTGGCCGGGAGTGTCGCCCATCATCGTCGGCCACAATCTTTCAAGCGTGACGCCGGGCGCCTTCATGCTCACCATGAAGCAGCTCACGCCGCCGCGCGCGCCCTTCGCGGGATCGGTCACCGCAATGACTTGCGCATAGTCGGCGGTCTTGGCGCCGGTGATGAAGCGCTTGGTGCCGTTGATAATGTAGTAATCGCCGTCCTTGACTGCGCGCGTTTTCATTCCCGCCGGATCGCTGCCGGCGTCGGGCTCGGTCTGAGCAAAACAAGTTCTTATCTTGCCTTCAATCACCGGCAGCAAAAACCGTTTCTTCTGTTCCTCGTTGCAGTGAAACAGCACCGGCCGCACTTCCGGCCCGAAGATCGGCGCATAACGAAACGGAATCGCCACCGTGCGCGCGACTTCTTCCATGATCACGCAGCGGCTCATCAGATCGAGCCCCGCGCCGCCATACTCCTGCGGGACATCTAGCAGCCACAGACCGATCGCTTTGGCTTTCTCCTGGAGCGGCTTGATGAACTGCTCCGGCATGTCTTCGCCTTCCGGCCGGCATTCTCGCTCCAGCGGAATCAGTTCACGGTCGACGAACTTGCGTACCGTGTCTTTTAAAAGTTGCAGCTCTTCGGGTAGATTGAAATCCATGATTTGAACCAGATATCAGAAGTCAGACATCAGCGGTCAGAAATCAGAAGTCAGCAATAGTCCAGCACTCCGACCTCCGACCTCCGACCTCCGACCTCCG
This sequence comes from uncultured Syntrophobacter sp., assembly GCA_964478485.1. Taxonomy (GTDB): domain Bacteria; phylum Desulfobacterota; class Binatia; order UBA9968; family UBA9968; genus DP-20. The sequence continues at coordinate 3,873 of CAYZJE010000536.1, read as the reverse complement.
ACTTCCGACCTCTGACCTCTGACCGCCGACTTCCGACCGCTGTTATCGTTCTACTTCACGTCCCGATTGTATTCGCCCAATCCTGGACGATAAGACTTCTTGTCTAGGAACTGTTCCATGCCGGTCTCGCGGCCCTTTTCCGGGTCGGTGAGACGGAGCGCGGTGCCCTTGGCGGACATGTATTCTTCGGCCTGACCGTAATCCATGGTGCGGCAGTGTTTATAGACTTCCTTGGCGGCGCGCAAAACAGCCGGGTTCTTCTTTTTTAGCTTATCGGCGAGAGCCATGGTCTCGGCGCGGAGTTTTTCTTTCGGCACTGCATAGTTGATCAGCTTCATTTCAGCGGCTTTTTTTCCGTCGAAGGGATCGCCGGTCATGATGCACCACATGGCGTCGCGGTAACACATGGCATCCGCCAACACGCGGCTCACCAATCCACCGGGAAAAATTCCCCAGTTAACTTCGCTCAAACCGAAGATCGCGTCTTCAGCGGCGATGGCGAAGTCGCAAGCGATCAGCGGTGTGAACGCGCCGCCGAAGCAGAAGCCGTTGACCATCGCGATGGTCGGCTTAGGAAACCAGAATAGCCGGCGCCAGCGCCACTCCTGCGATGCCCAGCTCGCCTTACGTCTTTCCAATGCATTGTTATCGGTGCCGCGAAAATACTCGCGCAAGTCCTGCCCCGCGCACCAGCTCGGCCCGGCCCCGGTGAGCACCAGCACCTGGGTTTCCTTGTCAACTTCCAACTCGGTCAAGGCTTCGAGCATGTCGTAGTGAAGCTGCGGGTTCATGGCGTTTCTCTTCTCCGGGCGATTGAGAATACACCAGGTAGTACCGTCCTCTTTCTCCACTCTAACCGTCTTATATTCTTTCCATAATGTTGCAGCCATTTTTCGATGCCTCCTTAGTTAATTTGAAATTTACTCACTACTTATTCGAGCGATCGATGCTATGTCAAGCGGATTAAAGTGTTTGCCACCGAAACCGTCGGTTATTTCTGATACAGCGTTTTCATGAACCCGCTATTTTCAATCTCGCGCAGCAAGCTATCGTCGTAGAACGACTTCGGGTCGGCAGATTTCGCTTTGGGATTGTCCTTTTCGATATAGCCAAGCACGGTTTCGACACCACGCAGCGAACTGTAGGGCATCGCCTCGTAGTATTTCGTGCTCAAGAGATCGATGGACCGCTCCAAGTTGCGCTCCTGCTCCGCGCCGATGCGCAACTTCTTTTTGACTATCTCGATGCTATCTCTGCGGTTCTGTTTAACGAAGGCAATGCCTTCCAAATAGCCCTTAAGAAAGCGTGAGACTTTATCGCGGTTATTCTTGATGTAACTACGCGTCGTGCCGATCATCGTGTGCAAATAGAAAATATCGGTATCGGCCATATCGAGCAGCACCCGATAACCGCGGTCTTCGCCGACGAACATCGAGGGAATCGTCAGCACGGCGGCCTCGATGCCCTTCTTGTCCAAGCTTATCAGCATGTTAGGCGACGATCCCACCTGCAGAACTTGCACGTCGTTCACGGTCATCTTCCAGCGCTGCAACATCATCAGCAGCACGACGTGGGACACCGCGCCGATGCGCGTCACGCCGACCCGTTTGCCTTTGAGATCGGCCGGCGTCTTGATTTCCGGGACGGTGAGAATTCGTTGCAGCCCTTTGTTGACGACGCCTGCGACCATCACGGTGTCGCCGCCCCGGAGCGCCGCCGCGGCGAGCAGATCACCCGCAGAGCTGACCATTTGGATATCGTTGGCGAGCAGCGCGCCAATGCCAGCCGTGCCGCCCTGCCCGGTGACGATGATCTCCGCATCGATATTGTGTTTGCGGAATAATCCTCTTTCCTGAGCGACCCAGGTGGCGGTGTGGAGCGCACTCACGGAGCTCAGCCCCATGCTAATTTTGTCCTGCGCCTCGGATCGAGGCGCCAACGCCGACATCGCAAGCGAAACAAAAAACCAACCAATCAATAAGCGGGTGATCATAGCCATTCCTACTTTTGCCTTTTTACTTTTTAATTTTCTCAATTTCTGCCAGCGCCTGTTTCAAATAACTCGGATCAATATACTTCGCCGGCTGCGGCAAAGGGTCTTTCAAAACACCTTGGTCCGCGGTGAGATTTATCAGCGTGCGTACGCCCTCGACGTTGAGATCGGCATTGCGGTCCCAGATACGGTTTTTCCAGTTATAATCGTAGGCGTAACGGCAGTGCTCCATGCTGATCGACATTTCTTTGGTCAGATAGGTGCAGGCGGCGTCTCGGTTCTCCGCCATCCAGCGCATGGTGGTGACCATGGCTTTCATGAAGCGCACCACCAGCGGGCGGTTCTTCTCGGCCCAGGATCTTTTGACGATGTAGACGTTGAATTGGAAATTAGGTTGATCGTCGGCGAAGTAGCCGATGATGTTGAAACCTTGCTGCTTAGCGACGAGGTCGAGGGGCACACCCACTGGAGCTGACGAGATATTGCCTGAAGCCAGCGCCCGAAATCGATCCGGGGCGCTGCCAATGTTCAAAAGCTGATAGTCGCGCGGATACTCAAGGCCGTGAGTTTTCATAACCAGTCGCAGCGCGAACCCGGTGCCGGAGGTGAGCGTCTGCGAACCGATGGTCGTGCCGCGCAGATCGGCGTAGGTTTTGTACTGCTTGCCGCCGATCATGCTCAGGCCGAGGCCGTTGATCAGACCGCCAATCATCGTGATATCCGCGCCGCGCTCGTAGGCGCTGATCAGCGTGTCCACCGTAGCATTGGCGACATAAATCGAATCAGCAGTCAGCGCCTGAATCGTCAGCGGCGAGCCGCGCATGGTAACGATGGGGACATCCAAACCTTCCTTGTCAAAGAATCCCATCTTCGCCGCCACCCAAAGCGGCCCATAACTCAACGTTTTCGACGACTCGCCAATGGGAAAGCGAACCTTCTCCTGGCCGACAACCGACGGCGCGGCAAACAAACCGACGAGCACCAATAAACAGAAACAATTCAATGCAGCCTGAATAGCCGCCAACGCGCGGCCGAACTTTTTTAATTTTGAATTTTTAATTTTTACTTTCTCCTTTTCTCCATCCTCGATCCTCATGTCCGAACCCCCATCACTCCATTACTCCAACACTCCATCACTCCAATCACTTTATCTGCTTAATCGCGCACAGCGTATTACGCCCCGTCCACATCGGCAAAAAAACTGAATGGCGGTGTTTACCGCCGATCACGATGACCATGATGTCTTCGGCCTTGGTGGAAAGATGCACGACGCCGTCCGGCGTCATGTTGATCGATTCGCGCATCAGTTCGTCGTCGGACTTGTGCCCTTTGCGCCGCGCCGGTATTTCGGAAAATTTTAGCGACGCGTGTTCCCAGAGATAATCTTTCACTTGCTTCTTGGTGATGCCGTCGCGCGCCATGATCTCGGCGTCTTCGATCCCCAGCGCGATTAGCGGCGTGCCGCCGCCGAAGCTGCCGACATCCAAATGACTCACGCCGTGATGCATCTTGATCACTTCGGCCAGAGAAGCGAGCGCCTGCTCGCCGCGATTGCCCGCGGTATGAATCGGCAAAAAACCATTGATGCCGAACACCGTCACCGTGCTTTCTTCGGATTTGAAGCCAAACTCGACGTGATACGGCTCCCACGGACTCTTCTCCTGATTCTCGCCGAAGCACATGGTGTATTTCCCAGGCCAGCCAAAAGTCGAACGGTCGGTGTCGCCCGGGTAGCCGCCGCCGACGGTGATGAGGATCAAGCGAATTGCCCGGCCGATGGTCGCGTTGGAGCGAAAGCCGGGGCCGAACACTCCCGAATCGCAGTTGACGTTCAACTCTTTTCGAATCGGCCCGTTGAGAAGCAGTGCCGGCCCGACATA
>CAYZJE010000535.1:0-10701 GCA_964478485.1 uncultured Syntrophobacter sp. | reverse complement strand
TGGCTTTCCACCGAGATTTCACCCTGCATGATGTCCAGATAGCGCCGCACGATGTTCAAACCGAGACCCACGCCGTTGAAATGTCCCGTGCGCGCGTCTTTGAGTTGCTCGAACGCGTTGAAAATCTTATCGCAATCTTCGGCCGCGATACCGATGCCCGTATCGGCCACGCTGAATTCCACCCGATCTTGATCGGGCCGGTCTCTCACCCGCACTTCCACGTGGCCGTTGGGGGTAAATTTGAACGCGTTGCCGATCAGGTTTTGCAGGATTTCTTCGAGCTTCAGCGAGTCGGTCATCAAGGGGGGAATATTCGAGTCGATGTCCCAACGCACTTCCAGATGATTGTCGCGATTGATCTGCTCAACCATGGCGCGGGCTTGTTCCACGATCTCGTCGATCTCGACGGTGGAAATGTCCAAAGCCATCCGGTTGGCATCGAAGCGTGACAACGTCAGTAGGTCGTTGATCATCTTGAGCAGCACCCGGGTGTTGCGGCAAATTTTCTCTAAGGCGCCGGCCTGCCCGCCGCTGAGGGCGCCAAAGAAGCCGTCGCGTAACAAGTCCGAGCTGCCGATGACAATATTAAGCGGCGTGCGCAGTTCATGGGACACTGCTGCGATGAACTCCGACTTGGCTTGGGTGGCGTCGCGCAGTTCTTGATTGGTTTTCGCCAGCTCCTTGGTCTTGTCGTTGATTTCGGCGAACAGCAAGGCGTTCTCGGTGGCCACGCCGATTTGCCGGGCGATGGATTCGATCAGTTGCAGATCCTCCGCGCTGAAATGCCGCTTCGATCGACTGGCGACGTGCAGCGTTCCAATGATCTTTTCTTTCGCTTTAACTGGAAATGCCGCCGCGCTTTCGAACCCCAGAGTGACAGCCTTGGCTTTTTGAGACAGGGCGCGGTACAGCGAATCGTTTTGAATATCCTCGAAAACCAAACGCTCACCCGTTTCAACGACCTGGCCGCCGATATCGACATCGACCGATCGCGTCCCCATGGTTGCAGCCTTGTCATCGCTCAAGCCGTGGAACGCTTTCAAACGCAGCAGACCATCGCGATCATCGAGTTGATAAATCCACGCGGCATCGAAGCCGGTCGTCTGGGCAATCTTGTCGACCGCTTGGTCGAGCACCTCGCCAAGATGGAGCGATTGACTCACCGCGGCGCCGATCGCGTTCAAGACTTCCAGATGTCGTGACCGGCTCACCACCTGATCGAACAAATTCCCCTTCTCAACCGCCACGGCGATATGTTCGCACATCGACGCCAAAAGCCGCAGTTCCTCATCGGCAAGAGTGCGTTTTTCCTTGCCGCTCAGCACCAGAGTACCCAAGAGTTTGCCGTGGATTTTGATCGGTAGCATCGCGAGAAAATGAAATCCGGCATCACGGGCGGCGCCGCTGGTGCTGATTTCCGTATAACGCGAATCGTTGTCCACGTCGCTGAAAACCATCGTTTCACCGGTCTTGGCGACGTGTCCGACCACGCTCGCGCCGCTGCTGAACCGTTGAATCCCGCTCCAAAGCTCCGGATGGCTGTCAAAATACGCCCGCAGGTCGAGATTCTGCCGTTCGGCATCGAAGAGATAAACTCGAGTCGCATCGAACTGAAAGATTTGCGTGATACGCTCGACGACTTCCTGTAGCACCCGATCCAAATCGAGCGACTGGTTAACCGCGCTGGTGACCTCGTAGAGCGCCGAAATATGACCGGTCCGGTGTTGGACCTTTTCTTCCATCAAAGCGTAGGTGTTCTTCAGGATCTCCGCCATCTTGTTAAAATCACCAGCGAGCTGGCCGATGTCATCGTTGTTCCGAACCAACGCGCGGTGATCCAAATTACCGTGACCGATGATCGCCACAGCCTGGCGCAGCTCTTCAATCGGTTGGGTAATCTTACGGCTGCCCCACATGATCAGCGCGGCGGCGACGATCGCACCCGTAGCGAGCAGCGCGCCGCTATGCACGGGCGAATGGCTGTAGAGCGAACCTGCGAGGGCACTGACTAACAGCGTCAACGCCATCAGCCCAAGACTACACGCCATCATCCGAAAGCGAATGCTGACGCGCCAGCGGCCAGACCATAGATTGTCTACTCTAGCCATTGGCATCGCTGATACACAACGGGGTGAGCGCTAGCACATGAAATGGTTATTGAGTACTCGGGACTTCTGCGCGCCGCGGCAGTTTCAAGCGGCCGGGACCCATGCGCCGGCATGCTCGCAGAAGGGATCGGCGATCGGTGCGCCGCGCCAGCTGTCAATCGCTTGCCCCTGAGCGTTAGTAGCGGCGCGCCTCAAGACGGTCGCGATGCGAATTGGCGCCGCCACGGTACGGCTTTGCATGCCAATCAAAGGCGCCATAAAAAGCTCGCCGCCAAGCGCTCTAGCGCTCTTCGGTATGCATCTTAGCCGGCACCGGAGTGTTACCCTGGGGAGAAACCATCGCCACGATCTCGCTCCGGCTAAAGCGCCACCCGCCGCCAAATTTACGACCAGGAATGGAGCCGTCTTTAACCAGCTTATAAACCGTCCGAGGGTGGATCTGTAAAAGCTCAGCAACTTCGCCTGCGGTCAGAATTTCGTCCATAGTAAACCTCCTGCAATTACGTTTGCTACCCGATCTCATCGTAGGCAGTATTCATGCCACATTTCCAACTATGCAAGAAGTAACAAAACGCGACAGAACATGAAGAGTTCCGCAGGAAAATCCTACATAGCAGTGCAGGAAAAGTGAAAACTCGTGCGCGCCGAAACAAATTTGTAAATTGGCCGCGAACCGCATGCGCAGTTAAGGTAAATTGCGTGGAAATCGCCGGTAATTCTCACTTCCAGTTTTGATTGTTGTAAAATTGTTTTAATGATTCGGCCGACTAAGTCATGTCCACTAAGCGCCTAGATAGGCTTCGATGACTTTCGGATTGTCTAACAGTTCCGCACTAGCTCCGGATAGCACGATCTTGCCGTTTTCCATAACGTAGGCGTGATCGGCGATTTTGAGCGCTTGACGGACATTTTGTTCAACCAGAAAAATCGTCAGTCCGCGCTGGTTGAGATCTTGTAGCGTGCGAAAGATTTCGCGCACGACCAATGGCGCCAGGCCCATCGACGGTTCGTCGAGCAGCAACAAACGCGGCTTGGCCATCAGGGCGCGCGCGACCGCGAGCATTTGCTGCTCGCCGCCCGAGAGATTGCCGGCGCGGCGATCGAGCCGTTCGCCTAAGTGTGGAAACAATTCTAATAAGCTCTCGAGATCGGCGCCAAGCTCCCCTCGCTCCTTGCGCCGATAGCCACCCAACAACAAATTTTCCCGCACCGTGAGCGAAGTTAAAATCTCCCGGCCCTCCGGCACGTGAACCAAGCCAGCGGCGACAATCCGGTGCGAAGGTAAGTCGGTTAGTTCAACACCATCGAAGCGTATCGAGCCCGCATCAGCACGCAGCAAGCCTGACAACGCCAACAGCGTCGTCGATTTGCCAGCGCCATTGGCGCCGAGCAACGCGGTGATCTTGCCGCGCGTTAAACTGAAGTCAATGCCTTTTACGGCATCAATGACGCCGTAACTGACCCTAAGCCCGCTCACCTCAAGTAACGCGCTCACGATCGCCTTCCCGTATTGCCGTGAATCTCAACATCGGTTCCTAAATAGGCTTCGATGACATTTTCGTTGGCGCGAATTTCTTTCGGCGTGCCCCGGGCGATCAGCCGGCCAAAATTCAGCACCGCGATCTGCTGACACAAACCCATGATGAAGCGCATGTCGTGCTCGATGATCAGCAGGCTCAGACCGCTGTCTTCAAGTTTTATGATCTCATCCATCAGCAGCAGTTTTTCCGCGCTGTTCATGCCAGCCGCCGGTTCGTCGAGCAGCAGCAACTTGGGCCGAGTTGCCAACGCGCGGGCGATCTCCAAGCGGCGCTGCTCCCCGTACGATAACGTCCCGGCGCAGCGACCCGCTTTTTCGGCAAGCCCAACCCGCCCCAAGAGCTGCCGCGCGCTGTCGAACTCCAGCGCTAGCGCGCGACGGTAACTGGCGAGCGGCAAGAGCGCGCTTAAAGCGCTATAGCGCGGACGCTCGCCCAACGCCACCAACACATTCTCGATCAGCGTCATCTCCCTAAAGATGCGGATGTTTTGAAAGGTGCGCGCCACGCCCTGACGGGTGATTTGATAAGGGGCCATGCCGTTTAGATCGCAACCGGCAAATTCGACGGTGCCCCGGCTCGGCCTGAGCATGCCGGTGATGAGATTGAACACTGTGGTCTTGCCGGCGCCGTTGGGGCCGATCAAGCCAAAGATGCCACGCGCAGGAACTGTCAGAGTGACATCGTCGAGGACTTGCAGCCCGCCGAAATTTTTCGAAATCCCCGTCAGCGTCAACATAAATATCTAGGCCGGATCATTCATTCTACGAGGAAACCTGACGACATTCTGTCGATCGACGTGTGACCCTGGAGGAACGAAGGCACCGGCGCGAATATTTTATTTTGTGCTCGGCACTCGGCACGATGTTTGACCTTTTCACTGTCAATCTCATAAGCAGCTTGCCCCGCTGGCATCTTCAAGGCACAACTGCATTGCCTTCGTTCCGGAAGGGTTGCACGTCGATCGTAATTTGCCCGCAGTTTTAGCGCGAAAAATCCGGGCTAGACCACCGCGCTTGGCGCGCTACGCCGTGCGAAGCGAAGCAAATCCCAAAGCCCTTTGGGGGAATAGAGAATAATCACGATCAAAACTACGCCGTTGATCAAGGGCCGAAAGTGACCAAGCCCGCGCAACAGTTCAGGCAACAGTGTGATTAAAATTCCGCCGATCACTGCGCCCCACGGGCTGCCGGTCCCGCCCAAGACTCCCATGGCGAGAATTTCCACGCCGCGATCGAAACCGTATTCGTTGGGGCTGATAAAAAAAGTGAAGTGAGCGTTGAGCGCGCCGGCCACGCCGGCTAAAGCAGCGCCGGCGACGAAGGCGAATAATTTGTAGGCGCGCACGTTCACGCCCATCAATTCTGTTGCGGTCTCGTCTTGGGCAATCGCGGCCATCGTTCTACCGACGCGTGAGTGGGCCAAGCGCAATAGCACGTAGAGCGCCAAGCCGAGCGCCGAGGCCACATCGAACCATTGGGTCAACTGCGGAATGGCGTTTAGCCCTAGGGCGCCACCGGTAAACTGTTCGGTGTTGAGTATGATAATTCGCACGACTTCGCCGAAGGCGAGTGTCGCCATCGCCAGATAGACACCGGATAATCTTAAAGTGGGTCGGCCGATCGCAAGCGCGACCAGTGCCGCTAACAGCGCGCCGGCACACACGCCAAGCCATAAAGGCATTTGCGCACTCAACGTCAGCAGCGCGGCGGCGTAGGCACCCAGTCCCATGAACGCCGCGTTGGCGACGGTCAGCAAACCACAGGACAAAGTCAAATAGATCGACAGCGCCAGCAAGACATTGGTCCCGATTGACAGCACCAATGTGCTATAGGTCGGCCAAAAATTTTCCAACCATTCCATTTTGATTGTCTAGCTACTCTGGGTGAAAGTTTGCGCCACGCGCAAACATTTTCCGGGAGTCGAAGACTCTCGGACTCGGATATTCCTCCCGCAAAGGCGCAAAGACGCTAAGTTCGGAAGAAAAAAATAATAGTTCTCAAACCAATTCCCTTCCTCTTATCCAACCTTCGCGCCTTGGCGCCTTTGCGGGATATGTTCCGAGATTCGGTTGCGGCTCTGCCGCGCTGGGTCCTTCGTGGTGAAGATGGTTGAACGGCTACTTTCATGCGCGCCGCTGTGCGGCTTGACCGAACAGTCCCTCGGGCCGCAGCAGCAGGATCGCGAACAGGAGGCCGAAAGCGACGGCATCGCGCATGGTCGAGCCGATGTAGGCGACCGAAAATACCTCGGCGAAGCCGAGAAAAAAACCGCCCAGCAGGGCGCCGCGGACATCGCCCATGCCGCCGAGGATCACCACGGCAATGCCCTTATGCAACATCGGCTGGCCCATGCTAGGAAACACCGCGTTGCTGTAGAGTGCGATCAACACACCGGCCACGCCACCGAGTGCAGAGGCGATCACCGCGGTGGCGCGAAAGTAGCCTTCGACATTGACGCCCAACAGGGCGGCGGCTTTCGGCGACTCGGCCAGTCCGCGCAAAGCCCAACCGACTCGCGTCCGTTTCAGTCCCCAAAGCAAGACCGCCATTAAGGCAAAGGCCAACACAATAATCTGAATTTCAAGCTGGGTGATTTGAATCGCACCGAAGCTCAGAGCATTCGCCGGCAATATCTCGGCGGGGAAGCGCAAATTTTCCGCGCCGAACAAACCTTGAATCGAGCTATTCAAAGCGATCGCCAAACCGATGGTGGCGATCATCGGCGCCAGATGTGGCGCTTGGCGCGCCCGCAACGGCGCGAAAATCAGTTTATCGAGGAGCCAGCCGGCGATCGCCGTCACCAGCATGGCAAACAAGAGCGCCGCTAACAACGGCAGTTTTAGCAACAGGACAGCTTGTAAGGCCGCGTAGGAGCCGAGCATGAAGATTGCGCCATGGGCCAGGTTCACGACGTTGAGCACGCCGAAGACTAGCGTGAAGCCGAGTGCGAACAGCGCGTAGACTCCGCCAAGAGAAATGGCGTTGACCAGTTGTTGGGAAAACATCCGTTATTTTTGAATGACGTACTGATTGCCCTTGGTGCTCATCACAATGGCGGTCTGCACGGCGTCGTAACCGGCCGGTTTGCCATCCTTGTCATTGACCTGGCGAAACTTGAACGGGCCGGTGGCGCCGCTCCATTGAATTGCCGGCAAACCATCGCGCAGAGCGCTGCGGTCGGCTTCGAGTTTGCCGCTCAGCTTAATTCTCTTGAGCGCCTGGGTGACGATATACATCGCGTCATAGGCTTGCGCCGCGAACTGATCCGGCGCCACATTGTAGGCTTTCTGAAAGGCGCTGATGAAGCGTTTATTTTCTCCGGCGGCATTCTCCACCGACCAGGGACTGCCGACCCAGAGGTTATCCGAGTTGTCCTTGGCCAGCTCAAAGACGCGTAAAGAGTTCATACCGTTGCCGCCGATAAACGGCAGCGCGATGCCCAACTGGCGCGCCTGGACCATGATCGGACCGCCCTCCGCGACCAAGGCGGACAGCACGATCGCGTCGGCGTTGCTCGCCTTGATTTTGGTCAGTTGCGGTTTGAAATCGACGTCGCCCTTGGCGAAGGTTTCGGTCGTGGTGACGGGAATTTTCAGCGCTTGCAGCGCCTTGGTAAAATTATCGTAGCCGCTCTTGGTGAAAATATCGTCGTTGCCGTAGAGGACCGCCACCTTCTTAAGGCCGGTGTTTTTCGCCGCGACCTTGAGCGTCACCGGCAAGATATCGGCCTCGGTAACGGAGTTGCGAAAGATGTAATTGCCGATCGAAGTAATGCCGTCGGCGGTATTCGACGTGCCGAAGACGACGACCTTGGCTCCCTGTGCCACCGGATCGGAGGCTTGCGCGGAATTGGACAGCGTCGGGCCAAACAGCATCAAGACCTTGTCTTGAAAAATCAGTTTTCGAAAAACGTTGATCGCTTCTTCTTTCTTGCCTTGTTCGTCCTCGATCACCAGTTCGATTTTCTTTCCGTTGACGCCGCCGGCACCGTTGATCTCGCCCACGGCCAGATCAAAACCCTTGCGAATCGGCACGCCGTACTGCGCCGCATTGCCGGTCAACGCTTCGGCAACGCCGATCTTGATCTGCGCCGGTGCTGGATTTGACAAATAACCAACCGAAAGCAGCGCTCCACAAAGGATCAGTTTGAGCTTCATAGAGATTCCTTGCTCGCTTGGCTATTTCTTGGTTGCTTCGATCTGCCAGAGATAGAGCGTGTGATCCCAACTCGAGCCGTCCTTGATGTGCTCGGTCTTGAGCGGCTTCCACTCCGCCATATCGAAATCGTGGGAGACGATACGCGAACCCGGTTTCATCTGCTTCCAAATATTCGGCCGGATCATCAGATTGACTTCCGGCAAAAGATACATCGTCAGCACGCTCGCCGCCGATAGATCGACGGTGCGGATATCCTGCTGGCGGATTTCAACCAGTTTTTCAACCCCGGCTTTTTTGATGTTCTCGTGGGACTCTTTGATTCGCTCCGGGTCGATCTCAAAACCGATCGCTTTGACGCCATATTTTTTCGCCGCGGTTACGACAATCCGGCCGTCGCCGGAACCGAGATCATAGACCACATCGCCCTTTTTCACCTGCGCCAACTCCAACATCCGGTCGACTACTTCTTGCGGCGTCGGCACGTATGGAACAATTTTTCCCTCTTGCGCCGAAACCAGCGTCGCCGTTTGCACCCACATCATCGCGAGTGCCAGTAAATACATGCTTATTGTTTTCTTCATGCTCGCCTCCTTGGGTTCACTACCGTTTCGACTACAAATTCCAATCGGTGCGCGAAGCGCACCCTACAGCGAACTCGGACGGGCAACCACGGGGGATTGCCCCTACACATCCGATTTATTTATGCGTACTTTGCGTTCTTTGCGGCCAATAATCCGGTTCCGAATCATCTTAGGGAAACTCCTCAGCCGTTCTTCTGCCAAAACTTCCCCAACCAGCTGCCGCCTTCCTTCTCGGCGACCACCTCCAACTCTCCGGCATCGAGCCAAATGCCGCCACAGCCGGTGCACTGGTCGATCTCGATTTTCTGAAAGCTGCGCTCCTTGAGCGACTCGCCGCACTTGGGGCATTTCATATAAGCAGCTTTCTTCGCCACTTCCTTGGCCTCGGCTTCCTGCTTGGCCTTGAGCTTGGCCAACTGCTCGCGCTCTTTCTTGACGAAGTATTCCTCTTCCTGTGGCTTTTTTCGTTCGTCCCACTTGCCCGCCATCGGCACCCTCCTTGTTGAATGTTTAGTTACGCCAATACTTTTCTAAGCCATTTCGCCGTCCGTGCTACGGACTTGGCGGCGGCCTCGACGTTTGCGCCATTTTTACTCGACGGATTATTGAGAAAAGCGTGACCGGCGCCCGGGTACATCTCAATTTCGTATTTCTTTTTGTGCCGGTCGAGACTCTCGCGAAACATGTCGATCTCAGTTTGCGTCGTGCCGTGATCGTCGGTGCCATAATGGCAAAGCATCGGCGCGCTGATGCTCTTCAAGTCCTCTGGGTCGGGAAACATGCTTTGGTAATAGATCACCCCGGCGTCGAACGCCTTGGATTGCGCCAGGGCATAGAGCGCCAACCCGCCACCCATGCAGAAACCGAGCACGGCGACTTTTTTCTTGCCGACCCAAGGCAGCTTACGCAGATAGGGCACGCTGTCGACGATGTTATCGACGGCGCGCGGAATGTTCAAAGAAGTCTTCTTAAGCGCGCAATCCTCCAGCGTGTGATAAGTCTTGCCGTGAAACAGATCAGGCGATAAGCAGACGAAGCCTTCCTGGGCAAAGCGGCGCGTCACCGCCCGCTGGCCGTCATCGAGGCCGCGATATCCATGCACTAAGACAATCGCCGGACGCTCGCCGCCACTGGTGGGACGGGACAGAAAACCGTCGATAACTTCTTTGCCGCTCCGATGAGCGGCATGCATGGAAACGATTCGCTCAGCCATCGGTAAATCCCGAACTATGTCGCCATTGCTCTCAGACGATGAATCTAGATGAGTACTGAAAAAGACCTTAGGAATCCTTCGACAAGCTTAGAGCCTGTCCTGAGTTTATCGAAGGAACGAACGGAAAAAGGAACGAGACAGTTCATAACTTTCCGATCATGCTGAGCCTGTCGAAGCATTCTTTGTTTTTTTTCAATCCACCGCTAATTGCCGAAGTTGCCAATATACGGCAGCTTGGCCGCGGTCTGTTTGACTTGCGCGAGATTCGCCCTGAGCAGCGCCGTGGAATCCCACGTTCCTTCCGTCAATGCCGACCGGTAGGTATCCGGCAGATCGATGGCGATCTTCACCTTGCCGTAGGTGAGCGTCTTGCTATCGAGGTCGATGGCATATTCTAATTTTGGATTTTCCTCGACGCTCTTCATCAGCTGCTGTATTTCCTTCTCGCCGACAGTGACCGTCGGCAGGCCCATCATGGTGCAATTGCCGGCAAAGATCGCCGCGAAGGATTCGCCGACGATGACTTTAATGCCGAAGCGGTTGAGCGCCTGGGGCGCATGTTCGCGCGAGGAGCCGCAGCCGAAGTTCTTGTTGACGAACAACACCGACGCGCCGCGATATTCGGGATCGTTGAACGGGTGATCTTTCTTCTTGCCGTCGCCGCTGTAGCGCTCGTCGAAAAATGGATAGTCGCCCATGCGCGCGAAGGTGACCTCTTTCAAGTAACGCGCCGGAATGATCCGGTCGGTGTCGATGTCGTTGCCGCGCATCGGCACGGCAGTGCCGCTGATTTTGATAATTTTAACAATGTTGGCCATTAGCTCCTCGTGAATTCGGAAATATCTCCCGCAAAGGCGCGAAGGCGCAAAGTAAAAAATCCGATTTCCGAAACTTAGCGCCTTTGCGCCTTTGCGGGATAATCTCTTCGATTGTCCTTCTAGAGTCGCAAGACTCTATTCATACTGGCGCACGTCGACCACTTTGCCGTTGAGCGCCGCCGCCACCACCATCGCCGGACTCATCAGTAAGGTCCGTCCCTGTGGGCTCCCCTGCCGGCCGATGAAATTACGATTCGACGACGACGCGGAAATTTCCCGGCCG
>CAYZJE010000534.1:0-8628 GCA_964478485.1 uncultured Syntrophobacter sp. | reverse complement strand
GGTGGTCGGCGCGATCGGCAACGATTTGAAGATGGACTACACGGCGATTGGGCAGACCGTGCATTTGGCTGCCCGCATGGAACAGATGGCGACGGCGGGTTCGGTTTTGATGACGCCGGATGCTCTGCGCTTAGCCGAAGGCTACGTTCAGGTAAAGCCTCTCGGTCCGGTGAATGTGAAGGGAATGGCGGAGCCCGTCGAAGTTTACGAGCTCGCCGGCGCTGGGGCGGCGCGCACGCGCTTACAAGCCGCCGCCGCGCGCGGCCTTACGCGTTTTGTTGGGCGCGACGGCGAGATCGAAACGCTGCGACAAACTCTGGAACATGCGCGCGTGGGCCATGGCCAAGTGGTCGCCGTCGTCGGCGAACCTGGAGTCGGAAAATCCCGGCTGTTTTATGAGTTCACCCACTCGCACCGGGCCATCGACTGGCTAATTATTGAAAGCGGGTCAGTTTCCTACGGCAAAGCCACTCCCTACTTGCCGCTCATCGATTTACTTAAAGCGTATTTCAAAATCCAAGACCGTGACAGTCAGCGCGACATCCGCGAAAAAGTCACCGGCAAACTGCTCACTCTCGATGAAGCGCTCAAGTCGACGTTGCCGGCATTGTTGACTCTGCTGGATGTTCTAGTCGATGACAACGCCTGGCAGGGACTCGACCCGGCCGAGCGGCGCCGGCGCACCCTTGAAGCGGTCAAACGGATTCTTCTCAGAGAAAGTCAGGTGCAGCCGTTGCTGGTGGTCTTCGAGGACCTGCACTGGATCGACTCGGAGACCCAGGCGTTTCTCGACAGCTTGATTGAGAGCGTGCCAACCGCGCGGTTTCTGCTGTTAATTAATTATCGTCCCGAGTACCAGCATGGTTGGGGCAGCAAGACTTACTACTCGCAAATTCGCATCGACCCGCTGCCGCCCGAGAGCGCCATGGAAGTGCTCGGCGCTCTGCTCGGCGACGATCGCGCGCTTGCGCCGCTTAAAGATCTGTTGATTGCGCGCACCGAAGGGACGCCTTTCTTCCTGGAAGAGAGCGTACGCACTCTGGTCGAGATGAACGTTGTTGCCGGCGAGCGGGGCAATTATCGGCTTGCCAAACCGATCGAAAGCATCCAAGTTCCCGCCTCGGTGCAGGCCGTGCTCGCCGCCCGCATCGACCGGCTCGCGCTCGAAGCGAAGCAGTTGCTTCAGTGCGCTTCGGTTATCGGCAAGGATTTCCCGTTTGCCTTGCTCCAGGGCGTCGCCGAACTGTCCGAAGAAAATCTCAGACGCGAGCTGGGCCATCTGCAAGCGGCAGAATTTGTCTACGAGACACGCTTGTTTCCCGACCTCGAATACACTTTCAAGCACGCGCTGACTCATGAGGTCGCTTACGGAAGTTTGCTCCAGGATCGCCGGCGTGTGCTTCACGCCCGGATCGTGGAAGCGATTGAGAAACTGTATTCGGATCGACTCGCCGAGCAGGTTGAGCTGCTCGCCCATCATGCGTTTCGCGGCGAACTGTGGGAGAAAGCCGTAGATTACCTTCATCAGGCCGGCAAGAAGGCCGCAAGCCGCTCTGCCACACGAGAGGCGATCGCGTACTTCGAGCAGGCGTTGGACGTTATCAAACATCTTCCCGAAGTTAAGCAGACGATTGAGAAAGCCATCAATATCCGCATCGATCTCGGTCCTGCGTTGATTGCCACGAGGGGCTTTGCGGCAACTGCAACCGAAGAAAATTACACCCGCGCACGGGAGCTGTGCGAGCAGTTGGGCGAGACGCCTCAACTTTTTCCCGTGTTGTGGGGATTGGCAAGGATGCACGACGTTCGCGGGGAGCTGAGGGTGGGGCGGGAATTGGGAGAGCAACTCCTGAGTCTAGCGCAGCAAGCACAGGAGCCCGCATTGTTGCTGGAAGCCCACCACGAACTTTGGGCCAATTTGACCGTTCTCGGCGAGTTGACGACTGCACGGAATCATATGGAGCAGGGATTTGCGCTGTACGATCGACAGAAGCACAAACACCATGCTTTTCTCTTCGGAGGACATGATCCTGGAGTTTGCAGCGCCTACCATGCGGCGGAGGTGCTGTGGCAGCTTGGCTATCCCGACCAAGCGCTGCAAAAAAGCCAGGACTCATTGGTCCTGGCTCGCGAGCTATCTCACCCGTCCACCATCTCTAATGCTTTGTCCTTCGCCGCTTGGTTTCATCAGCACCTTGGGGATCGGCAGGCCGTTCAGGCGCAAGTAGAAGAGGGCATGGCGCTTGCGAAGGACCAAGGGTTTTCTCCTCGCCGAATGCAGGGGAATTTCCTGCAAGGATGGCTTTTGGTCGAAGAGGGTCATTCGCAATCTGGCATAACACAGATGTCTAAGGTTCTAGTTGCCGAGCGAGCCGGTGCAGCGTCCGTGCGGTTGGTCGCTTATTATTCTGCCTTGTTAGCTGAGGCCTACATGAAAGCAGGGCAAGCCGTCGAGGGTCTTCACATAGTCATTGAAGCGCTAGCCAGACTACACCAGACTGAGGTTAGTTATTACCGAGCCGAGCTGCATCGCATCAAAGGTGAATTACTGCTGGCGCAGGCTGGCGCGGACGAACAACAGGCCGAAGTGTGTTTCCACGACGCGCTGAAAGTTGCGCGCGGCCAGAGTGCCAAGTCTTTGGAGCTGCGCGCGGCGATGAGCTTGAGCTGTCTGTGGCGGAGACAGGGGAAAAACGCGGAAGCGCAAAAATTGTTAGCAGAAATTTACGGCTGGTTTACCGAGGGTTTCGACACAGCTGATTTAAAAGCAGCGAAAGCATTGCTTGATGAACTTATGTGAACGAATTTACATTTTCGATTGGGGGAAAACGATGAATCAAAGGTTTGCTGTGGTTGTGTTGGCTGCGTTCGTTGCGGTCACGCTGGTGTTTTCTGCTTCGCTCTTTGCCGCCTCGGCGCCGCATAAAGCTGTTTTTACTTTCGGAGGGCTTAACGAGCGCAGCGGCATTCTTTGGGTGGCGCGGGATGCGGGGATTTTTCAGAAGCATGGAATCGATGCGACCATTGTCAACGTGCGTAACGCGCAGGTGGGCATGTCGGCGTTGGCCGGTGGGGAGACTCAGTTTCATGTCGGTTCCGCCACGGGGACTTCCATCGGCGCCATGGCCGGCGGGTTATGAGGTGATGCGCACGCTTTACGATAAGAAAATTTATCCAAACCGTGAGGGGCTGCAAAACGTCCTTCGCCTCCTCGGTCGTACCAGCGAGCCAATTCGTAAACTCAAAGTCGAAGATATCATCGACGACCGGGTGGTCAGGAAGTTGGAGAAGGAAGGGTTGTTCTAAGAACTGTGTTTAGTGTCTAGGGTCTAGCGTCTCGGGTTGATGTAAGCCCCAGACTCTAAACGCCAGACGCTAGACGCGGCCTCGCCATTCTTGACGCTCTGATGCCGATGGTGGTAGACCTTCCAGTATAAGCAATTGCTAGGATTCGCAGATTCAGTCCAAGGAGGAAATACTATGGCTGGTAACGGAAATAATGCAGGTTTCGAAGTGCTGATCTCATCGGATTCCCATGTGATGGAGCCGTCGGAGATTTTAGCCGAGCGTGCGCCGCAGTCTTTTAAGGATCAGGTGCCGCGCTTTCCTAAACTGGCAGTCGGGTCCAGCTTTCAAACCCATCCCGGCGGTTCGGACCCAAACAGCAGAATCAAAGAGATGGAAACAGACGGCGTCAGCGCTGAGGTGCTTTTTCCGACCTATCTGCTGCCGCACTTCGCGATGGACGATGCCAAGCTACAGGAAGTCAGCTTTCGCGCCTATAACGACTGGCTGATCGACTACTGCAAAGTTTCGCCGAACCGCTTGATCGGCATCGCGGCGATCTCGGTTTACAATATCGACGAAGCGGTGAAAGAACTGGAACGTTGCGCCAAGGCTGGCATAAAAGGATCGATCATTTGGCAAGCACCGCATCCGGATTTGCCGTTCCACTCGGAGCACTACAACAAGTTCTGGGCGGCGTCGCAGGATTTGGCGATTCCGGTGCACCTGCACATTCTCACCGGCCACGGCTATCACAAGCAGACCGTGTTCGGGAACAAGCGCACCGGCGTCGAAGCGTACCGCGGCAGCGTCAATCTAAAACTCGCGGAAATCATCCACGCTTTCTTCGAATTAGTTTTTTACGGCGTGTTGGACCGTTATCCGAAGCTCAGGTTCGCCAGCGTCGAGAATGAAATCGGTTGGATGCCGTTCATGATGCAGCAGTGGGACTACTACTACAACCGTTTCAAAAAAGAGAATCCGCCCCCGATGACCAAGAATCCGAGCGAGTATTTTAAGACGCAGATTTACGGGACGTTCTTCCGCGACACCGTGGCGGGCCATAACTTCGAATGGTGGGGACAGGACAACTGCATGTGGTCCAACGACTATCCGCATGGCAATTCGACCTGGCCGGAATCGAAAAAATACATTGATCGCGATCTCGGTCACCTGCCGGCGGACATTCGCAAGAAGCTGGTCTACAGCAACGTGAAAAAGCTCTACGACATCGACATCCCGCATCCGCTGCAGTAGACCGGCGATTCGATCAGTGGTGTAACCGATTGGCGCGCTCGCGGACGAGCAATAGTCTGAGAGCGCGCCAATTTTTTTGGAAGATTAAGAGGTCTCCCGCAAAGGCGCAAAGACGCTAAGTGACGGGCCAAGGCCCGTCATCCCGAACGAATGTGAGGGATCTAAGAAAGATTTCTCCTGGAGTTTACCCTGAGCTTTGTCGAAGGGGTCGAAATGACACCCTTTGCGCCTTAGCGCCTTTGCGGGAGAAAATCTTTTTCCTAAAAGTTCGAGAAACACACTTCAATTGGAGGTTTTATGGCTGCACGCTATGGTTCCGATCTGATCGTCGATTTGATGAAAGTTTTGGGGATCGAATATGTCGCGCTCAATCCCGGTTCGAGTTTTCGCGGCATCCACGATTCCCTGGTCAACTACGAGAGCGGCCACAAGCCCAATCCCGAAATGATTTTATGCTGCCACGAAGAGATCGCCGTCGCGGTGGCCCATGGCTACGCCAAAGCGACTGGGAAGATCATGCCGGCGATCGTGCACAACGTCGTCGGCTTGCAGCATGCGTCGATGGCGATCTACAACGCCTGGTGCGACCGCACGCCGGTGATGGTGATGGGCGGCACCGGGCCGATGAATTCGAGCAAACGGCGGCCGTGGATCGATTGGATTCACACCGCGCTGGTACAGGGCAATCTGGTGCGCGACTTCGTCAAGTGGGACGACCAGCCCGTCGGCATCGAGGCGATTCCTTCGTCGATGATGCGCGGCTATCGGATTGCGATGAGCGATCCGACCGGGCCAGTTTATCTTTGTTTCGATGTCACCGACCAGGAAGCGGCCATCGAAAAAGAAATTCCGCTGCCCGACCCGAGCCGCTTTCGCCCGCCGGCGCCCTTGCAGGCCGATAGCAGCGCGATCAAGGAAGCGGCGCGCCTGTTGGCCGCGGCGCAAAATCCGGTGATCCTTGCCGACTACGTCGGTAGGAATAATGACGCCGTGTTGAGTTTGGTTCAGCTCGCCGACTTATTATCGATTCCCGTCATCGATCTCGGCGCGAGATTGAATTTCCCCAACACTCATCCGCTCAATCTCACCGGGAGAAACCAGCAGCTGATTGCCGATGCCGATGTTATCTTGGGTCTGGACGTGACTGATCTCTACGGCGCGCTGGTCAAATCGGACCCAACGACTCACGCCACGGTGCCCGCCACCAAGCCCGGCTGCAAGGTGATTAACGTCACGCTGGCGGACATTTCGATGCGCGGTTGGACCAGCGACTTTCAGGAGCTCGCGCCGGTCGATGTGCCGATCGTCGCCAACACGAGGGTTTTCCTGCCGGCGTTGACCGAGGAGATTCAACGTCAAGGAAAGTTCTCTAAAAGCGTCGTCGAAGAGCGCGCTAAAACATTCGCCGCGCAGCATGCCGAGAATCACGCGCGCTGGCAAGAGATTTTGAAACGGCGCTGGGATGAGCGGCCGATCGCGCCGCCGCGCTTGGCCTACGAGGTTTGGCAAGCGATTAAGAACGAAGATTGGCTCTTGGTCGCCGGCGCGTTTCGCGGCTGGCCGAGCCGTCTGTGGACTTGGGACAAACCTGGACTTTTTCTTGGCGGCTATGGCGGCGGCGGTTTGGGCTACGGGCCGGCGGCATCGGTGGGCGCGTCGCTTCCCTATCGCGGCACCGGCAAGATTTGCGTCAACCTGCAGCGCGACGGCGAGATGCTTTATACTTCGAGCGCCATGTGGACGGCGGCGAATACGGGCGTCCCACTACTGACGGTGATGACCAACAACCGCGTTTATTATAACGACGTCGAGCATCAGGAAAAGGTCGCGATCACGCGCGGGCGGCCGGTGGAGAATAAACTGGTCGGTATGGAAATGGCCAAACCGCCGGTGGATTTCGCCAATCTGGCACGCTCCTTCGGCATACACGGCGAAGGGCCGGTGACCGAGCCCGACCAGATTCGCCCGACAGTGGAACGAGCGATTAAAATTATCAAGGAAGAAAAACGACCTGCCCTGGTCGACGTCTATATGCAGATGATTTGATAGATATGGTTCCAGTCGTTCGATTCGAGGTGAAGTCATGATTCGCTTTAAGTTCGTTTGCGCGTTTGCTGCCATGATTTTAGTGTTGGCACTGGCCGCCGCGGGGTTTGCGCAAAACAAGCCGCTGAAAAAAATCCGTGTCGGCGTGCCCTCCATCGGCATGGGCAACATCATCATCTTCATCACCAAAGAAAGTAAACTGTATGAGAAGTACGGACTCGACGCCGAAGTCATCACCGTCATGGGGTCGGGGATCGGCTCGAAAGCGTTGATCAGCGGTAATCTAGACATCATTCCCATCGCCACGCCGACCGTCATCGCGGCTAATCTCGCAGGCGCCGACATGGCGATCCTCGCGCACACAATGCCAGCCGTGGTTCATGCCTTGATGGTTCGGCCCGATATCAAACGGCCGGAGGATTTGAAGGGCAAGAAGATCGGCGTTTCTAGTTTAGGTTCGCTCACCGATTTCTTAGTTCGCACCATAGCCAAAAAGAAAGGGCTCAATCCCGATCGCGACATAACTCTACTCATGACCGGCGGCAGCGATAACGAGCGGGTTATGGCGCTCAAAGCCGGTTCGGTCGAAGCGTCAGCGGTAGGGCACCCGGGATACGGTGTGGCGCGCAAGATGGGTTTTAGCATGCTCTGGGATTCCGCCAAGGAACTCGACTATCCATGGATGGAAATAACCACTCGGCGCGCCGCGATTAAAAGCGATCGGGAGCTGATTATGCAATATATGAAGGCGCACCTGGAAGGGATCGCGCTGTTCAAATCCAATCGCGAGTTTAGCATTAAAGTGATCAAGAAGGTCATGAAACTGACTGACGATGAGTTGGTCAATGAATCTTACGATATATTTTCAAAGATGTTCCTGCCGACGCCGTACCCCAATCATCCGGGGATGAAGATCAGTTTTGAGTACGTCGCGATGACACGCAACGACGTCTGGAGTCACAAGCCGGAAGAGTTCACCGACCCGAGTTTCGTCACGGAGCTGGACAAGAGCGGGTTTATCAAGAAGCTCTACGAGCGTTGAGCTAAGGTCGCTGTCGCAATGATTGGAATATTGGGGTGATGGAGTAATGGATTAAGCCCCAATACTGCGACGCGCCAGTACTCCTAGTAGATTTTGTCTTCGTACACCCAGCGATCGAGATTGTCGAAATAAGCGCGGCGCAGAACTAAGCTCATTGCCACTGCGCGTGCCGCTTTCTCTTGTTTTTCTACTGTCGTTGCATATTTGACGAGAATCTCGAACGGGTAGTTGCCGTGCTCGGCTTCGTCTTGGTGGATTTTTTGATACGGCGCGGTGATCCAGCTTGGCACCGTGCCAGCGTGTAAACTTTTCGCGATCAAATAATCCGCCACGCCTTCGCCGGCCATGGGAAAGGCGGCGATTCTTTCCACCGTGTCGGTGAGCCCTTCAAAAGCATTGAACATCGCCATCTGCGCAGGCAGCGGCTTATACTCGTAAGGCGTGGCGCCTTTGCTGCGCAGGGCTTCTTCCAAGAAGGTCGCGTGTTCGTATTCCTCATGAGTCGCTTCGGCGAGAGTTTTCTTCACGTCCAACTCCGGTGTGCTTTTCAACCAACCGCCGAAGATCTCTCCGGCGCGGATTTCGTTAAATAGCCGGCTTTGCATCACCTTGATTCTCATCTCGTCGTTGGTAAGCGGGATGAAGCTGTAGGCTGGCGGTTTGGCGTCCAAATTTTTGCAGAACTCGACGACTTGTTTCTCAAGAGATTTGGCGAACTCGCGGCTATCCATAAATTCCTCCATAGCTTCTCAGCGCCAGGGCCGGACCATGATTTCAGGTTTTTGGTATCAGTAGATTGTCCCGATCGTCAAGTCGGCGCAACCCACTTCATGATAAAAGCGTTCAAAAATCCCTATGATATGAGTTATATGCGTGAAGACACTCCCGTCCGGGTATTGACCAGGCCGAAAGTGATAATTGCTTGATTTAAAATAGATAACTCATGATTTTTCTTGGTCTCGATTTGGACTGCGTGGCACCGATTTGCGATCCTGCGA
>CAYZJE010000533.1:0-26370 GCA_964478485.1 uncultured Syntrophobacter sp. | reverse complement strand
TTGGACGCCAGCAGGCGGCTTACCAGTTCCTTGTTGGCTGGATCGGCGATCATCGCGATCGCCTCGACCATCGCTTTCAAATAGCCTTCGATCACCTGTGGCTTGGTCGCCGCCGTGCGCCGCGTCGTCACCAGCATGTTTTGCGGCAAGGTAACCCCCGCCGACCTTAAGTTGTAGAGCAGGTTGTAACCCTTGTTAGCGTAGACATCGCCCATTGAGCCTCGGAGCATGGTGGCGTCGACGCTGCCACTTTCAAGCGCCAAGCGGCGGTTCATTTCCGTCCCCGGTATGGTCAGGAAGGCAATCTTCCACGCGGTCGGGTCGATGTTGAGACCTTGGAGCGACAACATCGAGACCAGATGCGACGTCGAACCCGGACCGCTGACGGCGATTCGCTTGCCGCGCAGATCTTCCGGCTTCTTAATGTCGGGGCGGGTGTTGAGCCGGTAATCCAGTTTTTGATTAAAGTTGGCGATACCGGCAAGCTCCGCGCCGCTCAGACCAGCATTGACGAGATGTCCAGGGCCGATGATCGCGGCGTCAATTTCACCTGCGAGCAGAGCGGCGATCGCTAACGGATTACGCGGCATGAGGATGAACTGCATGTCGACGCCATGCTTCTTAAACAAGCCGCGCTCCCGCGCCACCCAGACGTGTGTCATGGTTTCGCTGGTCACGCTGGAGGAGAGGTTTGATTTGGTCTGGGCGCTCGAGGGATTCGGGACGGAAAAGGTAGGAAGAAGAACAGCCAATACTGGCCAAAAGACCAAGGCAATTCTAGGAATCGCCGGCCAAATTGCGTTTGTGATCTTCCGACGAAGATCCGGCCATCGCAGCGCTAAACAACGCATCGAATGATTCCTTCGCAACGTAGGGGCGATTTATTCAGGCTTCTTCTCCTCACCCAGCGGCACCGCCACGGAAAATCCATGCTCTGAGATGTCGAAGTAGTTGCCATCGGGATCGGAACCGCGGGTCTCGGCGTAGGGCCGGCCGTTGGGGCGACCTTTCGGCAGCTTGTTGGGGTTGACCTTTTTCATTCGGTCAACGATCTTCTCGCCGCTCTCCACTTCGAAGCCGAAGTGATAGAGGCCGTTAGGCGCGTTTTGCTCATGATTGGGCAGAATCGCGAGATTGAAATAGCCATCGGTAAGAAAAATCGCGCCGCCTTCGTTTTTATCTTTATGCAGCATCTGCATTTCAAAGACGTCCATGTAGAACGTCGCGAGTTTACCGGTGTCTTCTGTGCGTATCGCCAAATGTTTTATCTTAGGCATGTTTTCCTCCTTAAAAATTCGAATTGAACAGAATTATTTCGCTTCCGCCACCCGCGTGATGCCGATACCGAATGGCTCAGAGCGATTGCCGAACATAATCAGAGGTTCGTTGCCCGCGCTGATCAGCTGATAATATTCTTTGGCGCCAATGAAAAGGATGTCGTTCTTCTGGAAAACGCGCTCGCCGCCCTTGAGGTCTTTCACCGAGCACTGGCCTTGCACCACCAGGAACGATTCCGGGTTTTGGTGAAAATGCATCGGCGTCTCATCGCCCGGCTCGAAGTAAAGCATCCACGAGCGAAAGTTATCCGTGCCGAACAAATGGCTGTTGCGAGTCTTCTGCTCGCGCGCTTCGTCGATTTTCTGCAATAAGTTGGCGGTTTCCATAGCGACCTCCCGATTGGTCTAATCGAGCCGAACCTATCGCGGTGTGGGTTGGGTTGTCAATTGGAGTGGTGGAGTATTGGAGTAAATAATCGAGTGCTGGGTTCCGGAAAACCCAATACTCCATTACTCCATCACTCCAATTATTCCCGCCTCAGTGTAGCTCAAGCTCGATCTGATCGCGGTCGACGATCATCGGCAACATCGCTTCGCGAATCGCTTTTTCGCTCACTTCGCCGAAACGCTCTTTGAAGCGCTCGATGGGCACCACGGCCTTGGCCATGGCGCGATGACCGCCGGCGCTGCCGATGTCGTCGTAGAGTTTTTTCATGATATCGCCGGCGCTCTTGACGTAGCCGACGTTGCGCACGGAAATGACCACCCGATCGTTGACCAAGCCCGAGACCACACCCCAATCGACGCCTTCGATCTGCAGGCAGAACTCGGCCATCTGCGGGATCACGTCTTCGCGATTCACTTCGCCCAAGTAAATCACGGCAACACCGTTATCGACCTGTAAACGGCTGAGCGCCCGGCCCATCGCTTCGAGATCTTCGCGCGGCAGCGCCGGCCGCTCAATGCGCGTGATCATCGCCTTGTTGGCGAGCGGGTAGAGATAATTGAAAGCGCTCAAGTCGGCCAAGTTATTGCTGCGTTCGAGAAATAACGTGTCCGTCTTGATGCCATAGAGCAACGCAGTCGCTAAGCGCTGTGACGGCTCCATGCCGGCGGCGCGCAGATATTCGGTGAAGATCGTCGCCGTGGAGCCGTAGCCCGAACGTAAGTCGGCGAAACGCGCCTTGAAGTTGCTTCGTTTGGGGTGGTGGTCAACGACCAGATCGACTCGTCCCAGCGGCTGTTCGAAATAGGGCGGCTGCACGTCGACTAGCGCGAGGCGTGCGCCATCCTTGTGCAATTCGCCCGGCGTGATGTGCTCGATTTGAATTTCCAGCAGGTTGATCATCGCCAGATTTTCCGGCCGGGTCACCGTCCCAAAGGTGACGATCGGCGTGGTCGCGCGGTTGCGGCCTAAAAGCTCGCGCAGCGCCAGCGCGCTGCCAATGGCGTCAGGATCGGGATCATGCTGCAAGAGTATATTGACCTTCTCGCCTTCGCCGAACAGCGAGCGAATCCGTTCGACTTTCTTTATGTTCAAAGTGTCGAGCAGCTGGGCGGCGCAAAACTCCTCGAAGATATCGGCAAGCTGCAAGTGGCGCAGCAGCGCATCCTCCGGCTCTTTGGCCGATTTCTTGCCGTTTTTCTCCGAGGTCAAAGAAACGATCGCGAGGTTTTTGTCTAATTCGCGCAACAGGCGGCATACCGCGTGCTGATCGTCGGTGTCGCGCACGAACACCACCGCTTGATCGACGTGGTGCAGCTTAATTTTCTTGTAGGTCTCTTCTTTGTAGAGATCGCCATGGCGCACCTTGCCGCCTTGACGCTTGATCCGTCCGGCGATGCGCGGATTGGGCACCAGATAGCGCACGTCGCCCTGTTCGGCCGCAACGTTGCGCATGAATTGAAACAACAGATCGTCCTCGCAGATAGCTAGGTATTGCATCGAGGTTTGGGCGGAGAATTAAGCGGAAAAGCTGCTGGCGGCCGTGCCGCAGAGGCTGGTGGCGTTCACGGCTCGGCACTCTACCAGCTAGCCCTCGGTAATTCTAGGGCTGAACTTGAACCCTCGCTCCTGACACCATATAAGGTAATGATTAATCTACGAAAAGTGAGCCGACAAGAAATGATCAACAGTGGCGAAAGAGGCTTTGGTTTGCCTAAGTTCAGCATGGCCGAGCGAGAACGACGCTGGGGCCGGGTGCGCGACCTCATGCGCCAAAAAAAACTCGATGCCATCATCGGCTTTCCCAATCAAAGCCATTGGGATCAGTTCCAAGCCGACATTCGTTACCTGACCCACATCGGCGGCCACCAAACTGAAGTCGCCGTGGTTTTCCCGCAATCAGGCGAACCCACGGCATTCGTGCGCGGCGGCAACGAGATTGAATGGTGGAGCATCGCCCAGGATTGGCTCAAAGACATCCGTGCTTCGCGGCGTGAGTGGAGTCCGCCGCTGATCGCGCGCATGAAAGAATTGAGACTAGAAAATGCTCGCATCGGCGTCAGCGGCTTAAGCGGCCTCTTGCGCGCTCCAGAAGGCACCGTAGTCGCAGGAATGCTCGACAAAGTGCGTGCAGCATTTCCCAAAGCACAGTTCGAAAACGCCAGCGAAATTTTGCAAGAGGCCCGCTCGGTGAAAAGCCCCGAAGAAGTCGCCTGGATGGAGCGCGCCGCGGAAATTCTCGACAAAGTTGTCGCGGCGATTCTCGCCAAGGTGAAACCTGGCGTGATGGAAAACGACATGGTGGCGACCATCTGGCAGACGATCATTGCCAACGGCGGCGACTACCCGTCGATGACCCATTGGGGCGCTGGCGTGGACGTGCCCTGGGCCTGCCGCATTGCGCCGCACCGACCGCTCCAAGCCGGCGACATGATCAATACCGAATTGGAAGCTAAATACGGCGGCTACATCGCCCAGACCGTGCAAGCCGCCTGTTTAGGAAAAATCCCAGCGGATTTGCAGCGCGCCTTTGAGGTCAGCGTGAAAGTTTTTGACGAGATGATAAAATTCATGAAGCCGGGCGTGTCCTATCGCCAGGTGGTCGCCTTCTATCAAAAGCTCGTGCGCGACTCGGGTTTCATTCCCAAAGGCATGTTGCTGCACGGTCGCGGCATCGGCGAAGACCGGCCGCAGGTCACCGGCGAAGTCGAAGGCGACATATACACCAGCGCGACTTACACCCAGCACCTCGATCTGCCGCTGCTCGAAGGCAACGTTTTTGTTCTCAAACCCGGCGCCATGCCGGGTAACGCCCCCGACTCGATCCGCTGCGGCGACACGGTCGTCATTGAGAAAAGCGGCGCGCGGCGGTTGGGAAAGCGGCAATTTAGTTTCCCGGAACTGATCTGAGCGGATTCGGATTTATCTCTCGCCAAGGCGCCAAGACGCAAAGTTTTGGGAACGGGGAATTCTCTCCCTTCTTACCTTAGCGTCTTTGCGCCCCTTCGACACAGCTCAGGACATGCTTGGCGAGAAATATTATCTTTTTACGTCGCGGCTTGACGCTCTCTATCGGCATCAGCTAAATAGAAACCAATGCTGTCAGTCCGCGGAGGAACTTAAGATGGTCGCAGAAATTCGCTACGGGGTTGAAACCATCGATCACATCGCCATTCCGGTGCGCGATCTGGCAGCCAATCAAACCTTCTACCTCGACGTGCTTGGCTTGAAGTTCAAAACCACCCGGCGTAATCCCGACGGCAGCCTGCGCCAGACCTATGTTCTCGCCGGCGAAAATATCATCGGCCTGCACCTGCCGGGAATCAGCGCCGGCCCGTCAGCGAGCGCCGGCCCGCGCATCGGCGTCAGCGTCACTAGCGGACGTTTCGGCCAAGTCGAAGAAAACTTGCGGCGGGCCAACCATCCATTCAAAGGGCCGGTCCAGCACGCCCCCGAAGCGCCAATTGACCGCTCGATCTACTTCGACGATCCCGACGGCAATCATTTGGAATTCTGCCTGCGCCGGGTCGAGCCGCTCAGCGAATGTATCAGCCACACGGTATTCGAAACTTGTAACATGAAAAAGGCCCTAACTTTTTACTCCAAAGCGCTCGGCACGGCTGTGCCAATCGCGTTTGGCGACGAAATGCTGATCCCGACACGCAACGGCCAGATGATCGGCTTGGTGGAAGTCGCAGAATTGTCGGAGCGCAGCAAGAAACACGGCCGCGGCTGCCACATGGCGATGAACGTGCCGCAGGAAGATTTCGACTCCATGGTCGCGTTGGTCGAACGCCACGACGGCAAGAGTCAAGGCGACAAACGCGCCGATGACGGCTTAAGACCCGAAGGCGAGCGCAGCATTTATCTCTTCGACCCCGACAACAACCGCTTGCAGATCACCGCACTCGCGCCCAACCACAAAGATGAAATGCTCGACGACGAAGAAAAATGGCGCCGCATTATTGCTGCACGCAAGGAGCAAGGCAAAGGCCTCACCCGCTGGGAAAGCGGCGGCAAGAAACTGGTCTGAGGAATCTTTCCGCGGGCATCCGTCCTAGCCTAAACAATGTCTGCTGGTGGACCAAAACAACACCGACGATGATTTAATCGAGCGCCTGCCCTACGTCGACCTTGACAATCTCCGCCGGACGGACTTCGCTGGCACCAACGTAATCAGCGAGCGCAGAGTCTTGTTTACGGCATCCGAGTTTGGAAAGTAGACTCGCACGTCCGGCTCGAGCATCACCGCGCCATCGGCGAGCGTGAAATGTTGAACACTCACGGTCCCATCGGTTTCATAAATTCTGACCATGTGTCCTTGCCTGTAGGCGCGATAATATTTGCCTCGCACGCCTTTCTTGCCCCGAAAATCATATTCGGGAAGCATGTCATCCTTGGCCGCTGACAACCGTCTATTTTTCGCCTTTTTCATAAATTCTCCGTTCTGACGCTTTCGCCTTGCGGCAACTGATAAGGCGGATAATGATGAGTTCGTCGGTCATCTCTTGTTCCAAATACACCACCAGCAAGATCTTGTTGGCTGTCGACATTCCGATGCTGATAAAGCGCTCCTCTTTCTGCGAGTGGTCTTCGTCGCTGTAGGTGAGCAGAAAAGGGTCGTTGAATACCGTCTTGGCTTCTTCAAAACGAACCTTATGCTTTTTGAAATTGTCCTGGGCCTTCTTCGCGTCCCATTCGAATAAAAGTTTCACTCGGTGCGATTATATGTTCGTGCTCGCCGGAAGGCAAAGCGGCGCCGCATCATCGCTAACTGCAAAGAGCAAGCTGAAGGCCTTACCCGCGGGGAGAGCGGCGGTAAAAAGCTCGTCTAAGAAATGCCTCCGTGCTTTTCCTGCCTTCGTGGTGAACAACAAGCTAGATTTTCGTCGCCACAATCAGCGTCGTCCCTGGCAGAGTCTTCGGAATATCGCCGTGCGTTTCGATTGAATTGAATCCCGCCTTTTTGAGCCAGTCGGAATATTGCGACAATGTCCAGCACTCGCCTTCCGGCGTGTGCGTCAACGTGTAGACGGAAAAGCGCAACGCGAAGGTTGGCTCAGTGCGTTCTTCGTTGGGCACGAAGTCGTTAACGACGAAGATGCCACCAGGTTTTAACGCAGAAAAAGCCTTAGCAAATAATTCCTGGTTTCCCTTGGGCGATTCGAAACGGCAAAAATTGCTGGCGAGAACCAGGTCGTAATAATTAGCTTCGATTTTCGCCGTGTGATGTTCGCCGTCGATGAAGCTAATTTTCCCCTCAAGGCCGCGCTCTTTATTTGCTTTCTTTGCCACCGCGTTGACATTGGGCCAGTCGAGCTGAGTCACCTGCGCCGTCGGATCGCGCGTGACGATGGTCATGCCGAAGATACTCGAGCCGCCGGCGATGTCGAGCACGCGCAAGCCTTTGCGCTCGCTGCCGATTTTGAGAATATCGCAGAGCGCCTTGGCGGCAGGCTCGGCGATGACGATGATGCCGAGCACGAGCTTTTCCCAAACTTGCAGCTCGGCGTTGGTGTCCATGCGGCTGAGCGGCTTGCCGCTCTTGAGCGATTCTTTCAAATGTGCCATGCCGTCCCAGAGCGCCAAGGCGACGTGGCGGAAGTCGCCGCAATAGGAAGGTTTGCCCTTAACCAGGAAAACTTCAGCGGTCGGCGTCAGCGTATACTGACCGTCGCGTTTTTCGATCAGTGCCAGCGCCGGCAGGCTGTCGAGCACGATGCGCGTCGCCCGCCGATCGGTGCCGGCCTCACGGGCGATCGCTTCGGCGGTGTGCGCGCCTTGGTGAATCAAAGTGAAAAAATCATACTCCAGTGCCGCGTCGAGAATCTGACTATTGGCGAAATCGCCGAGTATCCGCATCAACGGACGGGGCGAAAGTTCTTCTTTGTTGGAATCGGCCATGTTTACTCTTTGTACAAACCTTCCTTCTTGATCTGCTGATAGACCCCTTCGAAGAACCAGGCGAAGTAGGCCGTGCCCATGCGCATGCAGTATTCCAAGTTGAAGCCGGGCCGGGATTCCGCCTTACCTTCTTCGAGCATCCTTTGCAAAACCATCCAGTCGAGATCGGCATGCGCCATGATGCCGTCATGCTCTTCGAGATCGGCTTTGGCGTGGACGCGAAAGTAGACGATCTTTTCTTCGGGAAAGTTGTAAACCTTGCGCAGCGCGCCGCCAAAGAATTTCGCCCAATGGCCGACCGCTTCTTCGACGCAAAAAGATGCCCACCATTCGACCATGGTGCCCTCGTAGAGCACGCCGCGGTAGTACTCAAGGAAAGCGCGGCACTCGGCGAGCATTTCGTACTCGACCATCTCGTCGTCGGTTAAACCGAAGTTGCGTCCCTGTTCGAGGACGATCTGGATGTGGCCGGGCGGTTTGGGATGGATCATCTCATCGGCCACGTGGGCGGCGAAATGTTTTTGCAGCTCCGGATGGCGTTTGAAAAACGGCAGGTGGCGCTGATAGGCGACGCCGTGAAAATTATTGATCTCGGCGACGAAGCCATGCCAGTTTTGCCAGAATATTTTGATCGCTTCCAAAGGCAACGTGCCGTTGGCCATGTCGGTGTGAAAGCGTCCTTTGATAATCCAGCGGTCGGCCAGGTCGAGTAGATATTTTTTCAGATCGGCGATCACCGCGTCGGCTTCCGGCGGCGAAAGTTTTTTACCGCTAAAATCTTGTCTGCCCAGACTCATAGTGCTCTCCTTACTTTAGCTCTGCCAACAAAACTCTTTTCCGATTTTCGACTCTGACCTTGAACCTTTGAACGCTTGCCTTCGATAAACTCAGGCCCTGAGCCTGCCGAAGGGAACCTTGAACGAATTTAATAGAGCGCCCCTGGGTTTAGAATATTGTTGGGATCGACCAACTGTTTGATCTCTTTGACGACGTCGTAGAGATTGCCCAACCGCTGATACGGCACCGGCCCTTTAGTGCTCAACGTCGGTGCGGTCCAGACCACGCCGCGCTCGTTGCTGAACTGCTGCACCATGCCCATCCATTTACGCAGCTTTGCCACATCTTCGTCATCGTAGGGATTGTAAAAGGTGAAATACTCTTCTTTGATGGCGAAATCGCGGGTGACGTAACTGTCATGTTGCGGCGAATGCTCGGCGTCCCAGATGCCGCACTCGCGCTTGGCCGCTTCGTCGAGATCGTACATTTCCTTGAGGAAGGTCAGCGGATACATCTTCGAAGTGACGGCGAACATGCCGGTATGGCGCACCACCGTGCCGCACCAACCATCCGGCCCCATGATATGCCAATCGGGCCAGCCGTTGAGACCCAACTCCTGCGCCTTGGCGCCCATCGCCTTGTCGGCGATCTCCGGCACGTCGACGCCGCCGGCGGTTTGGTAAATCCGCCGCATGCGCTTTTCCTTGAACGCGAGCTCTTCCTGATCACGCGCCAACAACACGGTTTTCAGAAAAAACCAGCCGTCGTCGGGAATCTTGCGCTTATCGTACAAACCCTCTTCCATCGGCCAGTGATACTGCCAACGATCGGTGAAGTGAATGTCATAGACCACTTCGCCGCGCACCTGTTGCATGAGCGCGTCCTGCACCTCTTGCAGCTGGTCGCGCCGAAAAACGTAGCAGTAATCATGCAACCACTCGCGTCTGCATTCGATGGCGCGCAGGCAAACCTTGCTGATAATTCCCATGGAGCCGGCGGCCAAAGTGAACAGGCCGAGCAGATCCGGCAAGTGAATCCATTTTTGAAACGGCCCGAAAGTCGTATCCTGATTCGCTAGCGCGCCCAAGCGAATCGTCTCGCCGTTGGCGAGTATCACTTCCAAGCCCAGCACCATGTCGGCGATCCAGCCGTAGCGCGTCATGCCGTAGCCGATGCCGCCCTTATTGATCATCGCACCGATCACCACCGCCGGGCCGTAGGTGCCGAAGTTGGGCAGCATTAACCCATGCTGGCGTAGCGCGTGGTGAATCGCGTAGACACTCGCGCCGCCTTCGGCGATCACGTACTGCAGGGTCGGATTGACTTCGAGAATCTTGTCCATGCCGAGCATGTCGAGCAGCAGCCCGCCTTTTAGCGGCGAGCTGATGCCCATGCCGACGCCGCCTTTGGCGACGATGGGAATTTTATTATCGTTGGCAAATTTTACAATTTCAGCAACCTTGTGATTGCCTTGGGCATCGGACTCGATGCGCACGATCACATCGGGTAACGCGCGATAGGCGCCATAGGCCAGCGTGTGCTGATAATTGATCTTGTCAATCGGGTTGGTCGAGATCCGCCGCGGGCCGACGATCTCTTTCAGTCTGGCGACAATTTCATCGACGGTGAGCATGGGGAGGGGCTTTCAATGCACAGTGCAGAATGCAGAATGCAAATTGCAAAATTACCGGACCGGTCGGCGCTAAAATGGAGGGGGCGAAAATTTGCATTTTGCATTTTGCAATCATTCACCGCTGCAAATGACTTCCGCCAGTAATCAAAATATGGCTCCCTGTCATCATGCTCGCCTCGGCGCCAGCCAGGAAGGCGATGGCCCCGGCGACATCTTGGGGATAGAGATGCTTCTTCAGTGGCCGAGTTTCCTTCACCCGCTCGCGAAACGCCTCGGGCATGATCAACGACGCGTCGGTCAATGTGAACGCCGGTGTGACTACATTAACGGCAACCCCGAGCGGGCCTAGTTCAATCGCCATCGTGTTTGCCATCGATTCCAACGCCGACTTTGCCGCCGCGTAGGCGCCCATTCTCGGCAGCGGCTGCTGCGCCAGCCGCGTGCTGATGACGATGATTCGGCCCGCCTGCTTTTCTTTCATCGCCGGCAAGCAGGCTTGCACACAATAGTAGAAGGCCGACAGTTCATGCTCGATCGCTTGGTGAAAATCTTCCCAGGAAATTTCGTGCAGCGGGCTGACTCGAAACGGGAAATAAGCGTTGTTGACCAGTATATCGACGGCGCCAAGCTTCGCCTCGGCCGCTTTGACCATCGACTCGACTTGAACTCTTTCGGTCACATCGGCTTGAAAGATCATGCCGCGTGCCCCGGCATTGACGACCTCAGCCAAAACTTTCTCGGCCGCTTCCTTATTCTGATGGTAATTGATCACCACCGCGGCGCCGTCCTGAGCTAAGCGAATCGCCGCCGCCGCGCCGATGCCGCGGCTCGCGCCGGTAACCAGCACGACCTTATCCGCCAGCGGCCGAGCCTGGAGTCGCTCCGCCATGACTAAATGGCGACCTTATCTTCCGCCGCGCCTTTTTCGTACTTGGCGGCGTTGCTCTTGAACGATTCGAATTTCATTCTCACGTAGGGCGAGCTGTAACCGTTCAGGATCCGATCGACTCTCCCCGGTTTGCCGTAGAAAGATTGGAACGCCCAGCCGGTCAGCTCGCCGAGCTGATGGCGGGTCAAATGCTTGGTCGGCATGACCGAGTGTTCGAGATCGTAAAGGCTCAGGTTGTCGACTTCGATGATGTTGTTCTTGACCGCGGCCTTGTAGATTGGCGAACCGGGGATCGGATTGAGCACCTGGATCATGATGATATCGGGGTCGATTTCGTCGACCGCCTTGGCCCGTTGGCGGATTTTCGCTTCGTCGTCTTCCCAAAAGCCGTTGAGGTAGGTCGAGATCGTCGAGATATCGTGCTTGCGCAAAAATTGGATTAGCTCCTTTAATTCCTTGACGCCGACCTTCATCGGCCCCTTGCGCGCCTCGGCGATCTCCTCGTCGGTGCCACCATCGATGCCGATCAAAACCTGATACATGCCGACTTTGCGCAGCCGCGGTATCAGATCGGCGTCGCGGATCAGGTTCTGCGCCCGGCTCAGGCAAAACCAGCTCATGGCCAATTTTTTCTCTTCCAGCGCTTCGACCAAATCGACCATCTTTTGCCGGCTCGAGTTGAAGTCGTCGTCCATGAAGGTCAGCGCCTTGACGCCATACTTTTTATTGAGCAGTTCCATCTCGTCGGCGACCGCCCGGCCGCCGCGAGTGCGGTGGGAGGTGAAATCGCGCGGGCTACGCGGATCGACCAACCACCACTCGTAGCAAAAATGGCAAGCGCCCTCGCAGCCGCGCGAGGTGACCGCCTCGTTGTAGTGCGGAATAACGGAGTAGCCGTAGTACTTATCCATTGGGAAAAGATCGTAAGCGGGCATCGGCAGCTCGTCCAAATTTTGGATCAGTGGCCGTGGCGGATTGAGCACGATCTCGCTGGCCCGTCTCCAGGTGAGACCCTTGATCTCGGCGAGTTTTGGCGCGGCAGTTTTTAGCTCTTCGAGCAGCTCCACTAAAGTGTATTCGTTGTCGCCAAACACGCCGACGATGGCGAAATCCAACTGCGGATTGTCGGTCATGATTTTTTGCGGCACCGCGGTATACATCAAGCCGCCGCCGATCGTGACAATCTCTGGAGCGGTATCCTTGATCTTTTGCATCGCGGCGTGGAATCGGTTCAAGGTCGCGGCACCGCCCGCGGCCGCGATCATCGCGCCAAAGAAAACCGCATCGGGGCGCCGCCGCCGCACCTCGTCGAGCATCTGCTCATCGTCCAAGCCCAGTGGCCGGCAGTCAAGGACTTCGACATCGGCGGCCTTTTTCTCGCGCACGAACGCGGCGAGCTGGGAATACAGCGGGTTAACCGCGAAATGGCGCTCGCCCCACGGTGCCCAATTGCCCATGGGTGGCGTAATGAATAGCAGTTTCATGTTATCTCCTGGGCCTGAAGGGATTAATGCAAAGTAAAATAGTTAACACCTAAACGATTGTCAAGTTTGGCGGCAATAAACCCTTGGGTTTGGCGAAAAAGGAGATCGCAATAAATTGCCTTTCACCGGCAATTAGATTACTGTTGACAACGTACGGCGCTTTTGGTACAGGTGCGCAGGCTGGTAAGAATTAGTCGTTCCTTAACAGTAACCTTAATTGGAGGGTAACCCTATGGCTCCGGCGGCTCAAGAAGAACAACTTTTAGACATACGCGTAGCGGAAGCATCTAACGCGTATAAATTTTATCTCAACAATGAAAAATTGATTCTTGGCACCACCGCGGTAATTATTTTTTTTCTGACATGGGAGACCATCGGCAACTGGTCCGGCCTCATCAACCCCATGTTTATGAGCGCGCCGTCGATGGTCGGAAGAGCGGCCTGGCAACTGTTCTCCAGCGGGGAGATCTATAACGACTTATATATCAGCGGGATCGAGTTCTTCTGGGGTTATTTGCTGTCGGTTATCTTCGCTGTCCCTTTTGGCATCGCCATCGGCTGGTACAAAAGGTTCGCCTACCTGTGCGACCCTTTCGTTAACGCGATGAATGCCACCCCGCGCGTCGCGTTGCTGCCCTTGGTCATCATCTGGCTTGGAATCGGCGTCCTTTCTAAAGTCGGTATAATTTTCCTCGGCGCGGTGTTCCCGCTCTTGATCAATACCCGTGACGGCGTCAAAACCACGCCGGCAAATCTGCTGACGGCGGCTCGAAGCTTCGGCGCTTCCGAATGGCAGATCTTCAAATCGGTCGTGCTCCCTTCCACCGTGCCGTTCATCTTGACCGGTCTGCGCTTAGCAGTCGGCCGCGCTCTCATCGGTGTCATGGTTGGCGAGCTCTACGCCGCCACCGCCGGCATCGGCTTCATGATCACAGTCGCCGGCGCCACGTTCCAAACCGATAAGGTCTTCGTCGGAGTTGCGATCTTTGCCATCAGCGGAATGATCTTGACGGAGGTCATCGACCGCTACGAAAAACGTTTCGACAAGTGGCGTCCAAAGGTCGGCGCGGAATAATTCAAACGGCCAGTTCGATAGGCCCTAAATCAGCTAAAAAGGCGTTGGGAGCAATTCCAACGCCTTTTTTGCTTTGCCGCGATCCGTTGCAAATGACTATCCGATTTCCCGCTGATTTCGTGGTTGGGTCACTAATTTAAGGAGAAGCCATGCGTAGATTTGGCGTTCTGGCATTTTTCATCGTTGCCGCGGCGCTGCTGTTTTCGCGCCAAGCCATTTCGCTCTACGCGGATTGGTTGTGGTTTGGCGAAGTCGGTTACACGCAGCTATTTTCCACGATTCTTTTCTACAAGACCCTGTTGGGGCTGTTCGCGGCGATAGTGTTCGCCGCGCTTTTTTACTTCAACGTGCGTTTTGCCGCGGCCACACCGGCCAGCCTGCGATTTTCGGGCAGCGATAACGTCATCGAGTTACCGTCGCCGGATCTGATCGATCCACTATTTAAACGTCTGCTGCTGCCGGCTACCGCGGTGCTGGGCTTGATGGCGCTGCCCCAGGGGGCGGCGAATTGGGAGCCGCTGTCGCTGTTTCTCAATCCCGTTGATTTCAATCTGCGCGACCCGCAATTCGATCTGGACATCGGTTTTTACATTTTTCGCCTGCCGGGGTTGCAGATTATCTATCAATCGCTGATGTTCGCATTGGCTCTCACGACGATCGTAACCGCCGCGGTTTATCTTGTCTATCGCGGCATCGCTTACTCGCCCAGCGGGCTCTTCCTCTCCGACCGCGCCAAAAGCCATCTGCTGATTTTGCTAGCCGCACTGCTTTTGGTTAAGGCGGGCGGTTACTACCTCGATGCCTTCGAGTTGCTCTATTCGCCGCGCGGGGTGGCCTTCGGCGCCAGTTACGCCGACATTAACGCCACCTTGCCGGCCTTGCGAATACTTTTCTTTCTCGCCCTTCTGGCAGCGCTGCTTTGCGTCCTGCAAACGTTCCGCGATGGCTATCGCTACCTCCTCCTCGGCTTAGGCGGGCTGGTAGGCGTACACGCGCTCGGCTTGAACGCTTATCCGGCGCTCTTGCAACGCTTCCGCGTCGCGCCCAACGAAGCGGTCGCTGAAAGGCCCTTCATCGAGCGCAATATCAAAGCCACGCGGCATGCCTTCGGCTTGGATAAGATCGAGCGCAAAGAGTTCCTGGCGGAGGAGCAATTAACCGCCAACGATCTTAAGCGCCATCAATCGACCATCAGCAACATTCGGCTGTGGGATCATCGTCCCCTGCTCGTCACTTACGCCCAGCTTCAAGAGATCCGGCCCTATTACAAATTTGTCGACGTCGATAACGACCGCTACACCATCGACGGCATGTACCGCCAAGTCATGTTATCGGCGCGCGAGCTATCCCATCAGCACCTGCAGAGCCGTAACTGGATCAACGAACATTTGACGTTCACCCACGGCCACGGCGTGGTGTTCGGGCCAGTCAACAAAGTCACGCCCAACGGCCAGCCGGAGTTTTTCATCAAAGACATCCCGCCCACGGCATCGACGGCGCTGAAAATCACCCGGCCGGAAATTTATTACGGCGAGGTTGCCAACGACTACGTTTTGGTTAAGTCCAAGGCGCAAGAGCTAGACTATCCATCGGGCGACAAGAATATCTATGCGGACTACCAGGGACGGGGCGGTGTTTCGGTCGGCTCGTGGTGGCGCCGCTTGGTATTCTCGGCGCATCACGCCACGCTGAGAATACTGCTGTCACAGGATCTGACGGCTGAAAGCCGGATTCTCTACCACCGGCAGATCCACGAGCGGGTAAAAAAGATCGCGCCCTTCATCACCTTCGACGGCGATCCCTTTATAGTCATCGCCCAAGGCGGGCGATTGTTCTGGATCGTCGATGGCTATACCACTTCGGATCGCTATCCCTACTCCGAACCGCTGCGCCGCCAGGGCAAAAATTATATTCGCAATACCGTGAAAGCGGTGGTCGACGCCTATCACGGCAGCGTTGATTTTTATTTGAGCGACGCCAGCGATCCGATTATTCAGTCTTACAGCAAGATTTTTCCCGGCCTGCTCAAACCGCTGGACGCCATGCCCGCGGACCTCCGCTCGCATATCCGTTATCCTCAAGACCTATTTACCCTCCAGGCCCAAGTCTTCAGCACTTACCACGTGCAAGACCCGCAGGTCTTCTTCAACAAAGAAGACCTGTTGAGCATTCCGCGCCGGACCGTCGATAACCGGGAGCGCGACGCGGAGCCCTATTACACGGTCATGCGGCTGCCGGACGAATCCAAGGAGGAGTTCGTCTTACTGTTGCCCTTCACGCCTAACAAGCGCGACAACATGCGCGCCTGGCTGGCCGCGCGCAGCGACGGGGCGAATTATGGCAAGCTGGTCGCCCTGGAATTTCCCAAGGCAAAACTGGTTTACGGTCCCAAACAGATCGACGCGCGCATCGATCAAGACACCGTGATTTCACAACAGCTGAGTCTGTGGAACCAGCGTGGCTCACAGGTGATCCGCGGCAGCCTACTGGCGATCCCGATTGAAAAATCGCTGCTCTACGTCCAGCCGCTTTACTTGGCCGCCGAGCAAGGATCGTTGCCGGAATTGAAACGGGTAATCGTCGCTTTCGGCAATCAGATCGCCATGGAAGAAACGTTAGAGCAGTCGATGCAGCGAATCTTCGGCGCTAAACTGGCGCCAGACAGCGCCCCCGTGGCGGCGGTCGCGCCAGCAACCGATACTATCAAGGACAGCGGAAATCTGCCGCGCCAAGCACTGCAACATTTTCAGCGCTCCCAAGAGTTTCTTAAACAAGGCAACTGGGCGGGCTATGGCGATGAACTTAAAAAAGTCGAAGGATTATTGAAGGAAATGCAAAAGGGCCGATAGCCGGTAAGAAATCGCCGGGTCATGCGTGAATCGTCGATGGCGTAACCGTCGGTTTATCTGGCGAGTCGTGCTTCAGTGGCGATCGCGAAATCCCTCGTCTTTGCCGAGTTTAGTTGCTATAAAGCCCCGATGAGCGACCAACGGCGCCGCCTGATTGTCAGAGGTCTGATCTTTTTTGGCCTGGTCGCGCTGCTATTTATTTTCAGCCGCTATATTCCGCGGCCCTTTAGCGCACTTGCTCCGGCCGGCGAAGACCTCGACGATTTCGAGGGGATCTATTCCAGTAGCGACAAGCTCAGTAAGTTTCTCCAGAACCTCGGACCCTACTCCCCGGCCGTCTTTGTTCTCTTTCAGATTTTCCAAGTGATCGCGGCGCCCTTTCCCGGTGAGCTGACTGGTGTCGCGGGGGGCTTCGTTTACGGCGAAACGATCGGCTTCCTACTCTCCTCAATCGGCCTTTCGATCGGCTCCTGGGTGGCCTTTGAGTTGGCGAGCATCCTCGGCCGGCCCTTCGTCGAGCGCTTCGTCAAACGCGAGGTGTTGGAGAAGTTCAATTTCCTGACAACCAATGCCGGTGTTGCGATCTGCTTTCTATTATTCCTGTTTCCGGGATTTCCCAAGGATTATCTCTGTTACGTGCTCGGCCTGAGCCGGATGAGACTCAGCACTTTTTTGCTGGTCTCGATCATCGGGCGATTGCCTGGCAGTTACCTGCTGACGATGCAGGGCGCGACGATCCGCAATCAAGAATACAGCATGTTTGTGATCATACTGGTCTTGTCGCTCGGCCTCCTTGCCGTCGCCTACTATTACCGCAACCAGCTGTTCGATTGGATCAAGCACCGCCACGACCGCAAGTGACCGGCCTTTGCCGCCCACCGGTGGCTAGGACGCTACAAACTGCTGCCGCGGGTGAGGAAATAAAATACCGGCGCAACCACGATGCGGTACCAAGCGAAGGGAGCTAACTTGCCCCGGCCAAGATAGCTGACAAATCCTTTGACGGCGATGATTGCCACGATGAACGAAACCGCGAAACCGATGGCGAGCGCCAGTGAGTCTGCCAATGCCAATTGATCGCGCATTTTGACCAGCTCGTAACCGGTCGCGGCAAATAGCACCGGCACGGCGATCAGAAAGGAAAACTCCGCGGCGCCCTTCCGATCGAGGCCCAGGATCATACCACCGACGATGGTTGCCGCAGCCCGCGAGGTGCCGGGCCACAGCGCCAGGATTTGAAACAGGCCGATACCGAAAGCCTGGGCCAGCGTCAGTGAATCCAGTGAACCCGAGCGCCGCTGCGCCATCCGTCGCTCGACCAACAGAATCGCCACTCCGCCGACCGCCAGCGCGAGGGTCACCGCCTCGGGATTGAAGAGTCTTTCTTTGATCCCATGGCGCGCGAGGTAGCCAACCAACAAAGCTGGCAAGGTGGCGGCGGCGACACGCCAAAGCCCAGACCAACCTTCCAAGGTAGAGCGCGAGTTAACGGCGGAACCTGAGTTCGTCGGCACGAGCCCAAGAAAGCGGCGCCAATAGAGAAACACTACGGAGAGAATCGCGCCGAGTTGAATCGCCACTTCGAAGCTCGAAGCCTTATCACCGACAAATCCCAGCATATGGCCGACGATGATCAGATGACCGGTCGATGAAACCGGCAAAAACTCCGTCAACCCTTCGACGATCCCCATCACGACCGCGATCTCCCAGAAATTCATCGTTGTCCTTTCTGCAAATCTGCTTCCGCCCCGACGCCAAACACAATGTCGCTATTGCTTGGTAAGCAAAACGTAATTGTCGATGCTGGCGAGTTTTTTTGTCGCTGCGCCAAATCGCTTCTCAAACCCCGCCGCTTATTTAAATATTGCAAAGGGGATGCTCGCCCCCTTTGGAAACCCCATTTAATTGTGCCCACCTCAAGAGGCGGGGTTAACATAGAATAAAAAAATATCGGTTTGTCGAGCACCAGATGAAAGTTTTCATGGGGCGTGGCCCAATCAGTGAGAAGCCGAATTTCCCGCGCCTTCTCTGCGTTTCGCCCTTCGTCAGGCTCAAACAATGCCGCGCTACCGAGCCGGTAGGGCATAACGAAGAACGCGCTGGCAGCCAAAATCCATGGCAGCCAGCGATCGAGTCGTCCGGTTATTGTCGCAGGGTCGGTGTGCGGGTCAAGGGTCTGGGAAAATTTACTCACCGGCGGGCTCGGAATCGAAACCACGCGATCAGGTTTACCTGACATTCACCCATTTGCAAGCCATGAGAATCGAAGGAGTGTCGCGACACGGGCAATTCTCCCCGTCGGTGTCGAAAAAAATAACCGCAGCCGCTTTGTGGGCGGAGTATTGGCGTCCCACAACCATCGGGGAGCCGCCCCCTTTGGCAAACCAACCAAGGATTTTCCCGGTGCAAGCAGCGTGGTAAACCGCAAATTGACTTAGCCTTACCCGTGGCGTAGCGTGAATCTCTCATCGCTGGAGGTGTCCTATGTTTGGCAGTCTTGGCGCACCCGAAATCCTAGTCATTTTCGTCGTCGCACTCATCGTCTTCGGTCCGAGTAAACTTCCTGAGTTCGGCAAGTCCCTCGGTGAAGCTGTCCGTGGATTCAAAAAAGCCATCAACGACGCCGAAAAAACCCCGATCAAGAACCCTGAACCGCCGGTCAAAACCGCACAGAGCAGCAATCCCTCAGTGCGGATAGACGGCAAAGGCTGATCGGCTCGAAATGCAGCGCTGCAGGCGCACGACCGTCGGATTACTTGTACTAGGGACTTGGTTGCTGCACTCGCCGGCAACGGCCAACTGCCAACAACCGGCCGCAAGCTTTTATTACGACGAGCGCGGCAACGTTATACGCCAGGCGCAAGACACCAATGGCGACGGACGGATGGATCGTTGGACCCATTACAATTCTCAGGGACAAACAGTCCGAGTGGAGCAGGATGTAAACTTCGACGGCAAACCGGACATCATCATCTATTACGAAACAGGGAAACCGGTCCGCCAAGAGATCGCCAGCAAAAACGACGGCCAGATCGATACCTGGTTGTTCTTCGACGCGAAGGGTGAGATTGAACGGAAAGGCCAAGACAGCAGTCGATCCGGTCAGCCAACGTTGTGGGTTTATTATCAGAATGGCCAGCCGGTGCGTAGCGAAGAGGATGGCCCATTGGCCGGCAAATCGCACCGTACCGTACACTACAAAGACGGCAAGATCAGCCGGGTCGAAGAAGATACCAATGGCGACGGCAAACCCGATAGCTTCTCATACTTCGACAATGGTCAACTGGCGCGCGTGGATCTCGATCGTAAAAATACCGGCAAAATCGATCTTTGGGGCTACTATCAGGCGGGCCGGCTCGTCAAACAGGAAGAAGATCTGCGCGGCGACGGCAAAGTCAGCAGGATTGTCCATTTTCGTGGCGAAGAAGTGATCCGACGCGAAGAAGACAGCGCTGGACAGGGGCGCATCGATTTGATCGAAATATTTTCTCAAGGCCGGGTGCACAAGCGGCTGCGTGACAGCAAAGGCAACGGCAAATGGGATACGGTCTACTATTTTCAAGACAA
The DNA here is from genome assembly GCA_964478485.1 of uncultured Syntrophobacter sp. Classification (GTDB taxonomy): domain Bacteria; phylum Desulfobacterota; class Binatia; order UBA9968; family UBA9968; genus DP-20. Next base: position 6,470 of record CAYZJE010000533.1, on the reverse strand, counting down.
TCAAATGATTCGCGAACAACGGGATACTGACGGCGACGGATTTTTCGATCTTAGAATTTTTTACGAAAAGGGCCAAATCGCCAACCAAGAGGCGGACACCAATGGCGACCGGCAAGTTGACGTTTGGGTCCGCTTTCAAAACGGCGAGCAAGTCGAACAGCTCGAAGATCAAAAATACCAAGGTAGGGTGACCGCCCGCTACATCTTCAAAGACGGCCAAGTCGTTAGTCAGGAGCAGGTTGACCACGCTGAACCGCCTCGTTTGTCGACGCCTTTTGGCGCGGTTGAAGAGGAGCGTCGAAGTATGGCAGGGTAGCCTCCGTGACCATGAATTACGGACAGGGCGTGTGCATTGAGGGATGGAGTTGGCTGGCGAAGTGAAGTAAAATTTACTCTCAGGTAGAAGCCATGAACAGGCGATTTGGTCTATTCTTACTGATGACGCTCGTCGCCATCTCAGCTTGCGAACCGGTGGCGGTGCAGTACCCGCCGGGCTCGGCGCAGTACCCTAATTCGACCACGGGCGCAGCCAACCCGCCACAGCCTCCGGCGATCACCGGCTCGCAACGAATGCAACATGTTTGGAATAAAGCGATGGAAGGTGTCGCCATGGGCGGCTCGATCGCGGGACCTTACGGCGCGGGCGGCGGTTTGATTATCGGTTTGCTCACCGGTTTGTTCACAGCGGACTCGCACTATGGCCAATTGAACCAGCAGATTTACACCGAACAACAGAAGGATCAGCAGCTCGAAGCCGCCATCGAGCAAGAGCTGGCACGCCAGCGGGAGTTGGAGAGTCAAATCGCCAATCCCGGCGCCGCGGCATCGCCTGCAGCACAGCCTCCGTCCAGTGGCGCGCCTGCAACGGCACAGCAAAACTTGCCGCGGCAAACCCAGCCGGCCAATCGCGCGCCAGATAATAGCCAGTTGGCAGGGATCAATAAACCTGTGGCGGTACCAACCGCGGCGCCGCCGTTTAAAAATGTCGAAGTCAGAGATGTAAACGGCGACGGCATCCCGGATCTTTGGATTTATTACAATCCACAGAAGCCAGGTGAAATCATGCGCCAGGAAGAAGCCAGCAAAGGCGATGGCCGGGTTGATATTTGGAGCTATTTTAACCAGGGCCAGTTGATCCGCCGCGATGTTGACTCGAAAGGGCTCGGTCGGCCCGACGTGGTTTTCTATTACGACAAAGACCAGATCGTGCGCGAAGAACGTGACGAGAGCGGCCAAGGCAGAATGACCTATCGCGCCAGCTACGAAAATGGCCGGATCGCAAAAGTGGAGAAGGATAGCGCCGGCTCTGGAAGAGCGGACCTGTGGATCTATTATGACCCCAGCCGCGATGGCGAAGTCGTGTTTAAAGAAGAACGCGATCTCAATGGCGACGGCGTTGCCGATCTATGGAGCTATTTCGAGAACGGCCGCCTGGTGCGTCGCGATGTCAGCGCCATCGGACTGGAAATTCTCGAGAAACAAGAACAGCTCCCCGCTCCCGCCGCGGCACTGAAAACCGTCGCAACTCCGGGCAGCTAATTATGCTCGAACGGGGATCCATCGATTGGGGCGAATCGGATTTCGCTTCGCTCCTTCGCAGTCCGTTTCTAGTTTCATCGCTGCTGTTTCATGGGCTATTAATCTTTGTCGCATTGCGCGCCGCCACATTGACCATTCCCAAGCCTGATAACACGCCGATTTCCGTCCAATTGATGGAAGTGAGAAGCGGTGCGGAGACGAAAAGCATCGGCCCTGGCCAGGGCGCGGGCGGCCCGCGCGAGCTTCCCAAGTTGGGCGTGCCGGTCGCGCCAGCGCAACGAACCGGTAAATTGGACAGTGGCTCCACGGAAACCTCAGTCCCCGCGCCGCCGGCGAACGTCGAAGCCGCGCCGGCACCCAAGCCAATCGCCTTGCCCGGACCAAAAGTGCTGGCGACAGATAGCCGCCGTGAAGCGGTGAATGCGCAAGAGACTTCGGCGGATTCGTTGGTCAGACTGCCGACTAAAGAGAGCGCGACCAATCTTCCATCGAACGCCGCCGCGGACCTCGAGGCGCAGCAAAAAAGTTTAGCGGCAATCAAAGGTGGGAATGAAAGCGCCGGCATCAAAGCGCTAAGAGAAGGGCCGCAGGTCCCAGGCGCGCTCAAAGGGAATGGCGCGAACCTTGGCACCTACGGCGTGGCCGGAGGCAACAGAACCGGCAGCGGAATCGCCGGCGGCGGCACGGGAGTCGGTGCTGGCGGGGGAGGTGTCACTGGACTCAAGGGCATTCCCGCCGCCGACTACGGCAATTACCTCAATCAACTTAAAAAGCGCGTCGAGTCGGTGTGGAAGTATCCGGATAACGTGACTGGCGTGCAAAAAGTGTCGATCCGCTTCGCCCTCGATCGTGCCGGCAAGCTTACTCTCTCCGAAGTCTTGGAATCGTCCGACGCGCGCCTGAACGCCAGCGCCCTCGACGCGATCAAGCGCGCTTCACCGTTCCCAGCGATACCGGAAAGTTTGAAAGATCTCGCCAATGAGCCGATGATCATTCGCTTCGAAGTCGCTATTCGCGTGCGCGGCTAGCGGCTCCCAATTCATTGCAATAATTTTCATTTAGGGTAATCATTTTCGGAATATCCGGAAGGAACAGTCATGCAACAGCAGGGAATCGATTTCATCGACATCATTCAAAAGGGCGCCATCGCCACCTATCCGCTGATTCTGATGTCGGTCATCAGCGTGACGGTCGTGCTGGAGCGGCTGTGGTCGCTAAAAAATATTAGCTCCGTCACTTTGCGAATCACCGAATCGCTGGTGGAACCGTTGAAAAAAGGCCAGCGCGACCTCGCCATCGTCATTTGCAAACAGAACACCGATTGTCCAGCGGGAAGAATCATGCTCAACATTCTCAACCACGATACGATCACTCGCCCTGAAATGACGAGCAGCATCGCCACTGAAGCGATGTTCGAAGAGGCTCAGCGGCTTAAAAAAAATCTCTGGATCCTCGGCACGGTGGCCAGCAGCGCGCCGTTTATTGGCCTGCTCGGCACGGTGGTAGGTATCATCAAATCGTTTGAGAGCATGGCGGTGCACGGCACCGGCGGTTTTGCCGTCGTCGCGGCGGGCATCTCGGAAGCCTTGGTGGCCACCGCGTTGGGCCTGGGCGTGGCGATTATCGCGGTTATTTTTTACAACTATTTTCAGACCCGCATCGCTAGCTTGAACGGACTTTTCCGCGTCCAGGTGGGGAAAATTATTCAGAGCATCAACGGATGAGTGACTTGCCATGTCCATGACTCCACTCGGCGGCGGCGATGACAGTAATTCGGAGATCGTCGCCGAAATTAACATCACGCCCTTGACCGATATCTTTCTCGTGCTGCTGATCATCTTCATGATCACCAGTTCGGCGATGATCGAGTCCGGCGGCAAGGTCAACCTGCCGAAGGCGGTGGCGACGCGCTCGGAGTCGCGCGGCACTACCGTGACCCTCACTCCAAAACATGAAATTTTTGTCAATCAGAAAAAAGTTAGCGAAGAGAGTTTGGAAAAGACCCTTCAAGAAGCGCTCAGCACGAGCCCGGATAAGACGGTTATCCTACGGGGCGATAAGGATGTGTTATTGGGAGACACCGTGAAAGTAATGTCGATCATTAAGCGCGCCGGCGCCTCAGAGATCGCCATCGCCGCCGAGGCTGAACGAAAAGCCCGCTAAATGTTGGCGGGAAGTTTGCTAGACGAGAATTCTTAGCGCGGCGGCCCTTCGGTTGGCGGCGGCGATTGCTGCGGTCGTCGTAAGCCATCTTCACGGTTACGTTCCACTTCCCGTTGGATTTCCGCTGGGCTTCGCCCTAGCCTCTCGACCTCAAGCTTGAGCTTTCTTTCCCGTTCGAGAAAAACTTCCAGCTCCAGGGATTTCTGATTACTCGACTGATAAAACACTGTGATTCCATCGCGGCCGTTGGAGCCGTCGCTGGCACGGGCCAAGACCTCGATCTGATTGCGCCCTTCGGCAACCGGCACCGCGGAAGAAAAAAATCCGTCGGCGCCCAAGCGGATCTGCGTCGCGCGCTGGCCGAGGGTCTGGTTTAGCACCTGCACGTAATCCACGCCCACCGCGGAAATATTCTCAACCGCCGCGAGCACGTCGGCTGGCCGGAGCACCGGCGTATAAGTGCCGCCGCTCGCTTTGGCGATACCCACCGCGGCGCGGGGATAGGACAGCGCCTCTTCGCCGAGAGCGAAAACATTGACTTTGATGCCGGCCCGGCCGGCAAGCCGCGCGGCATTGATCGCGAGATCGGAATCTTCCGGTGCGGCGAACCTGCCCCCGCCAATGGGTAAAGAGGGGAAACCGTCGGTCAGCATAAATTGCACTTTAATCGCGTCGTTGCGTCTTTCACTCTTGCCTAAACCCATCAGCTCGGTGATCGCCATGCGGATGCCTTCGACCATATTGGTGCCGCCGTCGGGACCGGCGCGAAGGATATCGTCAAGGACCCGGCGCACCTGGTCGAAATCATGGGTCAGTGGCTGCATCAATCTCGCGCCCTCGCTGAACGTCAGGACGCCAACCCGGGTCGATTGGGAAGTCAGTTGCAGCAGGAGCCGACGCGCCGCGGCAATTTCAGCGGCAAGGACGGAGTTGCGCAGATTACGAACCGGCGGCCTGCCGACGCTCATGCCACCGATGGTGATCTGCGGCAGGCCGAATCCGGAACTGTCAGGCGGCTGGTCGGCATCGCCGAGATTCACCCCAGCATACATCGCAGTGCTGCCGGAAATATCGATGACGAGAAAAATATCGACATTGGCGGACCTGCCGGCATCCCGGGCCACTTTGCCGCTGACAAATATAATGTTTTGCTCTTGAGCGATACGGCTGCCGTCTTTAGGCGAGAGTATCTGCACCCGCGGCTCGGCTGCCCAGATAATTTTGGCTGCGCCGAAAAACAGAAAAAGCAGTCCAAGCGTAAAGGATCGTAGAGCAGAACTGTTCATGGTGGCCATCCCTTAGACGCTCGAACGCTAACATTTTTACACCGAGGGCAAAAGGGCTGGTAAATTGCTGAAACGCTCTCCCGGAGTCCTTCGACAGGACGACCCTTCGACGATGCTCAGGGTGAACGGCATTCCTCCGCTCGTGGTGAGCCTGTCGAACCATCATGCTGACCCCTCGACAGGCTCGGGACTAAAGGCCGTCGAGGGGGCCTGCCCTGAGGCCCCTCGAAGGGTCGAAGCATTCCGATGGTCTTTTTAACACACTGTCAGTGAACCAAGACAAGTGAGTTCCAGCGAATCCCGACTCGTGCTATACTTCCCAGCATGATGAAAGCTAGACTTATCGCTGTAGCTCTCTGCGTCGCCTGCTGGTTTAGCCTGGCGGAGGCACAGTATGTTCTAATCCTAAAAAACGGCCGGCAGATCACCGTGCAGAGCTACCGCGAGGAAGGCACGTCGATCAAGTTCACTGGGCTCGGAGGCGAGATCGCCATCGCCAAAGATCAGATCCAAGCGATTGAAAAGGCCGGGCAAACCAATCGCTCTGGGCTGAGTCTTCCAGAGTTGGAGGCATCATCGCGGCAATCTGGGGCCGTGCCACAAAAATCAGCACCGGCCCCGATTCGTGACGTAGCACAACCACCGAGCCCTAGAGAGACAGCGCCCATCGCCGCCGAAGAGACAAAAGAGTATCAAAAAAGACTCGCTGACACGACGCAAAAACTCGCAGCCGCCAAAGAAAAGTATTTTAACGCTACCCAGGGCGGCGGCACAGCAGAAAACCTGAGCAAGGACGGCATTAGCAGTTGGGCGATGGATTTCGCGTCGAGAATTCACGACTCCCAGAAGGTACCTGGGGGGGGAGGTCTACGTGATACACCGCCGATGCCTCCATACGCTCCTACTTACACGCCAAAAGAAAAGGAACTCAGCGATCTGAGGAGCCAAATCGACACTCTACAAAAAGAGCGAGACTCTTTGATTCAGGAAATGAAAAGCAAAAACATCCCAACGGGCGTCCTTTAAGCGTCCAACGATGGGTCATAGCTGCGCGACCGCCGCGCGCAGTCCCAACAAATAACTGTCAGCGCCGAATCCCGCTATTTGCCCCACCGCCACCTCGCTGATAAACGAGTGGTGGCGAAACTGCTCGCGCTTGTGAATGTTGGACAGATGAATCTCGATGGTTGGAATGCCGACCGCTGAAATCGCGTCGCGCAGCGCTAAACTCGTGTGCGTGTACGCCGCCGGATTGATCACGATCGCGGCGAATTTCCCCGCCGCCTGCTGAACCCAAGTCACCAACTCGCCCTCGCTGTTTGACTGGCGGAAATCGACTTCCACGCCAAGCTCTTTAGCCAGCGCTCGGACTTTTTTCTCAATCTGTGCCAGCGTCGTCTTGCCGTAGATCTCCGGCTGCCGAGTGCCCAAAAGATTAAGGCTCGGCCCGTTGAGCACCAGAATATTTTTTTTCTGCGCCAT